>CAVJHV010000080.1:0-10755 GCA_963649315.1 Treponemataceae bacterium | reverse complement strand
CTAGTCGGATAGTAGCGGGCCCGCAGGGATTCTTTTTTTACGGAGTAAAAAAAGAACGGAACGAAGTGGAGCCGCGGATAGCCGTTTTTAAAGGCGGCATCTTCAAAAAAAAAATACTTTAATATTTTCCGCAATGTCGCTAAAATCTTGCCCGTTATGAGCGATTTGGAATTAAGTGACAGACAGAATTTTACCCAGGGCAGCATTTTTAAGAAACTTGTAAGTTTTATGTTTCCTACATTGGGGGCTTTGGTTTTGCAGGCCATGTACGGGGCCGTTGACCTTGTCATTGTAGGAAAATTTGGAACCACAGCCGGCATCAGCGGTGTTTCAACGGGTGCTAACATTTTGAATATGTTTACATTCGTTTTGGTTTCCATAGCAGTTGGTGTTACAGTTTTGATGGGCCAGTACCTGGGAGCCAGGGAAAACGAAAAAATCGGAAGACTTTTGGGTGGCGCCATAGCCTTTTTTACAGTAGTTGCAGTAATTTTTACAATTATACTTGTTGTTTTTGCCAGACCCATAGCCATTCTTTTGCAGGCACCAGAAGAAGCCCTGGATTTAACAGTCCAGTACATAAGAATTTGCGGTGGCGGATTTATTTTTATAGTGGCCTACAATCTTATCAGCTGCATCTTCCGCGGTCTGGGCGATTCTACATCCCCACTCATTTTTGTTGCCATTGCATGCGTTGTAAACATCATTGGTGACTTACTGTTAGTTGCAGTTTTTGACATGAATGTCCAGGGGGCTGCCATTGCGACTATTGCGGCTCAGGCGGTCAGCGTTTTTTTGTCGCTTGTAATCATCAGAAAGAAAAAACTTCCTTTTAAATTCAGTTTAAAAGACATAGGCTTTGGTCCGGAAATAGGAAAATTTGTAAAAATCGGAACCCCTCTTGCCCTGCAGGAATTTTTAACAAGCATCAGTTTTCTGGCATTAAACGCCTTTATTAACCGCATAGGTCTGGACGCTTCTTCCGGCTATGGAGTGGCCCAGAAAATCCAGCAGTTCATAATGCTTATACCATCATCACTTATGCAAAGCATGGGGCCTTTTGTTGCCCAGAATGTCGGAGCTGCCAAAGAAAAGAGGGCCCGTTCAGCAATGCTGTGCGGCATGGGCATAGGCTGTACCGTCGGACTTTTTGTAGGCCTTTTGATTTTCTTCCGTGGCGACTTGCTTTCCCACCTCTTTACAAATGACGACGCCGTAATCAAACGCTCCTTTGAATACATGAGGGGCTTTGCTCCAGAAGCTGTTGTAACCAGCATCCTTTTCAGTTACATGGGATATTTTAACGGCCATTCCAAATCATTTTTCGTAATGGCACAGGGCCTGGCACAATCCTTCCTGGTCCGCCTGCCAATGTCCTACATAATGAGCATCCAGCCCGACGCCAGCTTAACTGCAATAGGCGCCGCCGCTCCAACCGCCACAGTTTTTGGCATTATCCTCTGCCTTATTTACTACAAAATAATGGGCAGAAAGTTAAAAAGAAAGTAACTTGTAAATTTTCTTTAAAGCATACCGCCTTTTGTTAAACGGCCCTTGCAGCCTTCGCTAACGCTCATCACCCGCGGCCTAGCCGCGGGTGACTTCGGGCTTCCACGGCCGGCTAGGCGGATTTTGAATAGAACCGCTTTTTTTGAAAAGGTGTTGAATCTGGCTTTACGACTGGGACGCAGCTGCTTTACGAATGAAATATTTTTTTTCAAAAGCAGCCCAGCCGGCCGTGTAGTGGTTTGCCGAAGGCAAAGTGCAAAGCACCGAGGCGAACAGCCGAGCCACGCAAGGGCCGTTAAGGTCAGACGGTATGCTGCAAAAAAAAATAATATCAAAAAAAACTTGCCGACATGGGGATTTTTTTATATTTTTAGAGATACGAAATTAACCGGTTTCCGGCATAAATAAAGAGGAGTCAAAAAATGGCTAAACAGTTAGTTTACAGTGAAGAAGCTCGCAAAAAGATGTTGAGCGGTGTTGAACAGATTGCAAAGGCTGTAAAGGTTACTTTGGGACCTTGCGGCCGTCTGGTTATGTTAGACAAAAAGTATGGTTCTCCAACAATTACAAAGGATGGCGTTTCAGTTGCTAAAGAAATTGAATTAAAGGATCCTTTTGAAAACATGGGAGCCCAGCTGGTTCGTGAAGTTTCATCAAAGACAAATGATGTTGCAGGTGACGGTACAACAACTGCTACTGTTCTTGCATACGCTATTGTCCGTGAAGGTCTTAAGGCTGTAAGTGCAGGAATGACACCTATTGAAATTAAGCGCGGTATTGACAAGGCTACAGCTGCTACTGTTGCAGAAATCAAAAAGATGAGCCGTGCTGTTAAGGGCAATGATGATATTACTCATGTTGCAACTATTTCTGCAAACAATGATCCTGAAATTGGTAAGATTCTGGCTGAAGCTATTGAAAAGGTTGGTAAAGACGGAGTTATTACTGTTGAAGAATCAAAGAATATGGAAACAACTGTTAAAACTGTAGAAGGTATGCAGTTTGACCGTGGTTACATTAATGCTTACTTTATCAATGATCGTGAGCGCATGGAATGTGATTTTGAAAATCCTTACATTCTTATTTTTGATGAAAAGATCAGTACAATGAAGGATTTGCTTCCTTTGCTGGAAAAGGTTGCCCAGACTGGCAGGGCTTTGCTGATTATTGCAGAAGATGTTGATGGTGAAGCCCTTACAACTTTGGTTGTAAACTCTTTGCGCGGAACTTTGAAGTGCTGCGCTGTTAAGGCTCCTGGTTTTGGTGACCGCCGCAAGGAAATGCTGGGTGATATTGCCGTTTTGACTGGCGGTAAGGTGATTACAAAGGATTTGGGTCTTAAACTGGAAAGTGCTGAACTTTCTGATCTGGGTACTGCTAAATCTGTAAAGATTGACAAGGATAACACTGTTATTGTTGGCGGTGAAGGTGATAAGGATGCTATTGCAAGCCGTGTTGCTGAAATTCGCGCTGCTGTAGAAAAGTCTACTTCTGATTATGACAAGGACAAGCTTAAGGAACGCCTTGCTAAACTTTCTGGCGGTGTTGCAGTAATTGAAATTGGTGCAATCACAGAAACAGAAATGAAGGAAAAAAAGTTCCGTGTAGAAGATACTCTTGCTGCTACACGTGCTGCTTTGGAAGAAGGTATTGTTCCTGGTGGTGGACTGGCTCTTATTGAAGCAAGCAAGGCTTTGGATCCTGCTAAGGCTGATCTTGCTGGTGATGAAAAGGTTGGTTATTCAATCGTTAAGCGCGCTTTGGAGGAACCAATCCGTCAGATTGCAGAAAATGCCGGTCTTGACGGCGCTGTAATTGCAGACAAGGCTAAAAATGAGGCTGCCGGTGTAGGCTTTAATGCTGCAAGTCAGGAATGGGTTAACATGATGGATGCAGGGATTATTGACCCTGCCAAGGTTGCCCGCTGTGCTTTGCAGAATGCTGCTTCTGTTGCCGGTATGCTTTTGACAACTGAATGTGCTATCACAGACATTCCTGAACCTCCTGCTCCTCCTGCTGCTAACCAGGATATGGGCGGCATGGGCTACTAGCCTTTGAGTGTGAATAAAAGGCGCTTTTTGTAAAAATTGAGCCTCCTAAAAAGACGGCTTCTTTTGTGAAAACAAAGGGGGCCGTTTTTTTTTGTTTTGGTGGGGAGCTGGCGGGCAGGCATGGCAGGACCAGCGATTTGTACGGAAAGCATTCTCTGAAGAAAAGTGTCCAGTTCCCGCAAGGTTTTAACTTGAATTCCCCATGAATTCCTACCATAATAAAATTATGACAAGGGAAGATTTTTTGTTTCTTTTGGAAACGGCCCGCTATTTTGAATTTGAATGTGACGGGCAAAAGTATGTTGTTAAAGTGGAAAAGGATGATGGCGGGCAGATGAAGTATTTTTTTGGAATTGAATACGAAAAGGCTTTTGTTTTTAATTCTTTTACCCACTTGATGGCAGATGGCATGTGCGGTAACCATTATTTAAAAGATGTCATTTACGATTTAAGGCATCCTTAAGGGCATCTCTAAAAAATCATTTTCAATGCTTTTTTAGAGATGCCTTCGAATTTTAAGTCTTTGAAATACAAAGATTTAAAATGTCGCATTTTCATAGTTGCCTCTAAAAATTGCAATTTTTAGAGACTTCCTTAAAAAATGCCGGCTTTTTTTTACAGCTCCTTCTTTTTTAAACTGCGTAAAGGATTGGAGCAGCGCCGCAGGCGTTGTTTTGCAAAGCAAAACAATGTAGTGCGAAAGCACGGAACTGCGCAAAGCCTGGCCCGGAGCGAAGCGGAGGGATACGCCCAAATTATTAAAAATCCTTTATTTATATTGACTTTTTGCCCTTAAATATGATAATAAATTCTCACGTTTAAAGGCGGAGGCGCTAGGTATTTACATCTTATCTAGTGCCTTTTTTACTTTAGGCGAGAGGAGTTAATTGTATGAAAAGAACAGGTTTAGCTATTACTGCTTTTGCTATGGCAGGTCTTTTAGCTTTTACAGGTTGTTCAAAGAAGGAAGGCGCTGCAAAGGAATCTAAGGCAGATGCTTCATTCAAAGTTGGTGTTATCTACATTGGAGATGAAAATGAAGGCTACACTGAAGCTCACATGAAGGGTATTCAGGAAATGAAGACTGAACTTGGTTTTTCTGATGATCAGGTAATTGAAAAGAAAGTTATTCCGGAAAGCGAAAAGTGCTATGACGCTGCAGTTGACCTTGCTGACCAGGGCTGCAAGTACATCATTGGTACAAGTTTTGGTCATGAATCTTACATCCTTATGGCTGCAAAGGAATATCCAGAAATTCAGTTTGCTCATGCAACTGGTTTCCAGGCAGCTTCAAGCGGTTTGGCAAACATGCACAACTTTATGCCTGCTGTTTACGAATCACGCTATGTTTCTGGTATTGTAGCTGGTCTTAAGCTTAACGAAATGATTGAATCAGGTAAGATTACTGCTGACCAGGCTCAGATTGGTTATGTTGGTGCTTATCCTTATGCAGAAGTTGTTTCAGGATTTACTTCTTTCTTCCTTGGTGTACGCTCTGTATGTCCTTCTGCAACAATGCAGGTTCGCTATACAAACTCTTGGGCTGACATGTCTTTGGAAAAGGAAACAGCTGAAGCTTTGATTGCTGACAACTGTGTTCTTATCAGTCAGCACGCAGATACAACTGGTGCTCCAACTGCCTGTGAAGCAAAGGGTGTTCCTTGCGTAGGTTACAATGTTGATATGATTTCTGTTGCTCCAAACGCTGCTCTTACTTCTGCTGCCCTTAACTGGGGTGCTTATTACAAGGAATCTGCAAAGGCTTTTATGAATGGAGAAACAGTTACTGTTGACTGGGCTAACGGTTATTCAGACGGTGCAGTTTATATCACTCCAATAAATGAAAATGTTGCAGCTGCCGGTACAAAGGAAGCTGTTGAAGCTGCTATTGAAGGTCTTAAGGCTGGCAGCGTAAAGGTTTTTGCAACAGACACATTTACAGTAAACGGTTCTTCTCTTGAAGATCTTATTGCTGAAGGTGGAGATTTCGCAAAGTATGCTGCTTACGTAAGCGACGGATACTTCCACGAACAGACAGTTGCTTCTGCTCCAGCATTTGATCTTAGAATTGATGGAATTGTAGAACGCTAGTTTTCTTTAGCATAAAATCCGGTGGTTTTAAAGCTGCCGGATTTTTTGTTTTTGAAAAAAATTGGTAGAAGAGAATGATATTTTTCTTAAAATCAGGCAAAATGTCAGTCTCTTTTATTTTTATATGATTTTTATAAGGGGAACTGACAGGCATGGCTGAAAATTACGCAATTGAGCTTAAAAACATTACCAAAACTTTTGGATCCGTAGTTGCAAATGACAAGGTAAATTTGAATGTTAAAAAACATGAAATTTTGAGCATTCTGGGCGAAAACGGCAGCGGAAAAACTACTTTGATGAACATGATTTCCGGCATTTACCGCCCGGATTCAGGACAGATTTTTATTGATGGAAAAGAAGTTCAAATTCATTCTCCAAAAGATGCTTATGATTTTCACATTGGTATGATTCACCAGCACTACAAACTGGTTAATGTTTTTACTGCAGCGGAAAATATCATTCTGGGAACAGAAACTGGCAGCCTTATAGACATGAAGGCTGTAAAAAACAAGATAAACGAAATTTGCCAGGCTTACGGTTTTAAATTAAATCCGGATCAAAAAATTTATGACATGTCTGTTTCGCAAAAGCAGACGGTTGAAATTGTGAAAGTCCTTTACAAGGGGGCCGATGTTTTGATTCTGGATGAACCTACTGCCGTTCTTACCCCTCAGGAAGCGGAATCCCTTTTTGAAGTTTTGAGGAATATGCGTAAGGCTGGAAAGGCTATCATCATAATCACCCACAAATTGAATGAAGTAATGGCTATTTCTGATCGCGTTACAATTTTAAGAAAGGGCCGCTACATTGACACTCTGGAAACTGTAAAGGCAACAATTTCTAGTCTTACGGAAATGATGGTTGGTGAAAAAGTTTCCCTGGACATAGAAAGGACTGCGGTTGAAAATCCTGTGGATGTTTTGAAGGTGCAGGGACTTTCATGTTATTCAAAAGAAGGGCTTAAAGCTTTGGATGATGTTTCTTTTACTGCCCGCCGTGGTGAAATTTTGGGCATTGCAGGAATTGCGGGTTGCGGTGTAAAGGAACTGTTTGAAGCTATAGCCGGCATTCAGCGAGTGTCTGGCGGAAGCGTTACTTTTATCAATAAGGAAAATAAAGATATTGATATTACAAATAAATCTCCGGTGGGCATAAAGAGGACCGGGGCCCACATTTCTTTTGTTCCGGAAGACCGTCTGGGAATGGGTCTGGTTGGTTCTATGGGAATGACGGGAAATGTTATGCTCAGGACTTATGAAAATTCAAATGATCCTCTGATCCACAGAAGGGAACCCCGCACTCTGGCCGAAAAAATCAAGCGTAAGCTGGAAGTTGTTACCCCTGGAACTGAGTATCCTGTAAGAAGACTGTCTGGCGGTAATGTTCAAAAGGTGCTTGTAGGACGGGAAATTTCCAGTGCACCGGATGTTTTGCTGGTGGCTTATCCTGTCCGCGGGTTGGACATAAATTCATCTTATGCCATATACAATCAGCTGAACAGGCAAAAGCAAAAGGGGGTTGCAGTTATTTCTGTAATTGAAGATCTGGATGTAATTTTGCAGCTGTGTGACAGAATTCTTGTGATGAACAATGGCCGCGTAACTGGTTTAGTTGATGCCCGCACGGCAACTAAAGAGCAAATTGGTTACCTGATGACTGCTTAAGGGGAAATTATGTTGAATATAAGACTTGCTAAAAGAGATTTTGAACCTTTGTGGAAGGCCCTTTTAATCCGGGTGGCTGCGGTTTTGCTGGCTTTGGTCATTTGTGCCCTGGTTATTATTTCTGTAACTGATTTAAATCCTATAGAAGTTTACGGTGGCATTCTGGATGGAGCTTTGGGAACTAACCGTCGACTTTGGGTTACAATCCGTGACACTCTGGCCCTGCTTCTAGTGGCAATTGGACTGGTGCCGGCATTTAAAATGCGCTTCTGGAACATTGGTGCTGAAGGTCAGGTTTTGATGGGAGGACTGGCCAGTGCTGCCCTTATGATTTACGGTTCTGCCCTGCCAAACGGACTTCTTCTTCCTTTGATAATGCTTGCAAGCTGCCTGGCCGGAATGATTTGGGGCATTATACCTGCTTTCTTTAAGGCAAAGTTTAATACTAACGAAACTCTTTTTACTTTGATGATGAATTACATTGCCATGCAGATTATTACTTTTTGCATTGTCTTTTGGGAAAATCCTGCCGGTTCAAATACTGTTGGAATTATAAATCCTATGACGGGCAAGGGCTGGTTCCCGGAACTTTTTGGACAGCGCTATGGCTTGAATGTGATTATTGTTCTGGTGATTGCTGCTTTTATGACATTTTACCTGAAAAGTACAAAACACGGTTATGAACTTTCTGTTGTAGGGGAAAGCCGCGATACTGCACGCTACACAGGAATCAATGTAAAAGCTGTAATCATAAGGACTATGGCTTTGTCAGGTGCCGTTTGCGGTCTGGCAGGCTGCCTGATTGTCAGCGGGGCCAGTCATACTGTTTCTACAAGCATGGCAGGTGGCCGCGGTTTTACAGCTATTATTGTTGCCTGGATGTCTAACTTTAATACTTTGGGAATGATTGTAATCAGCTTCCTTTTAAGCTTGATGGACAACGGCGCTATTCAGATCGCAAGTAAGTTTGGCCTTAACGAAAATGTTTCTGATATTTTGATTGGAATAATCATCTTTTTCCTGATTGGCAGTGAATTTTTCATTCGCTTTAAAGTTGTAATCGAAAGAAAAAGTTCAAAATCCGAAGTGAAAAAGACTGCAGAAAATGACCTGGCAGAAAATGGCCATGTAGAAAAATCAAATTAAGGGGGCAGACAGATGATTATTTTAACTTTTATTACAAAAGCAATTGTTCAGGGAATAGCAATCCTTTTTGGTTCAATTGGAGAAATTGTTACAGAAAAATCCGGCAACCTTAATTTAGGCATTCCAGGTCTTATGTACATGGGCGGAATTGCCGGACTTATGGGCGCTTTTTATTACGAAAGCCTTGCTGCCACACCAATTCCTTTTGTGGGAATGATAATTTCGCTTTTGTGCACCTTGCTTTGTTCAGCATTAGGCGCTTTTATCTATTCATTTTTGACAATCACCCTTCGCGCAAACCAGAATGTTGTGGGCCTGGCCCTTACAACTTTTGGAATTGGCTTCGGTAATTTCTTTGGCGGTTCCATTTCACGTCTGGCAGGTGGAGTAGGACAGGTTTCTGTTGCAAGAACAGCGAGTGTTTACCAGGCTTCAATCCCTGTCTTAAGCAAAATCCCTGTTGTTGGACAGCTTTTCTTTTCTTACGGATTTTTGTCTTACCTGTCAATTATAATCGCTTTTGTAGTAGCCTTTGTTTTGAACAAAACAAGGGTTGGCTTAAACCTGCGCTCTATTGGTGAAAATCCAGCTGCGGCAGATGCGGCCGGAATCAATATTGAAAAATACAAG
Organism: Treponemataceae bacterium; assembly: GCA_963649315.1. Classification (GTDB taxonomy): domain Bacteria; phylum Spirochaetota; class Spirochaetia; order Treponematales; family Treponemataceae; genus Treponema_D. The sequence continues at coordinate 1,664 of CAVJHV010000080.1, read as the reverse complement.
TACATTGCAACAATTGCCGGCGGTGCCATTGCGGGACTGGGCGGACTTTACTTTGTAATGGAATATCTGGGGGGAACGTGGACAAACAACGGTTTTGGTGACAGAGGCTGGCTGGCAGTCGCCCTGGTAATTTTTGCCCTCTGGGACAGCCGTAAAGCCATTTTAGGTGCCTTCCTTTTTGGCGCCCTCTACATTCTCTACCTTTACATTCCTGTTTCCAGCCGCGCCTTACTGGAACTTTTCAAGATGTCCCAGTACCTGGTAACTTTAATTGTTTTGATAATCACAAGCATTCGAAATAAAAAGGAAAATCAGTCCCCTGAAAGTCTGGGCATCCCTTACTTCAGGGAAGACAGGTGATTTTATTTTTTTTGCAGCGTACTGAAATTGCTAACCGCCCTTCCGCCACTCGCTAACGCTCGGTCGTCCCGCTTTGCGTGCCGACTGCTTCGCATGGCTCCACGGCGGGCTGGGCAGCATTTGAAAAGGAAAGTCGGAATGAAAAAAATATTAATTTTGGCAATGCCGTTTTTTATGATGGCAGCATATTCTCAAAATCAGGCTTCGGAAATAAAAACAGAAGTTGCTGAAAATATGGTCTTTGTAAAAGGAAGCACTGTATACGGTAAAAAAAATAAAGCTTTTTACCAGGGCACTTTTAAAGAAGATTCCATTACAACGCTAAGGGATTTTTACATAGGCAGATACGAAGTGACCCAGGCAGAATACAGGGAAATAATGCAAAATCAAATCGTAAGTGTAACTTTGACGAAAGACTATACAGATATCTGTACTCTTGATGCAGAACCTTCACTTTGCAGTAAAAAAAAACAAAGACATCTACGGGGTAGACTTTGGAAATGATTACGATAAACGCCCTGTAGAAAATGTTACATGGTTTGATGCCGTATATTTCTGTAACGAAAAAAGCAAAAAAGAAGGGCTGGATCCTGCATATAAAATTGAAATCCTGGATGTAGAAGATAATCACATTACTGTGGCAAAGGTAGAACTGGATATGAATAAAAACGGTTACCGCCTGCCCACAGTAGCCGAATGGGAATACGCTGCCCGTGGGGCAGACCCTTCTTCTGCTGCCTGGGATTATATATTCAGTGGAACAGATTCAAATGGTCAGGATTACAGCAATTACCGCGGCCCTGATTTTGACAGCGCACTGGATGAAGTAGCCTGGTACGCTTACAATAATAAAAGCGGCCTGACAAAGCCTTATGATGAAGACGGCCAGCTTATAAAATTTTTACACTTATGTCTGACCCAAAGAACAAAGGAACACATGAAGTTGGGCAAAAAAAAGCAAACTCTTTAGGCCTTTACGATATGACTGGAAACGTAGGGGAATGGTGCAGTGACTGGCTTGACCGGGAAACAGGAAAAACTTCGCTGAAAAATACATCACCATATTACACATATCATGCAGAGTGTGGCGGTTCCTGGTACTACAGTGCCTTCTATCTTCCTGTCTGTATTCAAATAACTTCTCCTTCTGAAACCCAGAGTGACTCCACAGGCTTTCGTCTTGCGCGAACAAGTTTTTAAAATGACATAAGGGCATCTGCTAAAAAATCATTTTCAATGCTTTTTTAGCAGATGCCTTCGAATTTTAAATCTTTGAAATACAAAGACTTAAAATGTCGCATTTT
>CAVJHV010000079.1:0-10826 GCA_963649315.1 Treponemataceae bacterium | reverse complement strand
AAAAGGAGGTATGCTTCAAAAAATAGAAAAATAAATTAAAGTTGAAGGGGGGGGGCTTTTTGTGGTAAAGTAGGGTATGTACGAATTATCTTTGCCTAAAAAATTGCAGCTTAAGAAAATTTATGAAAGTTATTCTGAGGAATTTCAGGAAATTCTTTCGAATGTTCAAAAAAAATTGCATGATGTTATAAAATTGCTTTCTTTGCCAACTTATAAGGCCAGAATTAAATCTTTTGACAGTTACTATAAAAAAGTTTTGCGGCAAAAAAGTGTCCAGGCGGAAAAGGCTGACTGTCTTGTGACGCTGACGGATATGATTGGCATCCGCGTGATTTGTGCTTTTCTGGAAGATTTGGCGACTGTGGAAAAGGAAATAACGGCTGCTTTTGATGTAATTGAAATTGAAAGGAAGGGGGCTGACCAGTCTTTTCGCGAATTTGGTTATGAGTCCGTTCACATTCTGGTAAAGATTCCTTTCGATTGTCTGCCCAAAAATATGGATCTTCCAATTCCGGATGATATGGTTTGTGAAATTCAAGTAAGAACTATTTTGCAGGATGCCTGGGCCGAAGTGGAACATGAGCTGGTTTATAAATCTGAATTTAATCCTTTTGATAAACCTTTAAGAAGAAAGCTGGCTTCTATAAATGCAAGCTTGACTTTGGCAGATATGGTTTTTCAGGAAATTCGTGACTACCAGAATAAACTGCAGTCTGAACTGGGCACTAGGCGCAATACTTTTTATGAAAAGGCGGATTTGCTGACGGAGGAGGAATTTGGTCTGGCCGCTAAAGAAAAGCCTTCTGTTGTTAGCCAGGAAAATTTACTGGAGCTGGAGCATTTAAGTATTGATGATTTGGTTTTGAGGGCTTTGCATGAACACAACAGTGGAAATTACAATCTCGCAATTACCATTTATTCTAAAATTTTAAATTCGAATCCTGAACCTAACAATGTTGTTAAAGGTGTTATTTTTAAGCACCGTGGCATGGCTTATTTTGCCCAGAGCAAGTACGACGAGGCTCTTTGTGATTTTATTAAAAGTGAAGAATTTGATCCTAAAGGTTTTAGAAATATTTATTACGAAGGAATTGTTTACAGCGTAAAAAATGATTTTCCCAAAGCCATTGAATGTTTTACACGTTCCCTTTCTATTGATAAGTTTCAAAGTCATGTTTATTACCGCCGCGCCATTGCCTATTACGAATTGGGCGATTTTGCCAGTGCCATGCAGGACATTAACGGTGCCTTAAATCTGGGTCTGGAAGACAAGGAAGTGCTTTTGCTGAAGGAAAAACTGCTTGGAAAATTTGATATGGGAATGTAGGAGGAGGCATTGATCTGAAAGGCTCTGTCATGCGAAAAAAAATAAAAAAAAAATTATCTTTTTTTTGCGTTTTGCTGTTGACATGAATTCGTTAAAGTAGTATATTCTAAACATCGCAAGTGATTGCGGAATGTCTCCCTCGTCTAGTGGTTAGGACATCGGGTTTTCATCCCGACAACATGGGTTCAATTCCCGTGGGAGATGGTAAGGACCTTGATTTTATTCAAGGTCTTTTTTTTGTTTAAATGGATATTTCTTTGGAACTAGGGGGAGCGATTTGCACCTTTACCTCTCCCCCGGAAATTTGCTAAAATCCTTGTATGACAATAAAAGCGCTTAAAGAAAAATATAAAGATCAGGTTGCGGCTTCTGAAATTTATCGCTTTCGTGACGATTTGCATGAAATCTATGCAGATAATATTACTGCCATTAACGATGTTGATGAAAATGAAGAAGTTTGCCTATACAAAGTTATGAATGAAGCTGAATACAACAAAAGCATTTATGCCCATTCTGTCTATACGGCGAATTTTGAAGACTATTATGATTCAAAAGACGCAAAAGTTTTAATCATTCTTCTTCATGAAGAATAAGGGCAACCCTAAAAAATCAAAAAATAAAATCTCAGAATATAAAAAAAACTGCCACTCACGCGTATTGCTAAGTGGCAGCATGTTTTTTATCTTATCCTATTTCACACAGGCACAAAAGCCATAATCAATATTTTTGCAGCCAAAACTACAGAAACAAGGGCGAAAGGATAAGTTGCAGCGTAAGCAGAAGAAACATCATCTGTTCCAGCTGTTGCAATAAGAGTACCAAGGGCCGGGGTAGATGTCATACCACCTGTAATAGAACCAAGGTTGTTCAAAATGCTTAACTTGAAAACATATTTTGCAAGAATGAAACCAACAATCATTGGGAGTGTTGTCATTACTGCGCCATAAAGGAAGTATCTCCATTTGAAGTTTTCAATAAAGTTAACTCCACCCGGAACACCAGCTCCAATCAGGAAGAGAACAAGACCCAGTTCCCTCATAAAATTAAGAACTTCTTTTTTGATGCGGCAGTCAAGTCCACCAAGATGAGCAAAGTGACCTACAATCAAACCACCAATCAAACAACCACCTGAGTTGCCCAAAGAAAAGTTAATTCCAGGAATCTTAATTGCTCCAATAACGCAGCCCAAAGCAACAGCAAGGAAGAAAGCAAAGAAACCGAATGGGTCAACAGAATAAAGCTTTTTCTTTATTTCAGGAATTTTAATTTCATTAGCAGCGCGGAAATTAGCAACTTCTTCGCTCATGTTTACCTTAAGAATTTTAGGCATAATCTGAACGAAAAGAACAACTCCCAAAACTCCATAAAGGTAAGCAATGCCGTAACCCGCAGTAATTTCATCTTCTACAGCCTGAGCCACTTCCTTTCCGGCAGAAAAACCTGGAGTAGAAGTAAGGCCACCAGTTAAAAGACCAACAGCCATAGAAGGAGTTAATTCTTTGTCAAGGAAAATCAAAAGAACAGCTGTAAGGGCGCCAATTGCAATAATTATTACGCCAAGAATAATGTAACTGAAAGTGCTTTTGTTGAAAGAGCGGAAAAATTTTGGACCCGCAATTAAACCAACCGCAGTTACAAAAAGGGCCGTACCAATGTTGGAAACTAAACCAAAATTACCCTTGATTTTGTCACTGAAAAGGACAATTTCTTTACCTGCAACAGAGAAAGAAGGAATAAAGTGGCTTAAAACACCATAAAGAAGAGCTACAAGCAGAACGCCCGCAGTTCCCAGTTCAATGCCCTTGATTTTTAAACAGCCAATCAGGTAACCCAAAGTGCCAATTGCAAAGACAATGAAAATAAAAGACAAGGCCGAATGAAGGACCTCAGCTAGATAAGCAGTCATTTTTTTGCTCCATAAAAAATTGTTATGCAATTATATTCCATTCTGAACTTAACATCAATAGAAGATTTTTTTTTATTTTTTTTGAAGCATCCCGTCTGACGTTAACGGCCCTTCCAGCCTTCGCTAACGCTCATCACCCGCGACAGGTCGCGGGTGACTAAAGGGCTTTCACGGCCGGCTATGCGTATTTTGAAAAGAAATACTTCTTTCGTAAAACAGCGTGCCTTAAAAGCCTTCCTTGAATATGCAGACCAGACCTTTCAGGCAGGGGTGACATTGGACCTTGTTTCCTAGGACAATTTTTTACCTTTTCGATGGGAGTGCATTCAAGCGTAAAAAGTTTTACAGTGACAGGTCTTACAAACGACACAAGTTATTCTTTTAAAATTCAAACTTTGGACAAAAGCGGAAATGTTGCAGCTGGTGAAACAAAAGCCTGTATTGCAGGTGGCACTTCATTTCCTTTGGGCTATGTAAAAGTGGCTGGCGGTACAATTGAAGGCAAAACGAATGAAAATAACTATGAAAGTGTCTTTATATATGGTCGCCGATGAAGGTTTAGATGCCGTAGGCTGGTACGGTTACAACAATGGTACAGGAACGACTGGTTCAACTTCAAGTTCTTATTTAAGTTTTACTTCGGGAACGCATGAAGTAGGCCAAAAGAAAGCAAAACGCTTAGGTCTTTACGACATGATAAGGCTATCTGAAAAAAAATATTTTAAATGTTTTTTTTAGAAGATCGCTGTGACATTTTAAAGAGGCATGCAAAAAGCCTGTAGTAGTTTTTTGCGAAGCAAAAAAGGCGTAGCGTTTCTTTGCTTTTGAAAAAAATCTTTTTTTATTCTTTTTTTCTTTTACAGAAAAATATTTCTTTTTTAGCCATAAAGCGGAGACCGAGCGTTAGCGGGCTACGGAAGGCTTTTATGCAAGGTCCAGTTTTGCCCATAAAAAAAAGAGGCAAACTTTATAAAGTCTGCCCCTTTTGGCTTTTCGTTTTTCAATGCGTCTCTAAAGATTTAAATTTTTAGTTGTAGGCACCAGGAATTGTTTTGCCTTCAAACTCTGGATTTCCATGGTGGTAAGTTGGCAAAATCTTTGGGGAAAGTACGTCGCTGTCAATGCCTGCGTCTTTTCTTTCTTTTTCAAAGTCCTTAACGTGCTTCAAGCTAAGCTTTTCATTTTCTGTCTGACTGATTCCGCCAAACATTTTTCCAGCTTCAATACCTGCTTCGCGGCCAAATACAACTACATCAAGAAGTGAGTTGCCCATAAGACGGTTTGTTCCGTGAACACCGCCAGATGCTTCGCCTGCTACAAGAAGGTTTTCTACATTAGAATGGCATGTCTTGTTAATTTCAATACCGCCGTTCTGGTAGTGAAGTGTTGGGTAAACCAAAATTGGTTCCTTGCGAATGTCAATGCCGTACTTGATAAACATGTTGTACATTGCAGGAATAGATTTAAGAATTGTTCCTTCACCGTGAATCATGTCAATCATTGGTGTGTCAAGCCATACTGCTGTCTGAACAGCGTTTTCTACACCGCGGCCTTCTTTTACTTCGCGAATAATGCCAGAAGCGTTTACGTCGCGTGTTTCAAGAGGGTGAATGTAAACTTCGCCGTCTTTGTTTATAAGTTTTGCTCCCAAAGAACGAACTTTTTCTGTTACCAGTTTTCCAAGAATCTGAGATGGGTAAGCAGCTCCTGTCGGATGGTACTGGAGTGAATCCTGGTAAAGAAGTTTTGCTCCTGCACGGTAGCCCAAAACAAGACCATCTGCTGTTGCTCCGTAGTGGTTAGAAGTTGGGAAGCCCTGGTAGTGCATGCGTCCGGCTCCACCTGTTGCAATGATTACAACCTTTGCCTTTGCAATCATTAATTCACCTGTTTCAATGTTCATCAAAACTGCACCACATGCCTGGCCCTTATCATTTTTGATGATTTCAACTGCAGCTGTAAAATCAACTACTGTAATTTTGTCCGGACGGTTTAAAACTTCGTCGCGGAGTGTACGCATGATTTCAGCACCTGAGTAGTCCTTGCAGGCATGCATTCTTTTGCGGCTTGTTCCACCACCGTGTGTTGTAACCATTGTACCGTCAGCTTCTTTGTCAAATTCTACGCCCAGGTCGTTAAGCCATTTGATTACAGAAGGAGCCTTATTTACCAGTGTGTAAACCAGTTCCGGCTTTCCGTCAAAGTGACCGCCACCAAATGCGTCCAGGTAGTGCTGGGCTGGGGAATCGTTAGGCTTGTCTGCAGCCTGAATTCCTCCTTCTGCCATCATTGTGTTTGCGTCCCCTACACGAAGCTTTGTTACCAGAAGAACTTTAGCTCCTGCTTCAGATGCCATAATTGAAGCTGATGTTCCAGCTCCACCGCCACCAATTACCAGAACGTCTGTTTCGTAGTCAATGTGGTTAAGATCGATGTGGTCTACATCGTAGCGAGGCTTTCCCTGAAGAACTGATGCCAGTTCAATAGGTGCCTTTTGACCTTTATTTGGTCCAATCTTGAGTTCTTCAAACTGACTCTTGATGCGGTCAGGATGGTACTTCAAAAGAAGTGCGTCTTTTTCTTCTGCAGTAAGGCGTGCATGTTCGAATTTCAGGTTTTCTTCACGCTTAGCAGCAACAATTTTTGCTTTTTCGTCTAATTCGTTACCGTACATATCTTTTCTCCTTAAAAAACTCCGCTTTAGCGGCAGCGCAGGATGTGCTGAATCAGCAGTTTTACAAACAAAACTATTAAAACTGCAGTGATAAAAACTACAAGGATGTAATTTTTACCAGGCCTCCTTACTTTTCGATGTCACGTGTGTTGTAAAGCTGTTTAATTTCATCCAAAGGCTTATTCATCATTTCCTGAATAGCGTTTTCACATTTGCCTTCTTCAATTTCGGCAACGCGGTCCAGCAGGTGCTGTGTCTGTGGCTGCAGATATTTTCCATTGATACGGCGTGCCAATTCAGCTACCTGTGGGTGAGAAATGCCTGCAGGGCAGCGTGATGAACAGCAACCACACATAATGCAGTCAAATGATGTGTCAGCACATGCCTTAAAGTCGCCTCTCTGGGCATAAGCGATGTACTGCATTGTCTTAAGGTTTTGAGGGCAGGCACGTGTACATGCGTTGCAGCCTACACATGAATAAATTTCCGGGTACAACTGCATCATCAACTGCTGTTCAGGTTTTACTTTGTTGATGTCATAAACCTGTTTAACAAGTGGGAAAAATGGAAGGGTAGCAATGTACATTCCATCAATAACCTTCTGTGAACATGCCAGGCATGTCTGCAGTTGATTTTTTCCCTTTATACGGTAAATTGTAGCACAGGCTCCGCAGAATCCGTTTCTACATCCACAGCCACGTTTAAGCTGGTATCCAGCATATTCCATGGCATTCATAACAGTCAATTCTGCTGGAACTTCATACTTTTTTCCAAACAGATATATTGTTGCCATTTTTTCTTCAGCCATTTTATTCTCCTAAATGTAAATAAAACTTTTTTAAGGGACTGGATTTTTTACAGCCCCTTAGCCCCTGCTATTAATATTCAGGTGGCAATTCTCCAAGCTGGTCAAAGCTGAATACTGGTCCGTCCTTACAAACGAATTTATTACCAATATTACATCTTCCACACTTACCAATACCGCACTTCATGCGCATTTCCATTGTTGTAAAGACCTGTTCATCCTTGAATCCTAATTTTTTAAGATTGTCCAGTGAAAGGTGAATCAAAATTGGAGGTCCGCACATAATAACTGTCATGCTTGGATCCGGATTGAGTTCAGTTACGTAAGGAGGAACAAATCCAACGTGTCCGTCCCAGCCTTCTTCTGCACGGTCAATTGTCAAGTCGATGGAACAGTTTGGCTGCTTCATCCAGACATTTTTCATTTCATCAAGACGAACAAGGTCTGCAACTGAGCGTGAACCGTAAATGACTTGAATTTTACCGTAATTTTCACGGTGATCCATCATGTAGTTAACTACAGAGTGTACTGGAGCAATACCAATACCTCCGGCGATAACCAGAATGTCTTTGCCTTTAAGTTTTGTTTCTACAGGGAAGCCATTGCCTATTGGGCCGCGCACACAAATCTGCTGGCCAACTTCGGCATTGTGAATCCATTCAGTAACATGACCACATTTTTTGATTGAAAATTCCATGTGGCTTTCCAATGTTGGGGATGATGTAATGGAAATCATTGATTCACCAACACCTGGCACAATGAGCATTGCACACTGACCTGGAATGTGTTCAAATAATTTTTTTCCATCAAGACCTACAACGCTGAATGTTTTTACATCAGGAGTTTCCTGTCTAATGTCTATAATTTTTCCTACGTAAGGAATAAAGCTTTCTTTTGTTTCCATGATATTCTCCATTCCTTTAATTAGATGTCATCGCTTTCGTTAACGAGTTTGATAACTTTTACGACATTCATGTGTACAGGGCAGCTTTCAAGACAGCGTCCACAGCCAACACAGCCAAAAACATTTTCATGTGCCATCGGGTAATACATAAGTTTATGCATAAAGCGCTGGCGGCTTCTTTCTTTTTGTGTAAGGCGTGGGTTAGCGGCTGCCATTTGTGTAAAATCGCTGAACATACATGAATCCCAGCAGCGAACCTGTTTAATGTCTTTACCTGTGTTGAAGTCACGTACGTCAAAGCACATACATGTAGGGCAAACATAAGTACAAGTTCCGCAACCAAGACATGTTTCTGAAACCTTTTCCCAAATCTTTGAGTTAAAGATTTTAAGCATGTCCTGACCCTTGAATTTTGAAAGATCAAGGTGGGCAAAAGGAAGTTTTTCGATTTTTTCCTTGATTTCAGATTTAAGTCCTTCTACGGCCTTTTCATCTGCATCGCTAAGAATTGACTTTACATCCTCAAGCAGAACTTTTCCTTTTTCTGTATTTGCCTGGAAATAGTAATTTCCATCAGCGAGCCATACAGAAAGGTCTCCCTTTGGATTTGCAGCGTCTATTCCGTAGCTGGAACAGAAACATGTTTTTCTAGGATCATTGCATGCTAAAGTTACAATTGTTCCGTGATCGCGGCGGTTTTTGTAGTATGAATCAACAGGATCCATATTCATGTAAACTGCATCGATGATTGAAACGCTTGCTGCATCACATGCCCTTACTCCAAAGACAACAAAGTCTTCAATTTCCTTACGAGGATCTTCTACTGTAATTTCCTGACCGCTTCTTTTGTAAGAAACAAGGTTTTCTGCTTTTGGAAAGAAAAAATCCTTTACAGAACGAACAGTCTTCAGTGACTGCGAAAGTTTTTTTCCTTTTTCCCAAGCCTGATAGTCGCTTGTTCCCTTGTCAGAATCTACAGGGATATAAAGAGCTTTTTTTGAAGCAATAAGCTCAAATAATGAATCGATTTTATCTTGTGGAAGTGCAAACATTATTCGTTACCTCCTTCCTGATATTTATCACGGTCGAATACAATTGACGGTTCTGCGTCAGAAGTTGTGAATGTGAGCATAGGAGGCTTTGTTTCCAAGTCACTTCCGGCCTGATAGTCACCGTAAATTTCGTTAATGTCCTTAATGAACTTGCGGTTGAGCAGGTAAAGAGGAATGTTCTGAGGGCAAACTCTAGAACACTCACCACAATCGGTACAGCGTCCTGCAACATGCCAGGCCCTGATAATATGGAAAAGATTTTCTTCAAATGAAGTCTGTGCTACTTTTTGAGAAGTGTAGAGGTCATTGTTGTCAAAAACACACTTTTCGCATGTACATGCAGGGCATGCGTTACGGCAGGCGTTGCAGCGGATACAACGGCTGATTTCTTTTCTCCAGAATGAATAGCGGTCTGCAGGTGACATTGCTTCAATCTTTTCAACCTGGTCAAAGCGGTGCGGATCTTCTACAAGACCGTCTTCACCGATGAGTTCGTCGTAAAGAACATGCTTTTTATTGTAGCAGTGGTCACAGGCATCACCCGCCTTATGGTTTTCATCAAGAGTACAGCTGCATGGAATGCCAATTACATAAACATCATCACGGACTACGCGGTTTTCCTTAACAAGTTCTGTGAATGAATATGTGTCACCAGGTTTAAGGAATACAGCTACAACTTCCTGAGGAATTGCCTTGTCCTGGGCACTCGGATCACGCTGCTTAGCCATTGCATTATTTACTCTGGTTGTACTTTTTGCCACTTCAATATCTTTTGTGATTTTTACAAGATATTTTGAAAGGTTAGAAGTACAATATTTGTTAAATATAAAATTTGCTTCAAGGTCTTCAGCACTTGTGAATACAGATGGAGTAACGTCTTCGTCAAAAAGACCTTTTCTCCAGCCGATTACTTTCTGAACTTTTCCTTCCGAAAGCAGCGCCTTAGCCTTTTCTATTAAAGTTGAACTTAATTCTTGCATCTCAAGTCCTCCAGGCGTTTGTTTTCTCCGAGTTCAGTGATTTTTGCTACAAAATCATTCATCAGACTTGCAAAACGCACACCTTCAGCAGCAGAACACCACTCTACACGGGTTCTTTCCTTTTCAATTCCAAGGAAGTTCAGCATGCTGAAAAGAAGTGTCATTCTTCTTCTTGCAAAATAGTTACCGGTTGAGTAGTGGCAGTCACCAGGATGGCAGCCGCACAAAATTACTCCATCGGCACCCTTTTGAAATGCTCTCAAAATGAACATAGGGTTCAAGCGACAAGAGCATGGAATTCTAATAATTTTTACGTTAGCAGGATATTCAAGACGGTTGTTACCAGCAAGATCTGCACCAGCATAAGAACACCAGTTACAGCAGAATGCAACGATTTTTGGTGTCCATTCTTTCTTTTCGTTTTCCATAGTCACTTTTACAGTGATCAAAAAGCTGATTTACAAAATCAACTAATTGAATACTGCGTCAACCTCCGACAAAATTTGAGCATTTGAGAATCCGTGAAGATCCATTGCACCAGAAGGACAAGCTACTGTACATGCACCACAACCATGGCACATTGCAGTATTAACCTGTGATACATGACGTGTAATTGTTGTTCTGTTAGGACCTCTAAAGTCTTTGTCAATGTAAGAAATTGCGCCGTAAGGGCAGACATTTGCACACTGACCGCAACCATTACACATATTTTCGTTTGGATGAGCAGTGCAAGGGTCTGTTTTAAGCTTGTCTTTAACAAGAAGACAAATGGCCTTTGCAGCAGCTCCTGAAGATTGAGCTACAGTTTCTGGAATATCTTTTGGTCCCTGGCAGCAACCGGCAAGGAAAATACCTGCAGTCGGGCTTTCAACCGGGCGGAGTTTAGCATGAGCTTCAAGGAAGAAGTCATTGTTGTCCATAGAAGTTGTAAGCATTGTTGCAAGAGGACGGGCTGTCTTGTCTGCTTCGATTGAAGCTGCAAGAACTACCATATCTGCCTTGATGTGTACCTGACGGTTCAAAATCAAATCTGAGCCCTGAACATCAAGTTTTCCATCTGCCTGAGGTGTTACCTTTCCAACCTGACCCTTGATGTAGTGAACGCCATACTGTTCAACTGCACGGCGGTAGAATTCATCAAAGTTTTTACCTGGAGTACGAACATCAATATAGAAAAC
>CAVJHV010000078.1:0-10872 GCA_963649315.1 Treponemataceae bacterium | reverse complement strand
CTTGTTAGAATATTGTCACATGGAAAATTTAAAAAAGCAAGGATTATTTTTTTTAATTTGCAAAAAAACAAATTGCAAAAAATCATTAAAATTTATTTTCGAACTGGGCCACAAAAAAAAGACTCACGAAGTTAAATTCGCAAGTCTTTTTCTGGGCCATCTTGGATTTGAACCAAGGACCAAAGGATTATGAGTCCTCTGCTCTAACCGCTGAGCTAATGGCCCAAAGTGAAACTATTCTATAAAATAAAGGGCTCTTAGTCAAATGCACTTTGCTAAATCCGGGAAATTTTTCAAAAATTTCCCATCCCCACCCCATTCCAAAAGTTTTCTTTATTTAGTAGGATGCCTGCATGGAAAATTTTGACCACATCTTTTTTGACTTTGACGGAACAATCATGAACACAAGCGAAGGGGTATTTGCCGCTTTTGATAAAGTAAGGGAATATTTTAAAATACCCCTGGAAGACAAAAGTGTTTACAACACAATGATTGGACCTCCCCTTTATGAAAGTTTTGATCGTGTTTTCCATTTAAAAGGCGATGACTTACAAAAAGGCATTGAAGTCTACCGCGACTACTACAAGCCAATTGGAATTTACAGATGCCGCCTTTATGACAATGTCATTCCTCTTTTACAAAAACTAAAGGAAGCAGAAAAAAAACTTTATCTTGCAACATCCAAGCCTGAAGTTTACGCTCGGGAACTTTTAGAAAAATTTGAAATTGCAAAGTATTTTGATTTTATTGGTGGCGCAGACATGGAAGGAAAAAGGCCTAACAAAATAGATGTGCTTCGCTACGTAATAAAAGAAAATAATCTGGAAGAAATAAAAAATTCCTGCATCATGATTGGTGACACTCATTTTGACATTGACGGAGCAAATCTTGCGGGCTTAAAGTCAATGGGAATTTTATGGGGCTTTGGCAGCGAAGCATCTTTAAAAGAAAGCGGTGCAAACTTTATTGCAAAAGATTCTTCTGAAGTTTTAAAAATTTTACTGGGATAGTTTTCAAAATAATCTCACCGGAAAAATTTTTGAAATATTTTTTTAAGAAAAACTGAAAACAACTTCCACTGGGATTTTTATTTTTTTTGATACACAAAATAAATGTAAAGTAGCGCAAGGGATATTAAGGGCGGCAGACTTAAAGCGTAAGCTTTGAGTCTGCCGATATTTTTTTTGCCTGCAAAAAAAATATTGAAGGCGACAGCCGGAACCCTGTTTAGCCCGGTCCCGCCGCCAGGCGGGATGCGCCCTGATTGAAAAATCATTTTATAACCGATAGTATAGGCACATGAAAGAACTTCAATTAAAGTACGGCTGTAACCCAAACCAGAAACCGGCGCGGGTTTTTACTGATGGCGATTTACCAATAACTGTTGTGAACGGTAAACCTGGATACATTAATTTGCTTGACGCTTTAAATGGATGGCAGCTTGTTAAGGAACTGAAAGAGGCAACTGCTTTACCGGCAGCGACTTCTTTTAAACATGTGTCTCCGGCAGGGGCAGCTGTTGGTCGTCCGCTTTCGGAAACTCTAAAAAAAATTTATTACACTGATGACGTTGAACTTTCACCTTTGGCTTGTGCTTATGCCAGAGCTCGTGGTGCTGACCGCATGTCTTCTTTCGGTGACTTCATTGCTTTAAGTGACAAGTGCGACAAGGCAACTGCACTGCTTATAAAAAAAGAAGTCAGCGATGGAATTATTGCTCCTGGCTACGACGATGATGCTTTGGAAATTTTAAAGGCAAAGAAAAAAGGTGCTTATTGTATTTTGCAAATTGATGCTGCCTACATTCCGCCCGCTCTTGAGCAAAAGCAGGTCTTTGGAATTACATTCGAGCAGGGCCACAATTTTGTAAAGCTGGATGATAACTGTTTAGGGAACATTGTTACCCAAAACAAAAATTTGTCTAAAGAAGAAAAAGAAAATCTTTTAATCGCCCTTATCATTTTAAAATACACCCAGTCAAATTCCGTTTGTTACGTAAAGGACGGGCAGGCCATTGGAATTGGTGCCGGTCAGCAAAGCCGCATTCACTGCACACGCTTAGCCGGTGATAAGGCAGACAAGTGGTGGCTGCGCCAGTCGCCAAAAGTTTTGTCTTTGCAATTCCGCGATGACATAAAGCGCGCAGACCGTGACAACACGATCGATGTTTACACAAGCGACGATTATGAAGACGTTCTTGCTGAAGGCACATGGCAAAATTTCTTCAAGGCAAAGCCAGAAGTTTTTACCCGCGAAGAAAGAAAAGAATGGATTTCTAAAAACACTGATCTTGCTTTGGGCAGCGATGCATTTTTCCCCTTCGGCGACAACATTGAGCGCGCTCATCGTTCGGGAGTTAAAGTTATTGCCCAGCCAGGCGGTTCTGTCCGCGACGACAACGTAATTGAAACCTGTAACAAGTACCAGATGGTCATGGCATTTACCGGCATAAGACTTTTCCATCATTAATTTTTTTTGGCGGGGAAAGCCTTCCCCTCGCTGCAGACACGAGTCGCTTCTCAAGTGTCAAAGTAAACTTTGCCACTTGCTCCGCTTTGTCGTGTCTTCCGCTACCCCTTCGCCTAGGGGGCCAGCCCCCTAAAACCCCCGGTTTAGGAAAGATGTGCTGCTTTTGGAATGCAGTGCGGATTTTGTAAACGGGGGGCGTTTTTTTTGATGGCGGTTCAGTTGCTTTCGTAAACAGGGCATCTTTTGGAAACATACACCGCTTTCGTAAACAGACACACCTTTTGAAACATTCACTACTTTCGTAAACAGCCTCCCCTCACATTTTTACTTGATTTCTTTTTATATTTCATTTAAATTTCATTCACAGATTGTTCATTTTTGAACATTTCTTTTACAGACAGTTCAATATTAGATATTTCAATTTTGAACTATTCATTTTGTAACAGGGTATCTTAAAAAATCGTCTTCAATTTTTTAAAGCCCATACAATATAACCCCACAAAAAAAAGAGGTATGAATTATTGATTATTCTAAACAAACTAATTGCCATCTGGCACAACATCAGATTTTCTTATGAAAAAGAAATGAAAATCTTAAGTCAGGAATCGGGCCTGCCATTAGCCGCCATAGACATTTTGCTTTATCTTTTTAATCACGGCAGAACAGGAACAGCAAAAGAAATCAGCCAAAACCTGGAAATGAAATCAAATTTAATTTCCAGTCACGTAGAAAAACTTGCCATACACGGCTACATCACCCGCGAAGGAGTTGACGGTGACAGAAGGCAGCACGCTCTTGCCTGCACGGAAAAAGCTGTTTCCATTTGCATAAAAGGCAAACAAATTCAAAAGAATTATTTAAAAAAACTCACCAAAGGAATTTCTTCTGAAGAATATGAAATCCTTTTAAAATGTTTTGAAAAAATAAATGACAACGCCATTTCAATGAAATAAAAAAATCCGCCTTTATCTTTTCATGTTAAAGGCAGATTTTAAATGGAGTAAAAAAAATTACCAGTTTTCCAAATTCCATTCTTCTCCGCTAAAGCCGCAAAGCTCCCTAAAGTAAGGCATGCTGTAGCAAGCTTCAACAAAGCCTTTCCAGTCTTCGACATTTTTGTGGTGAAAGCGCTGAATGACTATTGTTTTTAACTGCAGGTAATTTGTTGTAACTGTTGCCCAAAGTTCTAAACCTCTTGGCAAATTGTGAACCATCACTTCAAAGGCTTCATAAATTTCTTCTTTGCTGCCAGACTCTTTTGCCGCAAGATATTTCTGGTAATTTGACCGCGCTTCTTTTTTTGTATTTTCAGAAACGTACTTTGTAAAAGGATCATAATCCGCAGTCATAAATTTATCCATACTGTGCATTGTTGACTGTGACATCACAATGTCCGCAAAGTGGTAGCGCTGAAACTCCGGCATAAAAACACCATTACCACGAATGTCAAAAATTACCAGGATGCCTTTTATAAAAGCGTCGTGCGACTGGTGGGCCATCATATTGGAACCTAAAGTTTTTGCAACTTTCCACTGCTTATTGTCTTCACTTTTTTGGAAAGGTTGCCTTGTATCAATGTCACCAACATTAAAAGAATTTGCCTTCGCATTTAAGGCCCGGTCCATTCCAAAAACTTCTATATTTTTTACTTCTACCATTTTTTTCTCCAGGGATTTTACAGCGTATATCTTTTCAGCAATTCCCTTTGCTAAAAAGCACACTCATTATAGAAGAAAAGTGACTGGAAGGAAAGTGAATGGCTGACAAAAAAAATTGTATAAAAAGCAACCGCATCAAATCAACTTATCAAATCAGCTTACATAAATCATATTGGGAAAATCGCCTTACATTTGAAAAAAATCCTTCAATGAAATAAAATAAAAATATGTATTCAGATTTTCTTTTTAACTTTTCGCAGATTGTAGAAAAATCATCTCTTGAAGATGGCGCTGAAATCCTTAAAGAAATGGCAGCAAGCAAAACATTTTTTGCAATGGACACTGGCATTTTACCTGACGACATCTGGCAGAGGACAGAAGTTTTTAAGAATTGCCTGGATTTAACAAATGACGCTGACTGTCAAAAATGCATAAAAGATGCCATCTATTTTTCTGCCGGCATAATGGGGTCCTACGATTCTGTTTACAGCCGCTACGACTTTGTAGAAAAACTTGAAAAAACAATTCTTTCTTTTAAAAATTCCGATGATGAATTTGCAGACAAACTGATAGCAATTGGTCCGTGTGGAATTGATCACGACTGGGAATCACTTGAATATGAAGGCAGGGATCACGACTATTTTGACAGGCAGACCATTTCAGACGAGCGCGATTTATTTGCCCTTCAAATGACGCTGGCAAAAAAATTGAACATGCCGCTCATTGTTCATTCGCGCAAAGGCTTTAACGAAACGGCAGATGTTTTAAAAGCCATTAAATGGAACCGCGGAGTAATTCACGGCTATTCCTACAGCAAAACCGAAATAGACTTTTTCCTGGACTTGGGCTGGTACATCAGCTTTAACGGAGAAATAACTTATTCCGGAAAAAAATTTGCAAGTGACATGGCAGAATTAATTTCTTACGTACCAAAAGACCGCCTGCTTTTGGAAACAGACTCCCCTTACTACGCGCCCCGCCCTTTAAAAAATCATGATAACAATCCAAACAACATAAGCTACATTTACGACTATGTTGCTTCAAAGCGCAACACTGGCCCTGCCAAACTTTCAGCCCTTGTTGACGAAAATTTCAAAAGGCTTTTTCTGTTAAAATAAAAATAAAGGGCATTTTAAAAATAAAAGCCTTTCTATAAAAAACAAAAAAAGCGCTCCTCTTAATCTGGAAAAATTCAGACATAAGAAGAAGCGCCTTTCGTTTTAGATGCTACCTTTTCTTATTAAAAACCAACTTTTGTGTGACAGCCGGAAATTATATAATTGATGTCGCAGCCTTCAAATCCCAAATCCACTTCTGCAAGAAGAAGGGCCTGGCGGTCTTCATAGGGACTTTTAAAAGCTCCACAAACAAAAACCGAATTTGCCAAAACACCGTTTTTAGTCATAAGAATCTTGCTGCCATTCCCATTTTGTGCCTGAACAAAGTAATCAATTTTTTTCATACCATACTCGTCCACCTTTTCATTCATTGCATGAACCAGATAAGTTATTTCGTTTTTGCCTGCGTCACAAATATATTCTGACTTTTGCAAAATAATTTCATTTTCCAGAATTGCCACTTTTATTTTATCAAAATAATTCGAAAGGAAAAGCGACATAACATTACAGTCACTGTCATCCAGACGGAAAAGATTTTTATCACTAACAGCGTCCTGGATTACAAAAGAAATTCTTGTTTCCCCCACACCGTCCACAAATTGCTTTATGCAGTAAGCAAAATTCCCGTCCTTAGACCAGCCCAAAGGGTAAAAATCAGGGTAATAATTTATAATCCCCAAACCAGCTTCATCAATGTAAGAATTTTCTTCCTGCCTCTTTTCAAAAGGATTAAAGGCGCAGCTTTCAAAATATTCCAGATTCAAATTTTCCAAAGGATTTATGTCTTGAATTTCAGAAATGTCTTTTTCCAAAACAGACAAAACTCCATCGGAAGAAGTTTCTTCTGCTGCAGAAAAAGCATTTGTAGCATCAAGATTTTTTTCTATTGAAGAAGTGGCATTTTCTTCTGCATTTCTTTTTAAATTAATTTCCCCCTGCCCCTTTGACTTACAGGCAGCCAAAAAGAAAAAAGCAAAAAATAAAGTAAAAAACAAATTTCTTTTCATATAAAGCACCTCTTTGTGATATAATGAACCTGGCAGGCCAAAAATTTAACAGCCGGCCCCACAAACTTACTTATAAGGGGTCTCTAAAAATTCAAATCTTTAGAGCTACCTTAATTATAATTCAAAAAAGTTAAAAAAACGACTTTACAAATTTATTTTTTATTTTTCTGAAAAAGAAGAGGGAAAAAAAATGAAAAAAACATCAGACGAAAAAACTTACAGGACTCAAAATCAGCAAAATCAAAATGAAGATGAAATTTTTTTCATGCCAAAAGACGAAGCCCTATCCTGGCATGAACTGAACTTCATCTCCAACAGTCTTTCTTCCTTACAGAACACCAGAGCGAAAAAATCTTCAATGAATGTAAAAGACACAAAAGATATAGAAGTTGAAAAAATTGAATCTAACTTAGAAAATACCTTTCTTATAAAAAAAACACAGCTTCTTATGTCTTCGCTTTTTGAAAATAAAAATTCCACGGCAATATTTTTTATGCCAAAAGCAACATTTGATTTTTTTTCACTGGTTCAGGGAAACACCGCCCTTTGCGAAATCAGCCTGGACGAAGTCAAAAGAATAAATTTTGCAGTAAAAGAAATTGACTGTGAAGACAAAAAAAATGCAGAGTTCACTTTTATGAAAAATCGTCTTTCCAAAAAGATGGACACTCTGCAAAAATATCTGCAGGAAGGAAACCAGGTAAAAACTGTTCACATCCAGGCAGAATTAAAAAGTTTAAAAGATTTTATTCAGAAAAAATCCTTATAAAATTTCTTGCAATTTTTTACTCACCAACTGCTTCTGGCAATTCTTCAACAGCGCTTTCAAGAAGAGAAGTTTCTTTTTCATATCTCTTTTCGCAGAACTTACAAATTGTACCGCGACCAGATTCCGTTGCCTGTTCAGCACTTCCCATTGTCAGTTCGTCTGAACGGTCAAGAGCCTGACAGTCTTCATAAAGGTGGAATTTTTTTCCGTGTGCTGTCCAGTAAACCTGTGAACCAGCAGCTGCCTGTTCAAGCGCTTCCTGTGAAACAGGATTCCAGTCATAACTTGCCAAACCGGAAATTGCCAGGAAAGCAGCAGCAATAATTGTCCCAACAGTCTTTGATTTTTTATCAGCATCTTTGTTTGTAAGAAGAAGAATGATAAAAGGAATAAAAGCCAAAGCCGAAACAATTACACCAAAATTATTGTGGAACCAGAATTTAACAGGCTGCTTTTGAGAAGCAGGATCAATATGGTTAGCCTTTTTCCACAACTGAGAACCAATTACAACACAAATAAAATCAATTACAAGAGCCGCAATCCAAAACCACATGCCGTCAATTTTGTCAGCAAGTTTTGGGAAAACAGCAATCTTTCCAAACATCAGCAAAACAGCAAACACTTCAAAAACTAAAGCCACAATCCAAAGAAGAATTGCGCCAAATCTTAAACCGCCGGCATTGCCACTTTTAGCAACAGGCTTTGCAGCAACTTTAGCCTTGCCAGTCACCTCTTTTCCAGTCGTTGCAGATACAATCTTATGTTTTTTTTCTGCCATGAATTTCTCCTTTCCCTATACGGGACTTTTTTCATTATACCAATTTCCCTCAAAAAATCCATCTTTATTATTTTATTTTTATGAAGCATACCTTCTTTTGTTAAACGGCCCTTACAGCCTTCGCTGTCGCTCATCACCCCCGTCTTCGCCGTGGGTGACTACGGGCTTTCACGGCCGGCTAGGCTGCTTTTGGAAAGCAACATTTCTTTTGTAAAACATTCAGCCTTGGCTTCGCAGGACAGCTGCTCAGAAAAAATATCTTCACTTTACAAATTTTATTTAGTAAACTTTTTACAGTTCCAGTATTTTGCCCACAAGAACTTTTTTATTTCGGAGGAAAAAATGGAAGAAAAAATTGAAAGACTTCAGCAGATGATAGACGAATGTTCCAAAATAGTCTTTTTTGGAGGAGCCGGTGTAAGTACAGAAAGCGGCATTCCAGATTTTCGAAGCCAGGGAGGACTTTACAAACAGGAATGGAAATACCCGCCTGAAACAATTATTTCGCGAACTTTTTTTGATGCAAACCCAAAAGAATTTTACAGATTTTACCGGGAAAAACTGATTATAAAAAATGCAAAGCCCAACATCACCCACATAAAACTGGCCCAGCTGGAAGTAGCAGGAAAAGTGTCTGCCATTGTTACACAAAACATTGACGGCCTGCACCAGAAAGCCGGCAGCAAAAATGTTTACGAATTGCACGGAAGCACCCTGCGGAATTTCTGTATGGACTGCAAAAAATTTTATGATGAAAATTTTATTTTGCAAAGTAAAGACTCAGGCGACACTTTGCCCCACTGCACAGAATGTGGCGGTCTTGTTAAACCGGATGTAGTTTTGTACGAAGAAGGACTTGATGACAAAGTAGTAAATGGTGCCATTAAAGCCATCAGCCAGGCAGACATGCTTATAATTGGAGGAACTTCCCTGGTTGTTTACCCTGCAGCAGGTTTTATCCGCTATTTTTCCGGCAAACACCTTGTTATGATAAACAAAAGTCAAACCCAGGCAGATGACATGGCAGATTTAGTCATTCACGAAAAGCTGGGGCAGGTTTTTGAAAAAATACAAGTCAGACAATGACTTTTAAACACCCTAAACTGTACTTGAAAACTTTTTTACACTACAATCATTCCTTGTGAAAACAAAAGTCATTTGCCTTACACTTTTAGTTGAAAAGTCTCCGCAGGCGCTTCCTCTAGGGGCGGCATGCATTGCTTCTGCCATAAAAAATGACCCTTTAACAAAGGAACTTTGCGACGTCACTTTACTTTCTTTTTCTTTGGAAGATGAAGATTTTCTAAAATCAAATGCAAAAAGTCTTTTAGAAAAAGGACAGTTTTTTGCAAAAAAAATTTTAAATCTCTTTCCAAAAGAAAATGAAAATTTTCTTAAAAGTGCCATTGTCTGTTTTTCAGTCTTTGTGTGGAACAGGCCGGTCTTAGAAGAAGTTTCAAAAATTCTAAAAGAAAAAGGTCTTGTAACTCTTGCAGGTGGCCCTGAAATTACTGCGCGGCCAGAAGCATTTTCTGCCTTTGATTACACCATTTCTGGCGAAGGTGAAATAAAAGTTCCGCGCCTGCTTTATAAAATCATAAATGGTAAAGAAGCTGAAAGCCAGGAATCACTTTTGCCAGATTTAAATAAAATTTCTTCACCATATTTAGACGGCACTTTGGACGCAAAAGAATTTTCCGGCGCCCTCTGGGAACTGGCAAGAGGCTGTCCTTTTAAATGTTCTTACTGCTATGAATCGAAGGGCGAAAAAAAAGTCCGGCTTTTTCCAATGGAAAGAATAAAAAAAGAACTGGACTTATTCGCCAAAGAAAAAATTCCACAGGTCTTTGTCCTTGACCCAACCTACAACGCAGACAAAAAACGTGCCCTGGAAATTTTAAATTTGATTGCAAAAAAAACACCGGATACTTTTTATTATTTTGAAGCAAGGGCAGAATTTATTGACTGGGAACTGGCCAGGGCTTTTACAAAAATTCCCTGCTCCATTCAAATTGGACTGCAGACTGCAAATGAAGAAGTTGCAAAAAATTTACACAGACCTTTTAACCGCAAAGTCTTTGTAAAAAACATAAATCTTTTAAATCAGGCAGGGGCTGTTTTTGGTCTGGATTTAATTTACGGTCTGCCATTAGACACTTTAAAAAGTTTTAAGGATTCAGTTGATTTTGCCATTTCCCTTTACCCCAACAATCTGGAAATTTTCTGCCTTTCAGTTTTGCCAGGCACAGATCTTTTTGACCGTAGCAAAGAATTAAATTTAACATTCCAAAAGGAACCTCCTTACCATATCCTTTACACAGATAAATTTTCCACCCAGGATTTAGAGACTGCCAGAAAAATTGCAGAAGGCTGTTCATTTTTTTATAATGACGGCAGGGCTGTTCCCTGGTTTAACACAATTTGCAGGGCTTTAAAAATTCGCGCAAATCTTTTTTTCCTGCAATTTTATGAATGGCTTACAAAAGAAAAAAATCTTGCCCCTTCTGTTTCTTGTAAAATGCGGCACGAAGAAATTGAACTTCTGCAGCTGGATTTTGTAAAAAAACTTTTTGACCAGAAAAAAATTCTTCACTTGTTTAAAGCAGCTCATGACATAATAATTTTTAATGGTGCCATGTCCAGAAAAACTGACAGCGGAAAAAGTCAGACCATAAAATTAAATTATCCTGTTTCTTTCATTGATTCAGAATATGCCCTTAACCTGGAATTTTTTGCCAGCAATGTAAAAGAAAAACCTTCTGTCATTAAAATTTAGTTTTGGAATTTTAAAGCGATTTTAAAATTCTCTGTAAAAAACATTTCACTTTTTACAAATGTATTTTTAAAGAAAAATTCTTTTGTAAACAAACATCTCTGACAAAATCGCGTTAGCGGCTGTAGCAACAGCTTTGCCCCTGGCAAAGCTGTTCCGGAACGAAGTGGAGGAATGGAGCGAAGCGGAATTGCGGAAGACGCGACGGCAAAAGTTTTGCAAAGCGGAACTTTTGCCGGAACGCCAAAAAAAAATTTATCATTTAAAAAAACTGTGCTATAATAATTTAAAGATTTTTCT
>CAVJHV010000077.1:0-10985 GCA_963649315.1 Treponemataceae bacterium | reverse complement strand
AACTAAATTTTTCTTTCGCAGAAAATAATTTTATTTTTCCAAAAAAAATAAATGTTTTTAAAAGCGGCCAGGCCCAGCTTACAAACAGCCTTTACAGTCTTTATAGTCAAAAATGGCATAAAATAAAGGGCAACTCTAAAAAATGAAATTTTCAGAGCCCCCTTTTCAAAGACAAGACTGAATTATTTTTTTAGGATTTATTTCATCACTTTTTCGCCGCGGTCCATGGCAATAAGACCGGACTTAAGCAATTCCAAAATTCCATAAGGTTCCAGTAAGCGTATCAAAGCAGAAATTTTATCTTCGCTGCCAGTTGCTTCAACAATCAAAGAATTTTCTGAAACATCAACAATGTGGGCGCGGAAAATTTCGCAGCTTTCAATTATTACACCACGGCTATCTCCATTTGCAGCAACTTTTATTAAAGCAGTTTCTCTTTGTGTTGTAGAAGATTTGTGGCAGTATTCAATGCTGATTACTTCAACAAGTTTTGACAACTGTTTTTTTATCTGTTCAAGAATATATTCATCGCCCCTGACAACAATAGTCATTCTGGACTTACCTTCATCCATGGTTTCGCAAACAGTCAGCGAATCAATATTGTAACCGCGGCGGCTGAAAAGTCCAGACACACGACTTAAAACACCAGCATGATTTTCTACCAGAACAGACAAAACATACTGCTTTTCTTTACTTGCTTCCATACATTCCTCCTGTCACAAAGTGACCAATCCATATGTTTTTATACTAATGTTTACCTTCAGAGTATATTCCCAAAAGTCTTACTTCTTCCGTTTTTTCCTTTAACTTTTCAAAAAGACAGTGAACAAATTCATTTACATCTTTTTCCCTGCCGTCAAAAGTTTCAGGCAGTTCAACATCACTGTAAAACCAATACTTCCATGACTGGCCTGAAATAGGGCGGGATTCCAGGCGGGTAAGATTTAAATTCATCTGATTAAAAATTTCCAAAACCGCAAGCAGGGCACCAGATTCATTTTTTGTGGTAAAAATAAAACTTGCCATATTTGCCTTTACGTTTTCTTCAAAAGAAAAATCATTTAAAACATGGTTTGCCTTTATTACAAGAAAGCGGGTAAAGTTGTGTGAATCATCTTCAATGTCTTCCTGCAAAACATTCAGGTCATAAAGGGAAGCATTTAAAAGCGAACCGATTGCAGCGTTTTCTTTTTTGCCTAACTCTGAAACCATCTTTGCAGCAGTTGCCGTGCTAGCCGCATCTATTTGAGTCCAGCCCTTTTGCTCATCCAGAAACTTTTTGCACTGGGCTAGAGCCTGTGGATGCGAATAGACATTTTTTATGTCACAAAGACATGCCCCCTTAACAGCAAGAAGTGAATGGCGGATGTTTAAAGTAATGGATCCCACAATGCTCACATCCGGAAAGCGTGAAAAATTATCATAATTCTGGTAAACACAACCGGCCAAGGAATTTTCAATTGGCACCATTCCATAATCTGCCCTGCCATCAACTACAGCTTTAAAAAGTTGGTCAAAGGAATCAAGGGGCAGGCTTTCAACATCCGGGGAATCAAAATATCTTGTAACGGCCTGCTGGGCATAAGCCCCTTTTTTTCCGCAATAGGCACAAAGGATTTTTTTATTTTCTTTCTTTACTTCCGCATTTGATTTTTCTTCTTTGGATTTTTCAAAACGGATTCTGCAAAGGGCCTTTCCCAT
This sequence comes from Treponemataceae bacterium, assembly GCA_963649315.1. GTDB lineage: Bacteria > Spirochaetota > Spirochaetia > Treponematales > Treponemataceae > Treponema_D. The sequence goes on along the minus strand of CAVJHV010000077.1, from coordinate 9,284 downwards.
AACCGGAGAAAGCGCTTCTACGTCGTGCATCAGCTTGTTGAACTGCATAGGTTCCAGGGAACATGAACCTTCTGTGGAAGGCTTTCCGTCCGTAGAATGAACCTGCACCATAATTCCATCTGAGCCAGACGCAATGGCAGCAAGAGCCATCTGAGGCACCTGGCTTCTGTGCTTAACACAATGGCATGGATCTACAATAACAGGCAAATGTGTCAAAGACTTTAAAACAGGAACGCTGGACAAATCCAGGGTGTTGCTTGTGGCATGCTCAAAAGTACGTATACCCCTTTCGCAAAGAATTACGTCCTGGCAGCCGGAAGAAAGCAAATATTCAGCAGACATCAAAAGTTCCTCAAGGCTGGCAGTATAGCTTCTTTTAAGGATTACAGGTTTTCCAGCCTGCCCCAGATTTTTTAATAAATCAAAATCCTGCATGCTCTGGGCGCCCACCATAAAAATATCCAGATAGTCTTTCATTTCATCAATCATCAATGAAGAAACAACTTCTGAACAGACAGGCAGACCGTACATATTTCCGGCTTCTTTTAAATACTTAAGGCCTTCCTTTCCCAGCCCCTGAAAACTGTATGGCGAAAAACGCGGTTTATAAATGCCACCCCTCAAAATAAGGGCACCGCTTTCTGCAACTTTTTTTGCGATTGTAAAAATCTGATCGCGACTTTCAATCATCTGAGGACCGGCAATGGAAATAATTCTCTGCCCCCCGATTCTGATTTTCTGGCCGCGGCAATTTTGAATTTCTACAATAGTATCATCTTTTTTAAATTCACGGCTTGCAAGTTTATAAGGCTTTGAAATTGGTATTACAGTCTTTACTCCGGGCAAAGTCAAAAGTTCATCTTTATCTGCAAAAGCCCTGCCCACCGCCGCAATAACAGTATCTGCTTCACCATTAATTTCGTTAATCTTAAAATTTTTTGATAAAAGCAAATCCCTTACGCGTTTTTTATCTTCACTGGAAATTCCATTTTTTAAAACAACAACCATACAAGCCCCAGAAAATTTTCTGCCTGATTTTTAAAGAGACAACCTGTAACAGCCTCCAAAAATCACGATTTTTAGAGGCCCACTTTACTACAAAGAAGACAGATTCCAGCTGACAGTTCTTAAAATGTCACCAAAAACACCAGCTGCTGTAACACCAGCACCTGCCCCGTAACCGCGTACAGTCAAAGGAATTGGAGTGTAGCGGGCAGTGTGGAAAACAAAAGCATTTTCTCCGCCACGAACCCCGTACAAAGGATCATCTGGCCCTACTTCAAGCATGCCAACAGAAACCTTTCCGTCCTTTATGGAAGCCCCCATCCTTAAAACTTTATTTTCCTTTTTAAGGGCTTCAATCTTTTTGGCAAAATAATCATCCAGTTCCGGGAGTTTTTTTAGGAAGTCCTCTGTTGAACCTTCCAAAGAAAAACTTTCCGGGAAAATGGAATTCATTGTAATATCATCCAGTTCAATTTCCATACCAGCTTCACGGGCAATAATCAAAGCCTTTCTGGCCACATCCGTTCCCTTAAGGTCATCACGAGGATCTGGTTCAGTGTAGCGCAAAGCCTTTGCTTCAAGAACAGCCTCTGAAAATTTCTTACCTTCATCCAACTTTCCAAAAATGTAAGAAAGGGAACCAGACATAATTCCGTTAAAGCCAGTCAGCTTGTCCCCGGACTTAAAGAGATTTTGCAAAGTATCAATGATTGGCAGTCCCGCACCAACATTTGTTTCGTAAAGAAAGCGCACATGCATTTTGTTTGCAGTTTCCCTCAACTGGTGATAAAATTCCATGCTTTTTGAATTTGCCCTCTTGTTTGGAGTAGCAATACTCATGCCGGCATTAAGAATATCCAGATAACGGTCAGGCAAATCATAAGAAGCCGTACAGTCAACAAAAACAGGATTCAGCGGTTTTTTTTCCTTTACGAATTCAATAATCTGGTCAACATTTTTGTCAGAATTAAATTCGAACATAGGCTTTTTCATCTGGTCCCTCCAGTCAGACAAATCTATGCCGTTTTCGTTTAAAATCATTCCGTCAATAGTGTTAATAGCGTAAACCTTGATGTCAATATTTTGCTCCAGCAAAGCCTTTTGCTGGTCATGAATCTGGTCAATCATTGTGCCGCCAATAGTTCCTGCTCCAAAAGCAAAGACTTGAATAGTCTGTTTTGTGTTAAAGAAGAACTGGTGGGCAACGCGAACAGCCATATCTCCGTCTTCAGCCTTAATAACAGCCGAAATGGAACGCTCGCTTGACCCTTGGGCAATAGCCTGAATGTTTATGTCACGGCTGGCAAGGGCATCAAAGAAAGTACCGGCCACACCACGCTTTTGCTTCATTCCGTCACCAACAATAGAAACAATGGCAACATCAGAATGAACAACAATAGGATTAATAAGCTTTGTAGAAATTTCCAGAGAAAATTCCTGCTTTAAAATATCCTGAACTTTATCTGCATACTGCTTTCTTACGCAGAAGGAAATTGTATATTCAGAAGAAGACTGGGTAATAAGCAAAACTGAAATGCCAGCGTTTCCTACAGCAGAAAAAACTCTGGAAGCCATACCCTTTCTACCCTTCATGCCTGAACCGCACACAGAAACAATAGCGCAATCCTTTAAACATGAAATGCCTCTTACCGGGCCAGACTTTTCCCTGTGGAAAGGACCATGGGCAATTCTAGTTCCGCGGGCTTCCGGATTGTAGCTGTTTAAACTCCATGCTTCAATGCCGGCACTTGACAAAGGAGCCAAAGTCTTAGGGTGAAGGACTTTACTTCCAAAGAAAGAAAGTTCCATGGCTTCTTCATAAGTCATATCGTTTACAAGAATTGCGTCCTTAACAATGCGGGGGTCAGCCGTATAAATTCCGTCAACATCAGTCCAGAATTCTACCCTTGAAGCATCCAGGCATGAAGCAACAATTGCCGCAGAAAAATCCGAACCATTTCTGCCCAAAAGGCCCATAACAGGTTCAGCATTTCTTTTTGTCCACGAACAAATAAAACCTGGAAAAAGCAAAACACGAGCAGAAGGAGAAGAACCATCGCGATAGTCCTGGAAAGCATCGCGGCAGTAAGCATAATCCGGATCCCCTTCCTTCTGGTCACCCCTGGTAAAAATAAATTTTCTTGAATCCAAAAGCAAAACATCCTGGCCTCTGGCACGAAGCACTTCTTCTACAATAGGAGCACAAATCAATTCACCCATACCCATAATGCGGCAGTGGGCAGAAGCAGGACACTCTTTAAAAATCTGAATACCCTTAAGCAAAGCAGAAAGTTCTTTAAACGAAGCTTCAATTTTTTTCATTACAGAAGAATCATCAAAAGAAGGCAAAGTGCTTTTTAATTCTTCAATGATTTTAGAATGAATAGAACGCAATTCATTAACATACAGTTCCGGTTCTTCATCCTTAACGCAGCCATCAATAGCAGCCTGCAGTTTATTTGAAACCCCTGCAACCGCACTAACAACAACACTAATGCGATCAGACTTTGCGCGACCGCACATAATTTCAACACTGTCCAGAATGCGGCGAGAAGAACCCATGCTTGTTCCGCCAAATTTAAGTGTAAGCATAATAAGCCTCTTTTGTAAAATATTGGCAAATACTAACATTTATAAGAAGAATTATCAATTAAGACTTTTGTTTGAAGAAATTTATTTTAAGGCAGTCTCTGAAAATTCCAATTTTTTAAGAAGCCCTTAAAGCATACCGCCTTTTCTTCAACCGCCCTTCCAGCCTTCGCTGCCGCTCATTACTCCACTGCGTTCCGCAACTAAAGGGCTTCCAGGGCGGGCTAGGCGCCTGGCAAATAGAAATGTCTGTCAAAATAACTGTGACCTTCTGTCTTTAAGGAGCCTCTAAAAATTGCAATGTTTAGAGGCAACTATAAAAATGCAATATTTAAAGTCTTTGTATTTCAAAGACTTTAAATTCGAAGGCATCTGGTAAAAAAGCATTGAAAATGATTTTTTACCAGATGCCCTTTATAACCTCCTGCCCTACTGAAAGCAAAAGCAATTACAGCGACTGCTTTAAAACACGCGGCCCAGTATTTTAAATAACCACAGCCCGCCGTGCAGCGGGCTGCCAAAGGCAGAGTGCAAAGCACCGAGGCGGACAGCCGAGCCGCGGAAGGGCGGTTAGCATCAAAAAAGTATGCTGCAAAATAAAAAAGAACTTTACATAATCGTAAAAACATATTATTATTTGTTTATATGAAGATATTTATTTTACTTTCCATTCCATTTTTAGGCACCCTTTTGGGCTCAGCAACAGTTTTCTTTTTAAAAAATGAATTAAACGCCAAACTGGAAAAAATTCTTTTGGGATTTGCTTCAGGGGTAATGGTTGCGGCTTCGGTATGGTCACTTCTTATACCTTCGATTGAATCTTCAAAAAGCATGGGCGCCTTTTCATGGTTTCCGGCAGCTTCAGGCTTTTTACTGGGCATGGTCTTTTTATTTTTACTTGATATGATCATTCCCCACCTGCACCCCACCAGCCAGACTCCTGACGGCAGGCCCAACAGCCACTTAAAAAAAACAACCATGCTTGTTCTGGCCGTAACTTTGCACAACATTCCTGAAGGCATGGCAGTTGGCGTTGTAGTTTCAGCCTTTTTACAATCGGGCCAGGGCATCACTTACCAGGCAGCCTTTGCCCTTGCCCTGGGTATTGCCATACAAAACTTTCCGGAAGGTTCCATTATTTCCCTGCCCTTAAAAAATTCCGGTGGCAGCAAAGTAAAAGCCTTTCTTTACGGCAGCCTTTCAGGCATCGTAGAACCCATAGCAGCACTTTTTACAATCCTTCTTTCAAAAATCATCGTCCCCCTTTTGCCATACCTTCTGTCTTTCGCAGCCGGCGCCATGCTCTTTTGCGTTGTAGAAGAACTAATCCCCGAAGCCAGCCGCGGCAAGCATTCCAACGGCGGCACCATAGGCTTTGCCCTGGGCTTTGTCCTGATGATGATCCTGGATGTAATGCTGGGGTAAAAAGGAAAAATGGGGGGGGCGCTTTAAAATGTCACCACTCCCTTGAGGCAACTATGAAAATGCGACATTTTTTTAGTTACTGCTACTTGTGCATGAGCGGGCCAGGCGGAAACCACCACCAGAATCCATTGTAGACGGCGCTGCATAGTAACCACGGTAGAAAACAGAAGAACAGTCAGCATCGTACCCCCAACATCCGCCTCTTAAAACTCTATTATCACTTTCCGAAGTTGTTTCCACCTTAGGATCAGTCACATTACCTGTAGAAATGCTGCTACTATAACAATCATAGCACCATTCAAAAACATTACCGCTCATGTCGTAAAGCCCCAAGGCATTTGCTTTTTTCTGGGCCACTTCATGACTGCCATTTCCAGAGGCCCCACTTGTACAATCACTTTCACCTGTAGTACCGCCCTTGTTGTTGTATGCGTACCAGCCTACAGCGTCAAGGGCCGCATCCTTTTTGGCAGCATTGTCATCATAGCTTGTCAAACTTGTTGAAGCACCACTGTAGCGGAAGTTCCAGGCATCTTTACTTGTGTCACCACCGCGGGCAGCGAATTCCCACTCAGCTTCTGTTGGCAAACGGTAACCATTTGCGCCATCTACAAGGGAAACACTTGCGCCTGTAATGCGGTATTCAGTGCAGTCGTCGTCATTTTCATCAATTTTAGTCACATCAGTTACTGTAATAGTGTAGGCAGGCGTTAAGTTTTCAGCATAACTTCTTACATTACAAAAGTAAACTGCATCATACCATGTAACATTATCCACAGGTCTGTTATCCTGATTGTCTACAGTCAGGTAGCCACTGTTACTGTTAAGACACCATGAAGGGTTACTTGAAAGAGTGTATTCTGTGCCGTCCACATTTACCTTTTGGTTTGCCATATATCTTGCATAAAGGTTCTGGGTTACTTCTATATTACTAATGTAAAAGTCGCTCAAGGTTACAGTTCTGCCTTCTATAAAGACGCCGGTATAATTGTTTGTCTGACTGGCCCCCTGGATGATGCCTCCTGTTACTTTGACAAAGTTTTCGCTAACAGTTTGACTTTGGGTGGAAGTATCTGTTTCTCCGGAAGAGCCACCGCTTTCTGTAGAAGTGCCTGTTTCTCCGGAAGAGCCACCGCTTTCTGTAGAAGTGCCTGTTTCTCCGGAAGAGCCACCGCTTTCTGTAGAAGTGCCTGTTTCTCCGGAAGAGCCACCGCTTTCTGTAGAAGTGCCTGTTTCTCCGGAAGAGCCACCGCTTTCGCCAGAAGTGCCTGTTTCTCCGGAAGAGCCACCGCTTTCGCCAGAAGTGCCTGTTTCTCCGGAAGAGCCACCGCTTTCGCCAGAAGTGCCTGTTTCTCCGGAAGAGCCACCGCTTTCGCCAGAAGTGCCTGTTTCTCCGGAAGAGCCACCGCTTTCGCCAGAAGTGCCTGTTTCTCCGGAAGAACCACCGCTTTCAGTAGAACCGCCTGTTTCTCCGGAAGAGTCACCGCTTTCTACATCCGAAGAGTCCCCGCCCCGGTCAGAGTCTGTAATTTCCACCTTGTGCATGCTTATGGAAATATCATTTTCGCCAGGCAGTAATTCTATCGGCACAGAATAAGAAACATAAATAAGGCTTTCATTTTGCAAAATCTCTGCAAGCAGAAAAATCTTTTTTCCAGAAGGCAAATCTTCTATTTTAAAAGTGCCTGCACTTTGACTATTATAAAATGAATCATCAATGATCCACTCTTTTTCACTGGAAAAATCACCGGACAAGCTTATTTTAAGACTATAAATATTTGTCACAGAGGAAGAACTTTCATCCGCCAGAAAATTTTCCGGCAGTTTAAAACTTAAAGATGAATTTTCATATCCCCCGGAACACGAAAAAGCAAAAAAGGACAAAATCAAAACCAAAAAGAATCTTCTAATATATTTCATTTTTTCACCAGCTAATTTTTTTTAACTGCCCCTGAAAACTGCAAGTCCCAGAGGCACATATTACAAAATTATTTTGTAGACAAAAGCAAAAGACTTGCACCGTGGGCTGGAATGGTCAGTGACAGTTCGGCACCACCGTCCAGAGGGAAAAGATTATTTTTTTCCCACAAGTCGCGGACAAAATAAATAGTTCCTTCCTGAATGCCGCGAATGTCACTCAGTTTAACAGAAACTTCCCTTTCGCTGTCAGACAAATTAAACATGGCCAGATTTACGCCGCTTTCCCTGTGAGGACAACCGTTTACGTAACTTGCCCAAATGCAGTCTTCCTCGTTTCGCCTTAACTGGTAAGCCCCGTGGGAATTTTTCTCCAGGCCCAAAACTTCATCATTTGTCAAAAGCTTTAAAGTCCAGTCATCCAGCTGAGGCAGATCAGTTCCAATCATCAGAGGGGAACGGAAAATGCACCACAAAGTCAGCATAGTTTTTTGTTCATCATGGGTCAGTCTTGTCTGCCATTCAGATCCAAAGCCCTTGCCCAGTTTATTTAAAGGCAGCATATCGCAGTCAGGCCAGTTGCCCTGCCCCACATGACGCTGCCACACTTCACAACGCTCAAACATATTTTTCAGCAAAGGCCATGTGTCCCAAAAATCATCAGTGATGCGCCACATGTTTGCATATTTTTCAAGATGCCATGCCTTTTCTATAACAGCAGGCCCAGGACTCAAACTTAAAACCATAGGGCGGCCGCACTTTTCTATAGCAGCTGCAATCAATTCAATTTCTTTTTCAGCCGAATAAGGATTTGCCGGATACATATTTGTATTACAAATGTCATCCACCTTTACATAATCCACACCCCACTGGGCATACAATTCAAAAATGCTGTCATAGTAAGCGGCAGCGCCTTCCTTTGTAACATCAAGGCCATACATGTCCGGGTTCCACCTGGAAATGCTGTAAGGATTTGCAATTTGATCAGCCGTCATAACAGACCCCTTAACTTTCATGTGATTGTGGGCCGCATAACGGGGAATGCCCCTCATAATATGAATGCCAAATTTCAAACCCAAAGAATGAATGTAATCGGCCAAAGGCTTAAACCCCTTGCCCCCCTTACTGGAAGGAAAACGGTTTTCTGCCGGAATCTGCCTGGAATATTCATCAAGAGAAAAATGCGAAAAAGGAATATATTGAACATCCGGATTTTTAGAACCAGCCGCCGGATCTGACCATTGAATGTCTATAACAACATATTCCCAGCCATGGTCTTTTAAATGACCGGCCATGTAATCAGCATTAGCCTTTACTTCTTCCTCTGTAACCATAGTGTTGTAATAATCGTAGGAATTCCAGCCCATAGGAGGCAGAGGGGCAACATCACTCTTTGAATACATATTCAGACCTCTAAAAAAAATCAATACCCTTAATTTATTCCATGATTTTTCTTATGTCAACTTTGATTTTTTTTTTACTAAAGATACCATTGTTTTTTTTCTGGGCGTAAGCGTCTTTTGTAAAGGTCCTTCCCCACTTCGGTAACCCTCAAAGAAAAAAGTCCCGCAAATGGCGGCACTTTTTTCTTCCGCTTCGCTTGTTGAAACAAGCTTCGCGGGTGGTCCAGGACCTGACGCAGCCTGCATTTTTCAAGAAAAATCCCTTTACAAAAAAAAGGCCACCATCAGGCAGCCTTTATAACTTTTATTTTTAAGAAGTTTTCTTTTTTAATTCACAAAGATCTGTTAAAAAACTATTTCTTCCATGGAAGAGTCTTTGTGTAAACTTCCTGATCCCAGTTAGGAGTAATTGTCATTTCCAAACTTGTATCAAGATTAAGTCCTTTAATGAACTTGTAGTGACGGCCAGTTGCCTTACAGTCAAATTCAAATCCTGCACCAGAAAGGCTGGCTACAGGCTTGAAGTTTTGAATTGTTGATTCGTTAAAATCATAAATAACTTCACCATCGCTTGAGTAAGAAAGAATAATGTGACCGTCTGCGCGCATTGTCCAGTCAGCATCCCATTTTGAATCCTGCCATGTACCCTGAATGCCTCCAAGGTCCAAAGAAAAAGCACCCGCAATTCCAACAAGAGCAAGAAGAACCAAAGTAACCATCTTTTTCATAATCATAACTCCTTAAAAGACCGCTCCAGCGGCTTATCATTACGAAAAATTTTTTTGTCCCCAACAAGGACTATCTATATAATAACGATTTTTTTCTAAATTACAAGTAAGCAGAAGGAATTTACAATTGCTTCAAAAAAATATCTTAAGTGAGTTTCTAAAAATTACAGTTTTTAGAGATGGCTTTAATCCAAATAGTCGATATTATAATCAACAT
>CAVJHV010000076.1:0-11062 GCA_963649315.1 Treponemataceae bacterium | reverse complement strand
GAAAAACGCCTTTCGCAAACAAGACCCTTATTTATGCAGAAAAGCACCTTTCGCATGCAAGCCCCGGTTTATGCAGAAACACGCCTTTCGCATGCAAGGACTTTTTTCTGTAGAAAAGCGCCTTTCGCAAACAAGCCCCTGTTTATGCAGAAAAGCGCCTTTCGCAAACAAGCCCCGGTTTATGCAGAAAAACGCCTTTCGCAAACAAGCCCCTGTTTATGCAGAAAAACGCCTTTCGCATGCGCCCCCTCCATTTCCATTAAAAAAACACTTGACAAAAATAATTCTCCTTGCTATATTTATTTCATACTATTCCACTAGGTTATAAGGAGAATTATATGAAGAAATTACTCACTTTAACAGTCGCTGCAACATTCGCATTCACAGCCTTTGCAGCTGGTAAGACAACAATCAAAGTTGGCGCAACCCCAGAGCCACATGCTGAAATCCTCAATCTTGTCAAAGACCAACTGGACAAGCAGGGATACAAGCTGGAGATTGTAGAATTTACTGATTACGTTACACCAAACGAAGCCCTTGAATCAGGCGAAATTGATGCTAACTATTTCCAGCACCTGCCATACATGGAATCCTTCAACAAGGAAAGAGGTTTCCATTTAGTAAATGCCGGTGGAATCCACATTGAACCAATGGCCCTTTACGGTTCAACAAATGCCAAAAAAGCAGTTAAATCAGTAAAAGACATAGGCAAGGGGGCAACCATAGCCATCCCTAACGACCCTACAAACGAAGGCCGTGCCCTTTTGCTTTTACAGTCAGCCGGATTAATCACATTAAAGGCAAACGCAGGCCTTGAAGCAACACCAAATGACATTGCAAAAAATCCTCTTAAACTTAAGTTTAAGGAAGTTGAAGCTGCTTCCCTGCCACGCATTTTGAAAGACGTTAATGCAGCCGTAATCAACGGAAATTACGCAATTCCAGCAGGCCTTAAAGCATCAAAAGACGGCCTCTTTGTAGAAAACGCTGATTCCCCATACGTAAATGTCATTGCAGTTAAAGCTGGTCGTGAAAATGATGAAGCAATCAAGGCACTTGTAAAAGCCCTTAAGTCAGACACAGTAAAAAACTGGGTAAACAAAAAGTACCCTAACGGCGAAGTTGTCACAGTTTTTTAATTGATTTTTTTTATGGGCGATGCCCTGCTGTAAAATGATTTTTTTCAGCGGACCTTGCTTAAAAAAAACAGGCTGCTCCACTTTGGGGCGGCCATTTTTTTCGTAACAGCAGCGCCCGGGCTTTCCATGGTTGTCATTCCTCCAGTCAGGCTAAAGCCTTCCTTCCGGAAGCTGCCTGCGGCAGCCCCTTCCAATCCCTATCGCATTTTTGCCTTTTTTTTACAAAACAAGGCATTCCTTAACAGTTATTCTTTATGGTAACCTGTAAATAATAATTCCTCATTTTTATCGGAATTGCAATTTTTCATAAAAACTTTCACCAAATTTCCAAAAGAAAGAACCTTTATCATAATTATTTTTTTCCGCACAAGTCCCACTTTCGTAAATTTTAAGGGAAAGTGCCTTAGTCATCGCTTTTATTGTCTTCGCCGAAAGTAAGGGCGTAATTTCTAAGCACTTCATTTATTTTTGTCTGGTAGCCCTTGCCCTTTGATTTAAACCATTGCAAAACATCAGTGTCAATTTTCATGTGCAAGTCAGACTTTTTAGGCTTGTACCATTCAGAATGTACCTGGTAAAAAGGCTTAAACAGGGCCAGCTCTTCCTGTGTCTGCTTGGGGCAGTCAGAAAAATCCGTGTTTTTAAAGTTTTTGATGGTCTCTTCTTCGTCTTTTGTTAATTCAGGCAGATTTTTAATATCATCTATTGTCATAATTTTCATAGTATGCATCCTCCTCTTCTTTTTCAGCTTTTCTTGCAGAAATCAGCCTTGTAATGCCATTTCTGTCCGTGGAAACCACAAATAAAATAAGTGTACCAGACACTCTTCCAATTATAATTGACCTTTCTTCGCACCAATTTGAATGTTCTTCATCTAATCTTTCTATTCTTTTTTCATCCAGGAAAACTTTAACTGCTGTTTCAAAGGATACCCCGTGTTTCTTTTTGTTCTTAGCATTTTTGCCTGGATCCCATTCAAAATGCATTGTCAACTCCTTTTTCCTAACATTTATTTTCCTATCTTAATGTACATTTTAAATTGTACATTCGTCAAGGCTTTCCTTAGAATTTTATAAAATTCTTTTTTTTACCTTGATTTTAACTTTTTGCCGAATTATAATTGAATGTATAAGGTTGTAAACCTTACAACTATATTTTTTTCAGGAGAAAATCTTTATGAAAATGACAAAATTAACAGCAGCAGCTGCAGGACTTTTAGTAGCAGCCTCACTTGCATTTACATCATGTGACGGCTTGGGCAAAGACGACTTCTTCGGTTTGTGGAAGTCTTCTTATGAAGTAACAGAAGACAATGTATTGGAAGATACAACAGTTGGCCAGCAAGATAATAACGCTAGCGCCAAAATTGGTTCAACATGTGATGTTGTAATGTACTTTGACGGAACAACAGAAAAGTTTATTGGTTCTAAGCAGAAGTTCTACCAGTTTAAGACACGTACTAATAAGGAAGGTAAATTAGAAGCTTCTACGTTCTGGCTTGGTAATTATGGGCTTGAAGGCAATACAAATTTCACACATGGTACATTGGCTTTGGACTACCGTGTTGGTTGGGATCAGGTAACAGAAGCTCAGGCAAATGCTTTAGGTCAGGCTTGGCTTTGCTCTACTGCAGCAGAGGCTTACGATGTGTTAAAAAATGCAAAAGATGGTGGAAGTGATGCTTTTAAATCTATTCCAGAAGTAAAAGACGCTCAGACACTTATTGATTACTTAGCCACTGTAAACAGTTATAAGACATATGAAGAAGGTGGTGATAAAGAACTTTTTGGTTTCGAACTTGGCGGTCAGTCATTCCTCAAGGGCTACACAACAATGAAGGCTACTGCAAAGGAAAACTGCTCTTGGGAAGTTAAAGAACGCAACTTTGAACTTCAGTCAACACTTGCTGACCTTGTAAAAGAAATGCTTAATGGCGCAGATGCTTCAATGGCTGATGGTGAGTAACCTTACCCCTTTAGCTTAATATTTTCAAACAGCCCTGGTCCTTTTTGGTCTGGGGCTTTTTTTGTCATAGCTGAGCCCTGGTCTGCATTTTCATAGTTGCAATTTTTAGAGGCTCCCATTATAAAAATCTCTGTGTTATTTTATTATTCTCTATGTCATTTCAATGTATAATGACATAGAGAATTGCTCTTTGGAGTAGAGAATTGCCTCTTGGCTGCCAGGCTTTTTCAATTTTTTAACCATTTTATTTCTTAAAAAAATAGACTATTTTGCTTTTTTTCAATATATTTCTAACTGTTGCTTTTTACCTACAGGGTAAAATTCCTGGATTTTGGGGTAAAGATCTCAAAAAAATAATTTTGGAGTTATAATGAAAAATTTTTCACCTTTTATGAATGAAGAAAAAGAAGAAAAAGCAGTGCCTCCTTCTCCTGCAATGGAAGAAAAGTTTTTAAAAACAAGGCAAATCCTTTTAAGCGGGGAAATTAACGAAGAAAATGCGGATCGTATTGTAAAGCAGCTTTTCCTTTTGGAAGCAGACAGCAAAGATCCTGTTTACATTTTTATTGACTCTCCTGGCGGTGACGTGGATGCGGGTTTTGCTATTTTCGATGCCATTCGTTTTGTGGATTGCCCGGTTTACACAATCGGCTGGGGGCTTGTAGCGTCTGCGGCTTCTTTAATTTTACTGGCTTGCCCTAAGGATCACCGTCTGGGCCTGCCAAACAGTCACTATCTTATTCACCAGCCTTTAAGCCGCATGTCCGGCGTGGCAACTGACATTGAAATTCACGCAGCAGAAATGGCAAAAACAAAGGCTAAACTGAATAAAATTATTGCTGACGAAACTGGTACTGACCTGGAAAAAGTAACAGAAGACACAGACAGGGATTACTGGTTGGATGCAGATGAAGCTGTAAAATATGGCCTTATCAATAAGGTAATTTCTAAGCGTCAGAACTTAAAAAAATAATTTATGACCTTTGATTTAAGCCCTTCTTTAATCACCACCATTATTTTCTCCATGGAAGACCAGACCTCTGTAAGGCTTTTGGACGCTCTGGAAGGAAAACTGGTGCCTGTAAAGGAAGATGGCAAAGAAAGTGAGGGGCATGAAAAGGCGGACAATGACCGTTATTACAGCCTGCCTGAATGGACTAGCGCTGACGGTTATTCTTTGCTAGAGGATTTTACCGAAAGTCTTAAGGCTGACGAATATAAAAATCAGCTTAAGAGCGTTTTGGTTAATGGAAGGGGGGTGTTCAGGAATTTTAAGAATGTAATAAAGTCCAGTCAGCAGCTTCAGCGGCAGTGGAATATTTTTAAAAGTGCCAGAATGAAGGAAAGACTGCTTGAATGGTATAATGCCCTTCGCGAAAACTGGGGGCTTGATTCCTATGAAATGCAATCTGATGATTTTGATACAGAGGATTTGCTTTTTGCGGATTTTGCCTTTGATGAATATAATCCCCAGAAGGACAGGGAAGATTTTATTTGCGAAAGGGAAGAAGTTTTTGGCAAGTTAAAGGAAGAATGTGCGGATTTTCTTGAAGAAAGCCGGATCTTTGTGTGGCAGAAATTTTCTTTGTCTTTTGACGGACAGGAAAAAAAAGGTTTTGTCTGCCGGACTGGTGCCGGAGATTTTGCTGCATGTCTTTTAGGCTGCCCAGTGTCCTTTTCAGAAAAAAATGGATGGCAAAATATTTTGCTGACAGATTTTTTTGTTGTGGAGAGTTACCGCAATCTTGGCATTGCAAAAGAAATGATTTTTCAATGTATGCAGGATTTTAGAGAAGGCGGTGCTCAGAGAATTTTGATTTTAAATTTTATGGTTCCCCAGTTTATGCTTCCTGTTTTGACTGGCTTTGGTTTTGTAAAACAGGGCAATTTTCTGGTGACAGATTTGACAAATTAGCAGCTTTTTTTGCTGCAGAATTTTTTAACAGGAGATTTTATGTCTTATAATCGTGATAATTCAAATTATGTTGTAAATGAAGAACAAGTTGCCTCTTATCTTAAGGATCTTGTTACCCGCGTGGAAAAATCCAGCACGAGTGATTTTGACGCTTTGGCAAAAATTAAAAAGCTTATAAAAAAGAATGTTCCTTTTTCCAGAAGAAAACTGGTTTTTGCTTATTTAGTAAAGAATTCAATGCACGGCTACCGTCCTAACAAGAACTTTGACCGTTCTTCTTACTACGATCGTGGTGAAAAAAGAAACGGCAGAAATGATTTCCGTTCTGAAAGAAGTGACAGGGGCGAAAGAAGCGAAAGAGCAGAAAGGGCTCCCCGCGTACAGATTGATCCTTCTTTAGCAAAGACAATTTTTATTGGCGTGGGCAGAAACCGCCGTGTTTTCCCGCGTGATTTAGTAGGTCTTTTGGTAAACGTAGCAGGCCTTGACCGCGAACGCATTGGTGAAATCCGCGTGCTTACAAATTATTCATTCATCCAGCTTTTTGCAGAAGACTGTGAAAAAGTAATTGCTGCTTTAAATAACTATGAATACAGGGGCAGAAAGATTTCTGTAAGTTATTCAAAGTTCCGCGATGATGAAGAAAAGCCTTCTTTTGAAGCAGGCAGTGAAAATCCTGCAAGTGCAGATCCTGCAATCAACAATGACCCTATTCCTTCAAATGTAACAAATGAATCCAGTGGCATTGCTGTTACAGAACGCAGCGAAGAAGAACAAATTGCTAAAGCTCAAAGTGAATACGCAAAGGCTGCTCAGGAAAAGCCTTATGCAGAAACTGCTGACGATGGTCAGGTAAAAAGCCACTTTGGCGATGGTGCACCATATTGATAGAAATAATTCCAACAGGGCCTTTTAAGGTAAACACTCTTGTGGTAAGCCTTGGGGGGCCTTATGTTTTTATAGTGGACCCGGCAGCCTGTCCCTTTTCCGGTGACACTTTTGCCATCAGCCGCTATTTGGAAGAAAAAAAATTAATTCCTCTTTTGATTATTTTGACCCACGGTCACTTTGATCATGTTTCTGGCTTAAAGAAACTGCATGAAGATTTCCCGGTTGCAAAAATCCTTATTCACGAAAAAGACAAGGATTTTATTGGAAAGAATTCTTCTTTGCTGCAGGGACGGTCTTTGTCTTTAATGGAGTTTGAAGAATTTTTGCCCTTTGTTTGTGACTTGCCCCAAGCGGATGCTTTTTTGCAAAACAAAAAATCCCTGTGGGAATGCGCTTTTTCTTCCGGCACTTCAGAGGCACTTTTAAAAGGCGATGAAAAATCCGTAAAAGAAAAACTTTCTTTGTGGCAGGTTCTGCACACTCCGGGCCATTCACTTGGTTCTGTCTGTTTATATAATTGGGCTGAGCGCACATTGATTTCTGGGGATACAATTTTTTATCAAAGCTATGGCAGAACAGATTTGCCTGGCGGAGATGAAAGTTTAATCTGTAAATCTTTAAAGGAACTTTATCACACAATTCCCTCTAATACCCTGGTTTACCCGGGACACGATTACTGTGGATTTTGCATTCAGGAAAATTTGTAAATGGAAAAACTGCCTTCTGGAAAACTGGACATTTCTTTGATTGCCCTTGACCTTGATGATACTCTCTTAAACAGTCAGGCAAAAATTTCACAAAAAAATATTGAAGTTTTGCGACGTTGTGCTGCCCTGGGAATTTACATTGTGCTTTGTTCGGGTAGGGCTGAAAGCGGCATTTTGCCCTTTGTTCGTGCCCTGGACATTGCCGGCCTTGAAGCGGGCCGTTTTATTGTTGCCATAAACGGTTCTTCTGTTTTTGATTTGCACAAAAGGCAGCAGATTCATTCGAATGTGCTTTCGGGTGACCTTTTGCTTGAAGCGGATGATGAGGCGGCAAAGGCTGGTCTGGATTCTGAAGTTTACACGGCAGACACAATTTTTTATGGCAGGGAAACTGACTGGACTTTGATGGATGTAAAGCTTTGCGGCATAAAGGGGCAGCGGGTAGAAGATTATAAAAAATTTCTGGAAAAGGGATTTTCCAAAATGCTTGTTGCCGGAGAGGCTGAAAAAATCCAGGACTTGCAAAAAAAGATGAAGACCCGACTGGGTGACAGGGCTGAAGTCTTTACAAGTAAGCCTGTCTTTCTTGAAATTATGCCAAAGAATGTGGGTAAGGGGGAAGCGCTTTTGTGGCTGGCTTCTTACCTGGGGCTGGATGCAAAA
Organism: Treponemataceae bacterium; assembly: GCA_963649315.1. GTDB lineage: Bacteria > Spirochaetota > Spirochaetia > Treponematales > Treponemataceae > Treponema_D. Next base: position 3,782 of record CAVJHV010000076.1, on the reverse strand, counting down.
AAGACCATTGCTTTTGGCGACGGCATGAATGATGAAAATATGATTTTAAGATGCGGTTTTGGTGTGGCCATGAAAAACGCCGTGGAACATTTAAAAAATGCGGCCACTTATGTTACTGAAAAAACTAATGACCAGGACGGCGTGGCAGATTTTATAGAAAAATATATTCTTTAAGAAACTGCCTTTTTTTGCCGTGCATTAAAAATCTTTTTTGAAAAGCTGGCAGAGTTTCTGGCTGACACCTAAAGTTGAAAGCAGACTTTCCAGTCGGCTGGCAGAATTTTTGCCGGATTTTTCGTCAGGGCTTGGGCGACGGACTGCACGGATTAAAAGATTTTTAGGGGTTCCTTCAAAGTCTATGAATTCCAAAAGCTGAACGGAATAATTTTTTTCTTCAAGAAGTTCGCTTCGGATGGCATCTGTGGCCAGGGCTGAAAAACGTTCCTGCAAAATGCCCCAGTGGGAAAGGGATGCAAATGGCGAAGTGGCCGGCAGGGATTTTTTTTGCAGCTGAAGGTTTATTTCGTGCTGGCAGCATGGCACGCTTAAAATGGCTGCTGCATTTTTTTTGACAGCGTATTCTAAGGCAAAGTCTGTGGCCGTGTCACATGCGTGAAGGGTAATCATTATGTCAGGGGCATGACTGTAGAAATTTTCTGCCTGGCAGACATCACCTTTTTTAAATTTTAAATTTGTGTATCCCAGGCGGTCTGCAAGTGACTGGCATTTTTTTATGACATCTTCTTTTAGATCCAGGCCTGTAATTTGAACTGGAATGGAAAGCAATTCGTTTAAAAAATAATATACTGCGAAAGTAAGGTAGCTTTTGCCACAGCCAAAATCTGCTATGTAAAGGGGGCGGTCTTTTGTGAAGGCCTTTTGGTCCGGTGCGGCCAGCCTTGTTACCTGTGGCAAAATGTCTTTTATGTATTCAAGAAAACGGTTTATCTGGCGGAATTTGTCATAGCGGCTTTTTATGACAGAACCATCTTTTGACATAAGCCCAAGTTCTATTAAAAAAGGAATGGGCTGACCTTCTTTGAGAATGTAGTTTTTTTTGCGGTCGAAAGTTTCCTTGCCGGTGACGTCGGTTGGGGCAAGCATTCTTTCTTTTGGAGAGAGAGGCTTTACAGGAGGAACGTCACTTTCGTAAAGGGGGCCGTCTTTTTCAGGACAGGTACTGCTTTCGTAAAGAAGCCCGTCTTTTTCAGAACATATGCTGCTTTCGTAAAGAGGCTCCAGTTTTTTTACCAGCCGCCTGATTTGACCGTGACGGTTTGCCAGGGTGGTGATTTCCTGGTCTTCTGTTTTTAAGACGGTGTTTTTAAATGTGGTGCCGGCGTGTTTCTGGTAAAAGTTTTGGGCTTCTTCCAGAGTGAATGTTTTTTGAAAGGACTGTTTGTCTGTAAAAAATTCTGCCTTGTATGTGCCTTTAAAAAAGGTGATCTTTATTTTTGTGTAGGGTCTGCCTAAAATTTCTTCTGCGTTTTTTGCGGCTTTTGAAAATATAATTGTCTGTATCATAAAAATCCTGAACTTATTTTTTTTTGCGTAAGGGATTGGAGCAAGCAGCCGAAGGCTGATTCCGGAGCAGGTGCCTGGGGCAGCTGCGCAGGAATGGAGCGACAGCGGAATTGCGGAAAGCCCGGCCCTTGTGACAGATTTATCTGGCACAAGGGATACGCCCAAAGTAAAAAAATCCTAAAACTGAATAACACTATATACGTGAAACAAAAAAAATGCTATAATGTTTCACATGGGAAAGGTATACGTTTTTGTAAATCAAAAAGGCGGGGTCGGCAAAACGACTTCTGCAATTAATATTGGCGCTTACATTGCAAAGGCTGGAAAAAAAGTTTTGCTGGTGGATTTTGACAGCCAGGGAAATATGTCTAGCGGTGTGGGCGTAAAATCTGAAAAGCCTACAATTTACGAATTGATGGCTGGCGAGGCTACGGCGGATGAGGCTATTAAACATACTGCTGTAAAAAATCTGGACATTATTTCGGCTTCAATTGATTTGTCTGGTGCTTCGGTAGAAATGATCGACCAGAAAAACCGCGAATTCTTTTTGAAAAAAACTTTGGAGCCGATTAAGCCTCGTTACGATTTTATTTTGATTGACTGTCCTCCTTCCTTGGGCATTTTGACTTTGAACGGACTGGCTGCAGCTGATGCGGTTTTTGTTCCTATGCAATGTGAATATTTTGCACTTGAAGGTATTACTCTTCTTTTGCAGACGGTCAACAAGGTGCAGAAAACTATTAACAAGGATCTTGTGATTGGCGGCATTTTCTTTACTATGTATGATAGCCGTACCCGCTTGGCTCAGGATGTTGTTATGCAGGTAAAATCTTATTTTAAGGATGTTGTTTTTAATACGATTATTCCTAGGAATGTAAGGTTGTCTGAAGCTCCTTCCCACGGGGAACCGATTTGTCTTTATGATCCGAATTGTATTGGCGCTAAGAGTTACGAAAAACTTGCTGAAGAGGTAATCAACATTGGCTAAGAAAAATGGTTTGGGCCGTGGACTTGAGGCGCTTTTGGGGGATTCTCCTGAAGAAGAAGCTTTGATCCAGTCTGCAACAAAAAAATCTTCTAAATCTTCATCTGCAAAATTGCCGGCAGGAATTAAAATGGATTCTGAGGGAACTTTGTGGGTGGATCCGAAACTTTTAAAACCTAACCCAAGGCAGCCTCGTCTTTATTTTGATGAAAGTGCTTTGGAGGAATTGACCCAGTCTGTAAAAAAAGAAGGGGTTCTTTCTCCGATTATTATTGAAGATGCGGGCGATGGTACTTTTTATATTATTGCCGGTGAGCGGAGAACACGTGCTTCTATTGCTGCAGGACTTAGCGAAGTGCCTGTTCAGCTTAGAAAATATTCTGATTCCAGAAAGCTGGAAGTTGCTTTGATTGAAAATATCCAGCGAACGGATTTGAACCCGGTGGAAGAAGCGCTTGCCTATTACCAGCTGATGGAATTGGAAGGCATTACCCAGGAAGAGGTTGCGGAAAAGGTGGGGAAAAATCGTTCCACTGTTGCTAATGCCATAAGGCTTTTGAAGCTGCCTGATGATATGCAGAAGTCGCTTGCGTCTGGGCAAATTACGGCCGGTCACGCGCGTGCTTTGCTGAGTGTTATTGCTCCGGCTGACCAGCGTGTTTTGTTTAACAGGATTGTCAGTCAGGATCTTTCTGTAAGGCAGGCGGAAGAGCAGTCTAAAGATTTGAATGGCGGTGGCAGGTCCAAAAAGGTCGATGCTAAAAAGACCGTTGAAAAAGACACCCGCGATCCTGACTACATTGCAATTGAAAAAAAATTCATTGAAGCTTTTGGAACAAAGGTTGTTATGCGGGGTGATTTTGACAAGGGTACTATTACCATTGATTATTTTACAAAAGATGATTTGGACCGCATTTACAATCTTATTCTTAAGAAAAAATAATTTTCTTTTTTTAGAGATGCCCTTTATTTCCTGCTTTCTTTTGAAGGCAGGATTTTTTTTATTTAAAATCACAAAAATAAATTCCGAAAATAGAAGGGGTCCTTTCTAATGAGAGGCTTTATAAGGAGTTTTTATGAAAAAGAATTTTTTCTGTAAAAAAATTATGATGGCTTTTGCTTTTGTTTTGATTTCGACTGCAAATATTTTTGCTCTTCCTTTTGTGAAAAATTATCTGGAAGATTTTAGCGGTAATTTTGTTTTTTACAGGGATTATACTTTTACTGAAGAATCTTACATTGGCTTTTTGACTTACGGTCAGGGGGCTTATGC
>CAVJHV010000075.1:0-11161 GCA_963649315.1 Treponemataceae bacterium | reverse complement strand
ATATACAGCAAACTTCAAAGGACAGGGGAAAGTTTAAAATAAAATTCTTTTCTTGCACTCTGTCTTTCACTCTGTTATACTAAAAAAATCATGAAAAACAAAAATCAGAAGATTGTAACGGCCATTATCATTGCCATTTATGCAGTAACTTTACTTGTATATATTTGCTTTTTGGGGATTCAGTTTGGAAAAGGACAAAAAAGGTCTGAAGTGACATTCCAAAAACTTACTTCCAACATTTCAGATATTTTAAACGAATATGATTTAAACTCTGATAAATTTAAAAAAGCTGTTACTGCGGACAAAGAACTGGATTTTTTTGACCAGGAACTTTTTAATCTTGCAGGATTTCAACTGACAGTTAATGATACTTTAATTTACTCCTATCCTTCAGATTTATCAAAATCACCTGCAACAAAATCTTCCCTTATAAATTCATGGTCATCTCTTCTTACGGCAAAAGACGGAACTCCTGTAAATCTTACAGCAGCCATTTATCTGCTTTTACCTTCCACAATCATAAATGGTGGAAAAGTTGCCTTCATAGTCATTTTGGTAGCGACAGCTCTTGCAGCAATTTTTCTAGTATACGCATATCTTTCAGGAAAAAGTAATTCCGAAAATCCGGAAGAAAAAGATTCAGACACAGAAGATTCTGACGATACAAGTGGCGGCAATATTTTTTCTTCAAGTGCAAAGGAAGAAAAAATTCAGCCCACCTTCACTCCTTCTTCATTCGCAAAAGATGATGACAGTGACAGCATTGTTGCTGCCTACAAAGATGACAGACCAAGTGCAGATGAACTCTTTAACAACACAGACATCGAAGACATAACAAATTCTTTCTTTGATGACACAAGCGAAAAGTCTGCCGCAGATGATAATTCCTTTATGATTGATGACCAGCCTGTAACTTTCATAGATGAAACGCCTGTCAGCGATAATAAACAAAATTTATCTCAGGAAGAAAGTGTAAAAGAACTTTTGTCTTTTGATTCACAAAAGCAAAATGATGTGGAAGATTATTCATCTGTAAAAGATGAAGTTTCAGAAGTAGAAGATTTAGGAGCAGAAATAAAAGATAAGTCTAAACCGGCTGGGCTTTTTTCCGAAGAAACAAATGTAGGATATGAGCCTTACCTGCTTCCACGCTTAAATAATGAGTTAGTGCGGTCAGCAGAACAGGAGCAGGATCTTTCACTTCTACTTTTAAAGATTCCTGGTCTTCAACCGGGCAGTCTTGAGCATGAAAAAATTTGTTCCCTTGTAATAGACACAGTCAAATTTCAAGATTTGATTTTTGAATTTGGTAAAGACGGCTTTTCTGCCATATTCCAAAATACCACTATTGATGATGCGCTTTCTATTGCAGATGAACTTGAAGCTGAAATTCAGCAGGTACTTTCCAGTGAAGGAAAAAGTCTTCCTGTTGCCATAGGAATTTCTTCAAAATCATTCCGCCTTATTTCGGGCGAAAGGCTTGCAAATGAAGCAGCCCAGGCATTGGAACACGCATTAAAAAATCCAGACAAACCGATTGTTGCATTTAAGGTGAACGCTGATCAATACAGAAATCAATTTAAGATTTGATAGATAAGGGCAGCTAAAAAAGACTAAAAATAAGGAGAATCTCAAATTGCAATTTTTGAAATTCCCCTATATATTTTCTAAAAAAACTATTCGGCTTTTTCCTCTTCTTCGTCAGACAAGGCTTTTTCAAAAACCGAAATGGAAGAATCATCCGGGAAAAGTTCAGCCATTTTATCAAGAACTTCTCTTGCCCTATCTTTTTTTTCACAGACAATCAAAACTGAAATATAATTTTTGTATACTTCAATCAGCTGAGGATTTTTTTCCAAAAGTTCGCTGTAGATTTTTTCTGCCTGGCTGAAATTAGAACACATGGCTTCAAGGTAGGCTGTTGAAAGCAAGAGATTTGTATTTTCCTCATCGTCTTTTAAAAGGATTCTGTAGATCTCCAAAGCGTTCTTATAATCCTTATTTAGTGCGTAACATCTGCCGCATTTATAAAGGCATGTGTTTTTCATTTTTGAATCAGCCATGGCAAGTTTATAATATTCAATCGCTTTGCTGTAATTTTTTAAGCCTTCATAGGTTTCTGCAATAGAAAAATATTCTGCAGTAATATTTTTTCTTCTAGTTTCACTTTCTCCAGGAACAGCAAGCCCCTTTGTAGAAGAGCATGAAAAAATCCAAAAAGAAAATAAAAAAAGAGATGCTGCAAAAAAAACAGTAAAGGATTTTTTTAGAATAAACTTCATCTTGCCTACTTTGTCAAAACAGTATTTTCGATTGTCCTAAGTTGAGAACGATAAAGTCCTGCAAGGTTAGACCCGTAATCTGCAATCAACTGAATAATATTTCTTGGAGATTCATGGGTATCGCAGCCGTTAAGTCTGTCCCCTGCATCGCCCAAGCCTGGCATGATGTAAGCTTTTTCGTTAAGAACAGGATCCATCCACAAAGTGTAGCATGTGCAGTTTTCAAGAGCACGTGTTACCCTCAGGCTGCCCTTAAGAGCTGAAATCACATTGAAAAACTTAATGCTTTTAGGTTTAACACCCTGACTTTGAAGATATTTTACGACCGTTACAATTGAACCGCCGGTTGCATTCATAGGGTCGGCAAAAACCCAATCCTTACCATCAAGTTCACTTAAATCAAAAAATGAATTTTTTAGGTTAAGAATGTACTGCATATTGTTTTCAGATTTTGTATCGTCGCGACTGATTTTAAAAAGTGCAAAGGGAGTAACGTATCCCGTTGAGGAATATTCTTCAATTTCCTTAGACATAATCATGCTGGGAAGAAGGGCCCCTCTAAGCATAACCATCATCACAGAATCTTTAATTGAGTCATCAACATTAGGAATTTTATGAACCGCGTAATTTTGTACAGGAAAATTAACCGGAGTTTTTACAACAATGTGACCTTTGCTGTTATTTTCCTCAATATAAGCAAGTCTAAAAAGCATTTCGTATGCCCTCTGACAATAATACATGAATTCCTGGTGATCAGTGTTGACGTCACGAAGCTTTGCAATTACACGGCTGGCTTCTGCATGAGCCCCCTGTGCTGTTACAAAAGAATAAACTTTAATGTTTGGGTGACGAGAACAAATATTCTGCATTTCATGACCAAGATTATCGAATGTAGAAATAATTTTTTCCTGGTCAACTGTTTTAAAAGCGTCCAATGCGCCTTGATACATTACTTCAAGTTTTTTAAGATCCGCATTGTCCTCTTCTGTTAAATATCCGTCTAAATCCTCTGCCTTTAAAATAACCTTATCCTTGTCCATCTTAACCTCACAAAATATATTTAATTTTTTTTATTTACACATTAAGGGCATCTTAAAAAAATTGCAAATTTCAGGGACTTCCTAAATGCAATCTTTCAAAAGTGATTTCTGGTCTAAAAAAAGACTTTTGTAAAATCACTTTCCCTTTGATTCCTTGATGATATTTTCCCCATCAACCTTAAAATGTTTTCCAGTTATGGGATCTCTTGTTATAAGATTGATGATAGATTTTTCTGTAACCTCCAGATTAAAAAGACCGACAGTTTTTTCATCAATCTGTCTAATTTCTCCACCCATCATTCCCATTGCAAGCTTAAGTCCTGAAAGAAACGCCTTCATATGAGCAGCCTTTGAAAGAGACAAATAAATGTTCAAACTATATTTTCCAGAATATTCATCTGCCTTTTTTTGATTTGGAAGATATTCCAAATAACCATATGCTTCCCCAAGTCCCATGGTAATTGAAGAACCCAGCAAAGCCTTTACATACTGACCGGGGCGGGAAATGTAAAATAAAATATTTTCTTTTTCGCCAGAAAGATTTTCTTCTTGATTTTCTGTAAGATATTTTGCATATTTAGTTTCTGGCAAGGCTGGGCGAATGGCATAATTTTCCAGCATAGGCTCTATGTCACTTGCAAGGGAAAGTAAATTTTCTGAACAAAATGAAATTTTATAATTTGTTTCGTTTGAATAAAAAATTGTAAATTCATTTGGATAATTTTTTTCCAAGGCTTCCTGAGAAGATTTTGCCAGATAATTTTTTCCAGACCAGCCGTTTTTTTCCTTAAATACCATCTTTACCGCAATAGAGGGAAAATCACCATCACAGGCCATTTGCAACTTTGACCGGTCTTTTACAGTTCCAAGTCCTGCATATAAATTGTTAATTTGATTTGAAATTTTTTCAGCATCACTTTTTGAAAGAGACGGAATTTCTGCAAGAATAATGTCATTAAAAAGTTCCTTGTGATGTTGGACAGGAAGGTACATGTAAATGCTGAAATCCTGGTTTAAGAGAGCCAAAGGGTGCACTTCATCCAAAGAAGTGTTTATAACCTTAGATGTATTGCAAGAAAAAAAGGCTGGTACAAAAAATAAAATCAAAAATCCAAAAAACAAATTAATTTTTCTCATGCATTCCTTTCCTAAAGAGGAAGTCCTAAAAATTACAATTTTCAGAAATCCCCAAAATTCTAAATAAAAAGCCCTGCTCCTTTTTACCAGAGCAAAGGCTTTTCCATCTTACGCTTTTTTAATTTTGCAAGTCCACTTAAACTGATCTGCTTCAATAACATTTCCACCGGAAAGTTCATCTTTCCATTCAATGCTGGAAGCTAAAGTTTCACCTGCAATAAAATCCTTAAACATTTCAAAAGCAGCTTTAAGTTCAGCATCACCTGAAAGTTCAAGAATAATTCTGTCTGTAATTTCAAAAGCACTTTCCTTTCGAAGATTTTGAATACCACGAACTGCATCACGGGCATAACCTTCTTTTTTAAGTTCATCTGTAATCTTTGTTTCAAGACCAACTGTGAGAGTGCCTTCATTAATTACTTTTAACTCTTCCTTTTCCGATCTTTCAACAATTACGCTTTCACCGTCAAGGACAAGATCCTGGCCGTCAACTTTTATTGTCAAAGTATTTCCGTCAACAATAGAAGCAATCTGGTCATTTGAAAGTTTTGCAATTTCACCAGCAGCAACTTTCATCTTAGGTCCCAAAGATTTTCCAAGTACCTTAAAATTAGCCTTTGCCTTATATTCAACAAGGTCAGATTCCTTGTCATGGAAATCAACATCTTTAACATTAAGTTCTTCAGCAATAGTATCTTTCATATTTTCAAGAACTTTTCTTTCTTCAAGATTGCGTGTTACAAGAGCAACTGAAAGAAGAGGCTGGCGGTTTTTAATATTAAACTGATTTCTTAAGGCACGGCCCATACTCACAGCTTTTTGAACACTTGCCATCTGGAATTCAAGTTCGCTGTCACGGAACCTTGCTTCACACACAGGATAATCCATAAGGTGAACAGATTCTTTATCTTCATCAGTTTTAAGATTCTGCCACATTTCTTCTGTAATGAAAGGAATGAATGGACATGCAACCAGGGTAAATGTTTTTAATGCCCTGTAAAGACTTCCGTAAGCTTCAATTTTATCCTGATCATTTCCACTTTTCCAGAAACGGCGGCGGTTTCTGCGGATGTACCAGTTGTTGATTTGATCTATGAATGTAAGCATAGGATCTACAGCTCCGGAAAGATCATAATCATCCAAAGCCTTTGTTACATCTTCAACCATCTTAGACGTTACAGACAAAAGCCAGCGGTCAAGAGGATTGTCCGGCAACTTAGAATCAAATTCGTGGCCAGTACAAGTTACTTTATCAATATTTGCATACTGAACAAAGAAAGAATATGAATTCCACAAAGGCAAAATGAATGACTTTATAACGTCACGCACACCTTCATCCGAATAGCGGATTTCGTCAGCCTTTACAACAGCCGAATGCATTAAGAAAAGACGTATTGCGTCAGCACCAAATTTATCAATTGCTTCAGCAGGATCTGTATAGTTACGCAAAGACTTTGACATCTTGCGGCCATCTGAAGCAAGAACAATTCCGTTTACAATACAATTCTGGAAAGCAGGTTTGTCAAAAAGTTGTGCAGCAAGAACTGTAAGTGTGTAGAACCAGCCGCGAGTCTGATCCAAACCTTCAGAAATAAAATCAGCAGGGAAATGCTTTTCAAAATATTCCTTGTTTTCAAATGGATAATGCTGCTGGGCATAAGGCATGGAACCTGATTCAAACCAGCAGTCAAAAACTTCAGGAATACGGTGCATTGTTCCCTTTTTACACTTAGGACAAGTGAAGGTAACATTATCAACGTACTGTTTGTGCAAATCTTCAAGATAGGTACCGCTCAATTCCTTAAGTTCTTCTCTGGAACCTACACAAATTGTATTTTTACACAAAGGATCGTCACATCTCCAGATAGGAATTGGATTTCCCCAGTAGCGGTTGCGGCTTACAGCCCAGTCACGGCTGCCGGCAAGCCATTTTCCAAAGCGGCCTTCCTTTATGTGAGAAGGCTGCCACTTAATTTGAGAATTAGCCTTAAGCAGTTTGTCGTGATAGTCAGCAACTTTTACGAACCAAGAACCAATTCCACGGTAAATAAGAGGTGAACCACATCTCCAGCAGTGAGGGTAAGAGTGAACAACCGTGTCGCGTTTTACAAGCTTGCCTTCATCCTTAAGTCTTTTGATGATTTCTTTATCTGCGTCTTTTACAAAAGTTCCCTGGTATTCCGGGATTTCTGAAGTAAAGCGGCATTCAGCATCAATTGGTTCCACACTAGGAATGCCTGAACCTTTAAATACATTATTATCATCTTCACCAAAAGCCGGAGCAAGGTGAACAATACCGGTACCGTCTTCTGTAGAAACATAAGAGGCATTAAATACGCGAAAAGCTCCTTCTTTACATTCACTCTTTGTTTCTTCTGCACAAACTTTTTCGTCTGCAAGTTTAGCAAAATATGGGAAAAGAGGTTCATATCTTGTACCAAGAAAATCCTTACCCTTTTTGTGATAAATAATTTCGTAATCATTTTCGTCTTTGTAATAAGCACCCAGTCTTGCTTCTGCAAAAATATAATATTCATCTGAAGATTTATCGCGGATTTTTACATAATCAATTTCAGGGCCCATACAAAGACCGAGATTTGATGGCAAAGTCCATGGAGTTGTTGTCCATGCAATAAAATATGTTTTGCCGTCAGCAATTTCCTTATCATCAAAAGAAGGCGGTGCTTTTGTAATCTTAAAGCGGACTGTTACAGTTTGATCCTGAACATCCTTATATCCCTGGGCAAGTTCATGAGTAGAAAGAACTGTTGAACAACGAGGACAGTATGGAAGAATATATTTTCCTTCATAGATAAGCCCCTTATCCCACAAAGACTTTGCAACCCACCAGATTGATTCCATGTAATCAGGAGACATTGTTTTGTAATCATGCTTAAAATCAACCCAACGTCCCATACGGGTAATTGTTTTTTCCCATTCAGCGGTATAGCGAAGAACTGAAGCGCGGCATTTTTCGTTAAAATTTGCAATTCCGTAAGCTTCAATTTCATGCTTTGAGTTAATGCCTAATTCCTTCTCAATAAGATTTTCAATCGGAAGACCGTGACAGTCCCAGCCAAAGCGACGCTCTACTTTTTTACCCTTCATTGTCTGATAGCGGGGAATAATATCTTTGATTGTAGATGGAATAAAATGACCAAAGTGAGGAAGACCTGTAGCGAATGGAGGACCATCAAAGAATACGAAATCTTCAGCCCCTTCCCTCTGACTGATTGACTTTTTAAAAATTTCATTATCCTGCCAGAACTTTAAAACTTTCTCTTCCTCTTTTGGAAAATCTACTTTAGGGTCAACACTCTTGTACATGAAAATCCTCCACAAACTAAAGGGCTCACTTAAAAATCCAAAGAAAAATAATTTCTAAGAGTTCAGAGTTGTTTCTAAAAATTGCAATTTTTAGAAAGTCCCCTAAACATGCCCAAAAAAATTCTTTGTAGACTATATCACAAAATACATAGTAAAATCTATAGAAAAGAATGAATGAAGTTCTAAAAATTTACTTTTTTAAAAACAGGGATATGACTAAAGGATAACTCTAAAATCAAAGTCCCCCAGAAATCTTTAAAAGACATGGAGTTCAACATGAAAAGACCGGAATTTATAAAAGCAGGTGACACAATTGGCGTTACAGCCCCATCTTTTGGAGCAAAGACTGAACCATATGAAAGTCTTTTTAAAAACGCAATAGAAAATTTAAAAAACAGAGGCTACAAAATAAAAACCGGCAAAACATGTTTTAAAAATGACGGCATAGGCATTTCCACAAAGCCTGAAATCTGTGCAAAAGAGCTGACGGATTTTTATCTTGACAGCGATGTTAAAGCCATAATTTCATGTGGCGGCGGCGAGTTAATGTGCCAGGTAATGTCTTATGTTGACTTTGACGCCATAAAAAAAGCAAAGGCTAAGTGGTTTACAGGTTATTCAGACAATACAAATTTTTTGTTTCCCCTTGTAACAAAATGCAATGTTATGGGGATTTACGGTCCCTGCTTTCCAACATTCGGCAAGGAATGGGAAAGAACAGAACTTGACACAATTGGCATTATGGAAGGAAAAGTGACTTGCGTAGAAGGATTTCAAAAATTCCAAAGTCCCTTGGCAGATAGCGAAAAAGACCCATTTTCAAAATACATACTTGATCAGGAAAAAATTTTAAAATCCTTTTTGCCTTCAAATGGAAAAGTCAAAAGCCTGACTGCCACAAAAAAAATCTCTTTTGAAGGACTTTTGCTTGGGGGCTGCCTGGATGTTGTAAATAATCTTAGCGCAAGCCCTTTTGACCAGAGTGAAAAATTAGTAAAGGCAGGAAAAAAAATCATATGGTGCCTTGAATCCTGTGATTTAAACATAATGGACATAAGGCGGTCTCTCTGGCACATGGATTCACTTGGAATGTTTAAGACTGCAAGTGCATTTTTATTCGGCCGCCCCCTGGCCGCCTACGGTCAAAACATGATGGGACTTGATCAATACAATGCTGTTACAGGCCTTCTTTCAAAATACAATGTACCTATCATTATGGACTGTGATTTTGGCCACATTGACCCTGCCATGCCTTTAGTCTTTGGAGCAGAAAGCACAGTTTCTGTTAAAGGAAACGATATTACAGTAAAATTCGATTTTTAATTTCTGCAAGTCTAACGAATAAAAAATTGCCGTGTGATTTTGACACTTTCAATCGGCACCACAATTAAAAGTTATCAGCAGCCACTTTCAGTTTTCTTAATGAAGCCTAGCCAGCCGTGTAGCCATGCAAAGCAGCCGGCACGCAGGGCGTGACGGCCGAACGTGAGTGAGTGGCGAAAGGGCTGTAGAAGAAAAAAAAGTATGCTCAAAAAAAAATACCTGTCAAAGAAAAATCTTTAACAGGCAAAGCTTAAGACATGTCAAAGCCTAAAAGCGGATTTTTTTATCAATTCCCTTGTAATATTCCTTTCTCAATTCCTTAACCTGCTGATCTTTTAAATAATCATCAAAATTCATCATGCGGTCAATTATGCCATTTGGTGTAATTTCGATTATGCGGTTTGCAATTGTAGAAATAAATTCGTGGTCATGTGAAGAAAAAAGCACAACGCCTGGAAATTTTACAAGTCCCTGGTTTAAAGATTCTATTGATTCAAGGTCAAGGTGATTTGTAGGGTCATCAAGAATCAAAACGTTTGCCCCACTAAGCATCATCTTGCTTAACATACAGCGCACCTTTTCACCTCCGGACAAAACCTTCACTTTCTTTAGGGATTCATCTCCTGTAAAAAGCATGCGGCCCAAAAATCCGCGGACATAGGCATCGTCCTGGTCAGGTGAATACTGTTTAAGCCAGTCCGTAATATTTAAATCATTATCAAAATATTTACTGTTGTCACGACCCATGTAGGTGTGCTTAGTTGTCTGACCCCAGTTTACAGTTGCACTTTCACCGCCATCTCTTTCACCCGCTATAACGTCAAAGAAAGCAGTTATGGAATTATGCTCCATTCCAACAAATGCAACTTTTTCTCCCGGGTGAACCGTCAGTTCAAAATCCTTAAGGAGTGAATTTCCTTCTTCGTCTTTGCAATTAATTCTTTCTGCTGTAAGAACAAAGTTTCCAATTGATCGTTCCGGCTGAAATCCAACATAAGGAAATTTTCTGCTCGTAACAGGCAGTTCTTCAAGTTCCAGTTTTTCAAGAATTTTCTTACGGCTTGAAGCCTGCCCTGCTTTAGAAACATTTGAAGCAAAGCGCTGAATAAATGACTTAAGGTCAGCCATTTTGTCTTCACGTTTTTTCTGCTGATCTTTCTGCTGCTTTTGTAAAATCTGGCTCATCTGGTACCAGAAATCGTAGTTTCCCGTAAACTGGGTGATTTTTCCGTAATCAATATCGCAAATGTAAGTACAAATTGCATTCAGGAAGTGGCGGTCATGGGAAACAACAATCACACAGTTTTCAAAATTAATCAAAAAATCTTCCAGCCATGAAATTGATTCAAGGTCAAGACCGTTTGTAGGTTCATCAAGAATAAGATAATCCGGATTTCCAAAAAGGGCCTGGGCTAAAAGAACTCTGACCTTCTGGCTTTCATCAAGGTCGCTCATCATTTTATCATGATTTTCTTCTTCAAGACCCAAACCGCTGAGCATCTGCTCAATTTGGTTTTCAGCTTCATAGCCGCCCAGTTCACCAAATTCCGCTTCAAGTTCCGCAGCCTTATTTCCGTCTTCTTCGGTAAAATCTTCCTTTGCATAGATGGCATCCTTTTCCTGACTGATTTCATAGAGTTTTGGAAAGCCCATCATAACGGTTTCTTTTACAGAATATTCATCAAACTTAAAGTGGTCCTGGCTTAAAATTGCCATTCTTTCCCCAGGAGTTATGCTGATTTCACCAGTGTCATGTTCAAGTTCCCCAGAAAGAACTTTCAAAAAAGTTGACTTTCCTGCTCCGTTGGCACCAATAATTCCGTAGCAGTTTCCCTTCATAAACTTAAGGTTTACATCCTTAAACAAAGGTTTTTCGCTGAATTTTAAAGACAAATCTGAAACAGTAATCATTTTATTTCACCCTATAAAGTTATTTTTTAAAGATAGAAAAAATTTTAGAAAAGAAGCCCTTCTTTTGTTTTTTATCTTCTTTTGGTTCACTAAAATTCTTTTTATTTTTTTCTGAATAATTTTTATTCTTTCCACCGGAAT
>CAVJHV010000074.1:5463-11176 GCA_963649315.1 Treponemataceae bacterium | reverse complement strand
AAATAGATGAAGCTGAAAAAGAACTTTTCCAATATTTGCCAAGCGCTCACCTTATGGATTTTGAAGCAGCTCACAGAGAAGTTTTTCCTTATATAAAAAATTTTCCTTCTATCATTGATGATATGGAAAAAAATATGGACAAAAAACGTCTGTTGTCACGGAAAAAACTGGAATCGCTTTTGGCACAAAATATTCTTTACCTCAGCGAATCAAAAAGACGGTCTGAAATTATGAGGGTTGTTAACAGTAAGCGCAAATGGGGAGTAAATAAATTTATTGCGAAATTTAATTTTGAGTTATTTAAAGCAGTACAAGTCTGGCTTTTAACACCGGAAGTTGTTTCTGAAATTCTTCCGCTTGAAATTGGTCTTTTTGATTTAGTTGTTTTTGATGAAGCGTCGCAAATGTATATGGAAAAGGGAATCCCCTCGATTTTGCGCGGAAAGAAAGTGGTGATTGCTGGTGATCAAAAACAGTTGCGCCCTTCAAGTTTGGGAACAGGTCGTTTTGAAATTGATGAAGATGCAATTGAAGATTCTCTTGAAGAAATGGAAGATGACGTTGAAGTGGACAGCGCACTTCTTGAAGAAGAGTCGCTTCTGGACCTTGCACGTTTTAAATACAATGATGTTATTTTGAATTTTCACTACCGTTCAAAATACGAGGAGTTGATTGCTTTTTCGAATTACGCTTTTTATGACGGCAGGCTTTATGTTTCGCCAAATACTTCCAGTCCAAAAAATCCTCCTATTGAAGTTTTAAAATTGAACAATGGAAAATGGATTAACAGAAAAAATAATGAAGAAGCAAAAAAGATAATTGAACTTTTAAAAGAAATTTTTGCTACAAGAAAAAATGAAGAAACAATCGGTATTATAACTTTTAATACAAGCCAGCGGGATTTGATAGAAGATTTGATTGATCAGGAATGCTCGGTAAATCAGGAATTTGCGCTTAACATAAATTCTGAAATGAACAGAAAAATGAATGGAGAAGACATAGGCCTTTTTGTAAAAAATATTGAATCTGTTCAGGGAGATGAACGCGATATAATTATTTTTTCCGTTGGATATGCGCATAATGAAAAGGGCAAGTTGATTCATAATTTTGGATGGCTTAACCAGCAGGGCGGAGAAAACAGGTTGAATGTTGCCATTTCACGTGCTAAGAAAAAAATTTTTATTGTTACATCAATTCTTCCTGGGGAACTGAAAATTGAAGGTTTGAAAAATTCCGGCCCTTACATTTTAAAAAAGTATTTGGAATATGCCTTTGCTGTCAGCGGAAAAAATACAGACCTGGCAAAAGAAATTTTGAATTCGCTAAAAGGAATTTCCAGCGATAAAAATGATGCGGACGAAAAAGAAAATTCTAAAGAGGAAGAACTTATTCATGGTCAGGCAATTGAAGCGGATTATTACCAGAGGCTTTATGACGAACTTGATGAAAAATTAAGATCCAAAGGATTTTCTTTGGAAAGGAATGTGGGTATTGCTTCTTACACAATTGATTTTGCAGTACGCAAGGATGACAAATATCTGTTGGGCATAGAATGCGATTCAAAATTGTACAAAGAAAAATCTTCAGTCCGCGAAAGAGATTTTTACAGACAAAAATATCTGGAATCCAGAGGTTGGAAAATTTATCGCTTGTGGTCAGAACTGTGGGCAAAAAATAAAGATGGAGAAATTGAAAAAATAATTTCGCTTTTGGAATCCTGACATAGCAGGATAGAGGGTGTTAAAAATGAAAGGAAACAAATTCTTAAAAAAAATATTTTTCATTTTCTTTGCTTTCGTAATTTCAAAAAATATTTTCGCTCAAAGAAAAATTAATTTTAAAAGCGAATATAAAAAATTAGTCTTATTTCAAAATTCCTATCCTGACTTAAAATGGCATACGGTTTTTGATAAGGAAAAATCTGACTGGAAAATTACAGTTGGTCTTCCAGATGGAAAGGAAGAAAAAATATTTTACTGGTCTTTAGGAAGTATGCTGCCAGAGAAAGAGTTAGACAATAAAGAAAAATATTGGCCACTCCTTTACAATTATGAAGTAGAACTAAAGGATCCGGCAAATTTTTCAGAAGAGGAAAAATCCCGGCTAAAAGAATTTTCTTCAAGCGATAATAGAAAAAATGGAGCCGGCACCCCAATGTTTTTCTTTGATTTTATTTACGACTCTTATACAAAGGCTTCTCTTGAATCGCATCTGCTTACAATTACTTTTTTAGGGAAAAAAGCAACTGTTCATGAACGTATTAAAAAACCGCTTGCACAAGTGGAAAAAAGAATTTACGAACTTGCTTTAACCGATAATGAAGTTCAAACTTTTTTGAATAATATCAAATCCAACGATGCATATTTTTGGAGAATTATTTCAGGCACTAACAGAAAATCTTTTCATTCATTAGGAATTGCGCTGGACATTCTTCCTGTAAATCAAGCTGGTAAAGAAATTTATTGGGCTTGGGCAAAGGAAAAAAATCCTGAAGGTTGGATGCTGACACCTCTTTCAAAAAGATGGACTCCTCCTTTAAAAGTCATAAATATTTTTGAGCAAGAAGGTTTTATATGGGGTGGAAAGTGGTCTATCTGGGATAATATGCATTTTGAATATCATCCTGAGTTAATTGATTATAATTTCAAATACAAAAGTCAGCAAAAATAACTGCAAGCAAAAGTACAATACAGCCCAACAAAATATTTTTTCTTTTCATAAAAAACTCCTTATGACTTAATGTCATGAAGAAATTATTACTGAAATTTATATAAAATCGTCCCAATTTCAGGACTTCTTTAAAAATCACTTTTTTTATTTTTAAGAAGTTCTGAGTTTTACAAAACCATTACAAGTGTCCCTGCGGTCAACAAAATGATTCCTACCAAAGATTTTGCGGAAAAAGGTTCGTGTAAAAAAATAAAAGCCAAAATCAAAGTTAAGACGGTGCTCATTTTGTCAACGGGTACAACTTTTGAAGCGTCGCCCATTTGGAGAGCCTTGTAGTAGCAAAGCCATGAAGCGCCGGTTGCAAGACCAGACAAAATTAAAAAGAGCCAGCTTTTCCTGCCAATGCTTGAAATGCCGGTTTGCGAGTGAGTCAGAAAAACCATTCCCCATGCCATAATTAAAACTACGCCCGTACGAATAGCCGTTGCTAAATTCGAATTAACTCCTTCAATTCCAACTTTTGCTAAAATTGAGGTAAGAGCCGCAAAAACAGCCGACGCGATTGCAAATAAAAGCCACATGTTGAACCTCGCTAAAAATCAAGATGCATTCATTATAATTTATTTTTTTTGTTTTTTGGAGATGCCGTATTTAAAGACGGCCAATCGTGGTTTCGCTTTCGCTCCATTGCTCCACTTCGTTCCGCAACCAGCCTTTGGCTGGCCACTAATGTCCGGCTAGTGCTGCAATTTTTTACAAAAATGTTTCTTACCAAAAGCAGTTGGCCGTTTCCGGCAGGGCCTGTTGTCACGAAATATCTCTTGAGCAAAACTGTATGCTTTAAAAAATTGCTATTAACGTTTTTTAGTGGTAAAATATAATTTATATTATTTTAGGCAGGAACAGTTATGGAACAGGAAGTTGTTTTTACTCGTGGTACAGATGTTGAACAGGCTGTGAAAGATTTAGTCAGGCAGTTAAGAAAAAATCCTGCAGAATATCAGGCTGCAATTTTTCTTGCGGCCAGTATGTATGATTTTGAAAAACTGTCATCTGAAATGAAAAAAGTTTTTCCTGACTGCGAAGTGATAGGCACAAGTACGGCAGGAGAAATTACGGGTGCTGGTTTTGCAAACGATACAATTGTTTTGACTACCATGTCAAAATGTACAGACACAAAAGTAAAAGGTGTACTTGTTGAAGAAGGCAGCCGTTATCCGGTAGTCAGTAAATTGCAAATAGAAGATGCTTTGTCTGCCTGTGGAATTCGCTGTGGTGATTCTAATTCCCACAAGGATGCTTTTGCCATCGCTTTTATAAATGGTGTTTACAATGGCGAAGAAACTGTTTTGGCAAATTTTTATTCCATTATCAAAAATGATAATTTTAAACTTGCAGGAGGAACTGCCGGTTTCACTGGGGACACTCCAAAGACTTTTGTAAGTTACAATGGTAAAGTTACACAAGACGGGGCAGTAATGCTTTTTGTAAAAACTCAGTGTAAGTTTGATATTCGCCAGGAAGATATTTTTAATCCAACAGGAAAAACGGTTACTGTTACGCAAAGCAATCCTGTAAACCGCAACATAAAATCTTTTGACGGTAAAGCTGCTAAAACTGTTTACGCAGAAATGCTGGGGGTAACAGAAGCGCAGGCAGAAGGCATGACTTTTGAAAATCCATTTGGCCGTTTTTTAAATGGGCAGATGTACATTGCAGCACTGGCTGGTTTTAATCCAGACAAAAGCATTTCAACATTCGCCAGAATTGTTCCAAATTCCACAATAGAACTTATGCACATAGGTGATCCTCTGCAAAAGGCGGATCAAACAGTAAATGGAATTAAAGAAGTAATTTCTAAACCAAAGTTCGTTTTGCTTATGACTTGCGTTACCAGAACTGTGGCTTTTGCAAAAATGAATATCAGTGGAAAAATTATAGAAAAGTATAATTCGGTTTTTCCTCAGTTTGCAGGATTTTCAGCATACGGAGAACAACATAACAGAATTCACTGTAACCAGACCCTTGTGTCTGTGGTGATAGGTGAATAATTGAGGAGTAGAATTATGGAAGATACAAAACTTGTTTCTAGTGGACTTGATGCCGTTCATACTTTGATAGAATATCTTGGAAAAGATGCAGTTGGTGCTGAATTTCTTTCTGAATATCTTGCTTCACGTGAGTTGCAAAAGAAAAATGCTGAAAGGCAAAAAAAAGCTCTTAATCAAATGGTAGACAACACAAACAATGTTGGAAGTGCAGTTTCAAAAATTGCTGCCTGTGCTGTAAAAAATAATGAAAGCTTAAAAGATATTCAGGATGAAATTGAAAAGTTAAGGATGACTGTTCAAAGAATTGAAAATGAGCACAAACAGTATATTGAAAAATTTTCTACTCTGATACAGCACACTTTGGATATTACAAAAATGGTTGATGACATTCAAAACATTTCGGAACAGACAAATCTTTTGTCATTTAATGCATCAATTGAAGCCGCTCATGCTGGAGCAGCGGGAGCAGGATTTCGCATCATTGCTAATGAAGTAAAAAAACTTGCAGATTCTACAAGGCAGGCTTCTGAAAAAATTATGAATAATGTGAATCTTTTAAAATCTTCCATCACGACGCTGGAAGATGAAACCAGTAACAATGGTAAGTCTTTAAAAGGCCTTGTTGATGAAACAGCAGTTACTCTTGAAAAATTTGAAGAAGTAAAAACTAGAAATGAAGAAAACAATGTAGAAGTTGAAAATGTTTCGGATGCTATCAGAGGCAATTCAAAGCAAATTGATGAAATCATAAGCCACTTGCAAAAAAATGAAGATGAAAATCAAAAGACTGTAAATTTCTTTGCTACGTGTGCTTCAAAAAATCAAATGCTGTTTAATGATTTGTATTGTTTTGCTTACGAAATAAAGGCAATTCTGGAAGATCTAAAAAAATAAATATAAGTCTTGAAAATATGAGTCTTAAAAAAAAGCCACTTTGACTTAGTAGAAAAGCGCTTTGTCAAAGTGGCTTTTTTATTTTTAAATTTTTACAA
>CAVJHV010000074.1:0-5453 GCA_963649315.1 Treponemataceae bacterium | reverse complement strand
CTTTTAAAACTTATTTTTCGTCTTTAAGATCTTTTGGAACTTTTTTGAAAACTGGAATAAGTTCTATTGGAGCTGCAACTTCGTAAGATTTGCCGCCTGTGTAAAGTTTGTGGTCGTGAATGTTTTCCCACTTTCCGTCTGGCAGGTAAACTGTGCGCTTAACTTGACCAGCCTGGAGGATTGGAGCAACAAGATAATCTGGACCAAACATGTACTGGTCTTTTAAAGTCCAGCATTTTTCATCCTTAGGGAATTCATAGAACATCGTGCGCATTACAGGAGCACCAGTTTTACTTGTTTCCTTCATCAGTTCTGCAATGTAGTCTTTAAGGCTTTCGCGAAGCTTAATCTGGTTAGTCATAATTTTTTGTGCTTCTTCACCGTAGCACCAGATTTCGTTTGGCTGACCAGTGTAAAGGTAACCGCCACCAAAATCCTTGTCGCTTAAAGGAGGAATGTCATGAGGATCGCGGTCTCCGTGTAAGCGTAAAATTGGAGAGAATACAGCGAATTCAAACCAGCGTTCAAGTAATTCTACAAACTTTGGATCTTTTGGATTGCCATACATAAATCCACCAATATCTGTTGTCCACCAAGGAATGCCGGCAAGACCCATGTTCAATCCTTCAACAACAGAATTTCTTAAACATTCAAATGTTGAAGAAACATCTCCGTTCCACAAAACAGTTCCGTATTTCTGTGAACCAACCCAAGCGCAGCGCAAAAGACTGACAGGATCTTTTTTGCCCATCTTTTTCCAGCCGTCGTAGAATGCCTGAGCATAGAATTTTGGATAAATGTTAGAAACGGCAAGGGCAGGACCCATCTGGTAACGATAATTTTCATAATCGTAAACAGCATAATCTGGTTCAGCGTTGTCCAGCCAGAACATATCAATTCCGTATTTAACATAACTTTCTTTGCAAACCTTCCAGATAAAGTCTCTTGCTTCCGGATTTGTTGCATCGAATGTAATACAATCGCCGTTAAAGTCGTAAGTCTGGATTGTGCCTCTTTCTGTGCGTACAAGCATTCCCTTTGAAGACATTTCGTTAAAGTTAATGCTCTTGCGGTCAACAGAAGGCCATACACTAACCATAACTTTTGTTCCCATTGCGTGAAGTTCGTCACACATTGCTTTTGGATCAGGCCAGTATTCTTTGTCAAAGCCCCAGTCACCCTGGCGAATCCAGTGGAAGAAATCAATTACAATAACATCCAGGTGAATGCCCAGTTCTTTGTACTTGCGGGCAACTGTAAGAACTTCGTCCTGTGTTCTGTAGCGGAGTTTACACTGCCAGAAACCAAGATAATCTTTTGGAAGAACAGGTGCGCGTCCTACAACTCCAGTATAATTTTTTACAATATCTGAAGGAGTGTCGCCAGCTGTAATCCAATAGTCCATTTCCTTAATGCACTGAGATTCCCACTGAGTGATATTTTTTCCAAATGTTACGCGGCCAACAGAAGGTGAGTTCCACAAAAATCCATATCCCAAAGAAGAAACTGCAAATGGAATGGAAATTTGAGAATTGCGCTGTGCCAGTTCCAGAGTACAGCCCTTAAGGTCAAGGTACTGAATTTGATACTGTCCCATACCAAAGATTTTTTCTTCATCTTTTGGCTGGAAGCGGACTGTCAGTTTATAATCACCGCCAATAATTCCTTTGTATTCGCGGTTAATAACTTTAAGACAAACACTTTCATTGTTTACTGAAGGGTCATAACTTGCATGATATTCTTTGAGGATTTCCTCTTTGCCCTTGAAATATGTGATAATGCCGTTTCCGTTTACAGTAGCTGTAAGTTTTCCGTTTGTGATTGAAGCACTTCCATCTTTTTCAATTTTGATTTTGGCAATACCTTTTGATTTAAGAGGCTCCGTTAAGCCCCAAAGGTTTTTTGTGAATTCGCTTTCCAATGTTGAACGAACACGGAAAGAATCTTTTCCCCAAGTTTCAATTTTTAAGGTTTCATTTCCTTTTGTCCAGATTAACGAGTTTACTGTCTTCTTAAAGGCCATTTTTTCCTCCAGAAAAAATCTTTTTCTTTGTGATTTTTCTACTGAAAAAGTCTGTAAAACAAAGACATTATTTCAGTTTTTTTCCAAACTTATGTTAGCACGAAAGAATTACTTTTTGAACTAATTTTTTTCATAAATTTACTTAAAAAAATATTAAAAAAAGCCTTCCGCATGCCATGCATACGAAAGGCTCCCCCTTCCCACCCAAAGGTGAACTAATTAATTTTGCCTCTGTATCTTCCAGAAGTTGAAGATATCTGGATGGGTCTCTATTTTAAACACAGTTTCCTGTTCTTTGTGAAACCACTTGTTTTCAGGTACAGTTTGACAAGGCATTACTTTACGACCATTTGACAAATCTGTCAAATAGTCAGCTTTACCTTTTACATAAATGTAGCAAGGCTGAGGCCCTTCGTTTAAGTAATCGTACGCATAAGTTACAAAAGTATCGTTGTCGTAAAGGAAAAGTCCAATATTCTTTCCGCAGTCCAGATAAAGAGGTAAGTCGCGGCAGAATTCTTTTCTAATTTCAGTAAGCACAGGTTTTGGCAAATCTTTCAAATCAGAAAAATTATCTGGTACAACGAATGTCATCATCTGGCCCAAACCGTATGTATCTTTGATTAAGACAGGCATGTTTTTTTCATCGGTTTGACCTTTTAAAATCATCCAGCTGGTGTTGTTTCTGTGTTCCATCAGCGGGAAAAGGACAGTCTTTGTGCCCGTTACCTTGTATTCTTCCCAGGAATCATTTGAATGGTACTGGAAATGGGTTGGACTGAGTTTGCGGCCCCTGTAGCGAAGGGAAGTCATTTGTTCAATATTGACACCTGGCAAAGTTCCATCTGGCCGTGAACCGTTTCCGCCATAACCGCTGCTTGTTGCTTTGCCGGTTCCCAGTATAAGCGCCTGCTGAACAAATCCGCTGGAAACAATTGCGTGGCCACCCTTTCTGACATAAGCTTCCAGTTTTGACATGCAGTCTTTGTCTGCCAAAGAAGCTGTTGTAAAGAAAATGGATTTTGCATTTTCCGGAAAATTTGGAGTAGGTTCAAATGGAATACCCAAAAGGCCCAGATAGTCTGCCAGATGGTCTTCGCCTTCAGCATTTACAGGATGATATTCAGCAAGACCAATGCAGTTGCCAGTGTGGGACATCAAAGCGTCTAGCTGCTGCATTTGAAAACCAAGTGTTGGAATAAAATAATGCTGGTAGCAAAGAGGCCAGCAGAAAATCATAACTTCGCGGCACTTTGACAAAATGGTAAGGTAAGCCTGTTCCAGGTAAGATTCCATAGGGTAGCACTGGTATGCATCAAACCAGCCACCGCCATTTCTTCCAGGTGCAAGATTTTCCATCCAGCGTGGCAGTGAATAAGAAAGGTATCGTGGAAGATTCTGGTCTTGATCCATCATATTGCGTGTTTCAGTTCCAGTGTAAACTCCATCAAAAATATCTTTTTCTTCACCAGGGTTGTATCCCGCAGAAGCAAATCCTTCCATCCAGTTAGGAAATTTAATAACCATTTTGCATTTTGGATTTACCTTTTTTGCCGGTTTACAAATTACGTTTTCACTTACATCCTTCATCAAGGCTAAGCGGTATTCTGCCCAGGATTTATTCCCCTTTGCCTTGATACAATCTTCGCAGGTACAGTTTGTAAAATAGTAATCATCCAGGATAATTTCGTCAAAGAAACTTGCCGTGTATTCAATAGCCTTTTGTACTTCCGCGCGAAAATCCTTGTCCGTGTAACAGTAAGTGTCAAAAATGCGCTGCTTTTTGTATTCTTTTCCCGGCATAGGATTTTGCCATGAAGAAGTAGTCGTAAAACCACCACTCGTTTCAACTCCGTGCTTATTGAAAAAATCCTTTACAAGAAGCACCTGCTCGCGGCTAGCCATTTCTCCAGACCGGTAAGGTTCAATATAAACCTTGTCCGGATTGATGTAGCGCTTGTAAAATTCAAATTCCTTTTCAAGAGATTCAGGAGTTGCTCTTGAAACCATTGAAACCGGGCAGTAAATTACCGCCTTAAAATTTTTGTAGTTACCCATAATGCCTCCATAAAGACCAGCTTCCTGGCCAGGGATTTTTATATTTTTAACATTTTATTTTCGATTAAGATGAGGTGGCCTGCTTTACGAAAGACATATTTCTTATGAAAATAGGCCCCTGTTTACGAAAGCAGTATCTCTGCCTAAATCGGAGTGCCACTTTACGAAACCAGTACTTCTTCCCAAAACAGGCCCCTGTTTACGAAACAAATACCTCTTTTCAAAACAGCGGACCACTTTACGAAACCAGCACCCCTTCCCAAAACCGCATTCTCAATCCTCCAGGACATTCGTCCAAATAGTATTTGCCTTAAAAGGATTCACATTGCAAACATCAAAAAGTTCCCTCACAGTGTAAAATTCAACACCCCTTTCCAAAAGAGTTGGAATAATTATGTCCACCGCATCAACAGTTGTCTGATTTCCAGTCATATCATGCAGCAAAATAATCTGGCCGTCTTTAACATTATCAATAACACCCTTAGCCTTAACTCCGGCAGGAATATCCATGTTCCAGTCTTCCACACCCCGTCCGCAAATAAAAGGCATTTTAATTGTGTCATACATCAATTGATTTAAGGCAATATAAGGCGGTCGAAAAAATTTAGTCTTCCAGCCAAGACTTTTTTCAATCAAAGAATTCGTATCATCAATTTCCTTAAGCATTTGTTCCGCTGTCAAATCAGGAAAAGCCGGATGTGACCAGGAATGACATTCAATGGAACAAGAAGCCTTCAGCTGCCTTTCCATCACAGGCAGGCAGTCATCATGAATATTATTTCCAATCAAAAAGAAACTTGCCCTGGTATTATATTTTTCCAGAACATCCAGCAGACGCGGAGTTGTAACCGTATTTGGGCCGTCATCAAAAGTAAGTGAAACGCGCATAGCATCCTCTTTATGCCAGTCATTAAAGGTCGCATGAACCTTAAGCCCATATTGTCCCATAAAAATTAAATCTTTAACCAGACAAATTCACTCAAAATAATTTAATTTTTTTTGATGATTTTTTTTTGAAGCATTCCGTCTTTCGTTTTACCGCCCTTCCGTGGCTCGGCTATTCGCCTCGGTGCTTCGCACTTTGCCTGCGGCAAACCACTTCAGTGCTGGCTAGGCGCATTTTCTTTAGACAAAATTGTCTGCAAAAGAATATTCTGGTCTTTTCTTCTTCTTTGTCATACGGCAATCTGAATTTCAGTACGTTTCAACCATACAAATTATAAAAAATTGCTATTCAGTACGTTACAATCGTACAGTTTATAAAATTTTACTACTCAGTACGTTTCAACCGTACAACTTGCAAATTTTCACAACTTAGTCTATTATAACCGTATGGTTTTAAGAGAATACTGGCTTAAAAAAATACGGCCTT
>CAVJHV010000073.1:4538-11225 GCA_963649315.1 Treponemataceae bacterium | reverse complement strand
GATCATTTTCTTCTATATTTTTTTCTTTAAAGTCAGGAAATCTTTCAGGATGAATTCCTGTAGGAATAATTTTTATGACTTTAAAACCAAATCTTTTTAAAATACCTTTTGCTTTTTCCGGCTGCCACAAGGTAAAGTGGTCTGACGGGCTGTTTTCAAAAAACGATTTTGTATTATATTTTGCGCTTACCCCGCTACCTGATGGTGTTGAAAAAGAAAATGTACCTCCCCTTTTCAAAATTCTGTTTACCCCGGTAAGCACGTCTTTTAAATTTTCAAAATGTTCAATTACGTACCACATTGTTACGGCATCAAAAACTTTTACATCAAATTCTTTAAGAGGTCCTGCATCTGGAAATGAAGATTTTACGCATGAAAAATTCAATTTATTTTTTACGTAATCAACGGCATCGTCTGCAATGTCTGTTCCGTATGGAATAAAGCCTTTTTCTTTTGCAGCAGACAAAAATGGTCCTAAGGCACAGCCAATATCCAAAAGACATTTTTTTTCACTTTTATTTTTTCTGATGATTGAAATGATATTGTCCAGGCGGCGGAAGCCCTGCTTTTTGATTGAATCAAAATCTTCCAGATAAGTTTTTCCGTACTGCTTTTGATAGTCATCAAAAAAATAATCATGGTTGTATTCAGTTTGAATGGCTTTTATTGTCCAGCCAATGTATTCCATTCCACATTTTTTGCATGTGCGGAAAGTTCTGTCTTTTATTCTGTAAAGGACTGGGTTTTCAAAAGAAGGGCTGTGGCAAACAGGACAATTTAATTTTTTTCCACCTGCAATTTTTAAAATAAATGAACTTAAGGATTTTGAAGACTCAAAATCAAAAGAAGAAGACAAAGAGTCATCTGCATTCAAAACTGAATTTTCTGCCATGTGGATTTCTTTTAAAGGAGACTCGATTGGACTTTCATTTGAAAATCCACCTTTAAAAAACTCTTCAAAATTTTCTGCAAGGATTTGACTTTTTACTAAACATGGGAAACCATATTTTTTCGAAAGCAGCAGATGGTAGGGACTTGTAGCTGCAAGAATTACGGCACACTTAGCCTTTCTTGCTTCAAAAGCCGTAAATCCATAATGGGTAAGAATTAAATCATATTTGTAAAGTTCTTCCCTTAAATTTTTTACAGAAGAAAGCAAAATCAAATTAGAATTATTTTTTTTTTCTATATCCTCCTTCATTTCACAGAAATTTTTTTTAACACTATTTTCAATAGCCTTTAATTCTTCAATTGAATTTTCATCTGCATTTTTTGGAAGAATGACTGTAAGGTTAAGATTGACTTTTAAAAGTTCCCGGGCTGTAAGAAGCGTCAGTTGGGCTGGATCTTCACCACCAAAAGTTACAAGGGCATTTTTAATATTCTGCCATCTGACTTTTTCCTTGTGGCACTTTGACGGAAGACGCAAAAAATCAGGACTTGAAAAATTTATTTTTCTTTCTTCGTTTGCAGAAGGTATTACATCCAGGTAATAATCAACAGCATCAAGATTTTCATTTCCTTCATCAAGTGCAAGCAATGGACATTCCCTGCTAAGATTTTTTGCAGACTCCTGGTCAGTATAAAACAAATCAGTTACGGCAAGTGAATATTGACTTGCATTTAAAATTTCATCTACGACCTGCCATTTTTCAAGACCGTTAGAAAAAGCTTCATCCAGCAATGGCTGACATTCTTCAAGAGAAGCATCTTCTGCTATAAAAATATCGCCCTTTGTTTCTACAGCAAGTTCAATGCAGCGGCGAAGGTGTCCTGTACCTAAACCTTTCTGAGTAGACGGCAAAAACAAAAGTGGATTTTTTACCCTTTCATCATTTAAAGCCAAGAGAATTTCTTCGAAAGAAAAAGGCCCGTCACTCACCCCCTTTTCTTTTAACACAGAAACAATTCTTAAAGCCCTTCTGTAATCCTGGTAAGTGTCAACGGTTGTCCTGAAATTTGGAAAAGCGTAGGACTTGGCGGCAGGAATAAAAAGTGAATTAAATAAATCCTTGTGATTGTAAATGGCAGGCCCCACATGCTCATGATCGTAGGGGTCGCTGGTGTTTTCTATTGCTTTAAAAATTGCCTCTTTTGTAAAAAGTTCAATGCCCGAACCGTGAGGCAAAGAAGTCAATGTCATGTAATCGATTTTCTGCGACTGCGAAAGGCGGAAATATTCTTCAAGTAAATCATTGCATGCTTCAAAAAATATAAAAGGATTATCAGCAGTTGAACGCAAAATAATATCACCATCAAATTCTTTTATTGCATTGGTGTAGCGTAAAAGAACATCATCCCTTGGCCCCTGAAAAAGTTTAAATCCGCACTTTGCTGCAAGAGGTGAAAGTTTTGGAGCACTGTCAAAATCTGTTGCAAGGATATAATCATCCGCCTTCACTTTTTTCATAGCGCAAAGGTGCCATTCAAGCAGGCTTTTTCCATTAAGAGGCAGTAAAGCTTTTCCCGGCAGCCTTGTAGAAGAAAGACGACACTGAGTAATTACAAGAACTCTTTTTTTATTTTCCATCATTTGCTCCAGTCAAGAATTAAACTTGCAGCATCTCTTTTAAATTTGTTTTGATTTTCAGAAAGCCAGACCTTTGCTGTTTTAAAAAGTTCCATGGCTTTTGTTAAAGAATATTTACTTGTTTTTTTAAAAGTGCGAAAAGAGCCGCTGGAAAAACAGGCGTGATCACTTTTAAAAACAGGCAAAAGATTTTTTAAATAAAATCTTATGTAGGAAGAATCAAATTCAATTTCTTCTGCAGGAAATTCCCCTGCAAAAGTAAGATTAAAAAAGGAACTTAAATAAACCTCTTCTCCCCAAAGCCAGGCCCTCATAAACAAATCCAGCTTTTGCCAGTAAGCAGAAGTGATTGTATAATCACAGCCTAAAAGGTCCTTAAATTTTTTTACATTATAAAAAGCATCATAATCCAAAGGATAAAGTGTTTTGCTGCCGTCTTGCAAAGTCAACCCTTCTTCAACAGAAAAAGCCTGGTCATCAATTGAAGGTACCAGATTTACAGGCAAAACGGAATTTGCATTTGAAAAAAGTTTTGGAGCAATACAAAATTTATTTAATGCTATGAATTTAGAAATCAAATTCTGATTGAAATTTAAAGGCTGCCAGCAAAGATCATCGTGAATAACAAGAGCGTATTCCGTCGAAGCTTCATGCATGCCAATATTTAATAGTTCTCCTTCAGTCACATCTTCCAAAGTAGTAATGAATTTTACATTAGGATATGCAAGGGAAAGATTTGCGGTATTAAAATTGTCACTCTTTTTTTCTACAGAAATAATTTCACAGAAATTCTTTGCAAGAAGATTTTCCAAAGCAATTTTTCTAAACTGCGAAGAATTTCTGTTTAACAAAATGCAGCTTATGTTAAGAGAATTCCTTTTTATCTTTTCATTTCCCCAAAGAACTGCATAATCAATTTGCTTCTGGTTAAAAGTTGAAGGTATAGTATTCATCGCAATCTCCGCATTTTCCATCAAAACAGTTATCAACTTGCATTTGCAGCATTGAATCCGTTTTATGCCAGATATTTTCTATTGAGTCATACAAAACATTTCCGGAAATATTTTCAAAAAAAACTTCGCGGCAAAAAGGAACATCGCCGTTAAAAAGAACAGTCATATCTCTTTTTAAATGCCAGCAGGGATTTCTGATAAGAGGACTTAAATCTGCAACTTTTTCATCATCAAGTTTTTTGCAAAAAGAATCATACTTTTGAATAAGCACTTTTCCCTTCGTAATAGAATTTTTGTCATGAAAGTAACGATAAAAATTTTCCAGTTCACTTTCATTTCTTTTCATTCTTACAAACTGAGGATAAACTTCACTGAATTCAGCAGACAATAATTTTACAGAAGAAAAAACTTTTTCAAAAGGTCTTATATCCAGCTGCACATTTACAGAGTGAACACGGTTGTACATTTCTTCAGTAATTGCATCCATCTTTACAATCCACATAATTTTTTCCCAGCCATTTTTTCTTTCTGGGGCTGCATTGCACAAAGCCTTAATGTTAGAAATACGGGCAGGTGTTAAAAGTAAACCGTCAGTTTCAATCAAAATGCTCAAGTTAGGATTTTTTAAAACTTCAGCAATATATTCTTCAATGTTCGGCAAAAGTAAAGATTCACCAAATGCGCTGAAACTCAAAACTGCACATTCTGAAAAATTCGAAATTGATTTTACAAGAGCTTTAAAAGATTCCAGTGTCATTAAATTTTCGTGAATAAGATTATTTGCTTCAGGTGAATAACCAAATTTTTTCTTGAAAGATTCCTGGTATGGAGAATAAAGTTCAAAACTTGAAGAGCATGCGCAAAGCTGAATGTTGTAAAAAACAGGAAGTGTCTTTTGAATTTCCGTACTCTTTACCGCAAGATTTGAAAGTTCATCAGAAGAAAATTTTTCGTGACAGTCCAAAGCCTTCTGGTAAAGTCTTTGACATGCAATAAAATCATTTTTTCTGGAACATGAAAAATTAAATCTAAAAAGTCTGTAATCTTTTTCCGCAAGCAAAGTTTCAATATCAAAAGCATTTATATCATTTTTTATTACATCAAAAATCGAAGAAGAAGTAACATCTTTTTTTTCAATTCCACTTTGATTTTGTTTTAAAAGATTCAGCATAATTTCACAGGAAGATGCATCCAGAATTTCAGGAGCAAAACCTTCCGGGTATCCATCTTGAAAAGCATATTCTGCCATATATTTTGTCTGCAGATCCAAAAGTCTCTGTGTCAAGTCCACATCCAAAAAAGGCCGGTCTGCAAAAGAGTAAATTATTCTTTCCGTGCTAAAAGCATTTTTACATTCCACAAAAGATTCAAATAAATCTTCAAGAGTCCAATGGTTCTTAAAAATTACTTTTATTCCCTCTTCCATTGACGCAGAAAGAAAATCTTTTACATAAGGCTGACTTTCATTTCCTGTGGCAATCACAATTTTTTCAGGACACAAAGTTTTTGCCCAAATCAAAGTTCTTTCGAAAGCACTTTGATTTCCAAATTTCTTTTCAAACGGATGGAGCGAAGTAAATGCTGCATATAAAAAAACAATACTTTTCATCGATTCAAATATCGGAAAATAAAAAATATAGTTAAGCAAAAATTATTAAAGGGAGCCTTTAAAAATTACAATTTTCATAGTTGCCCTAAAGCCTTTTTATTTTTTTTGCAGCATACCATCTTTTCTTCTACCGCTGTTCCGCAACTCACTAGCGTTCGGTCGTCCCGCAGGCGGGCCGACTGCTTCGCATTGCTCCATAGCGGGCTGGTCTGCATTTCTTTAGAAAAATTCATTTTTCCTGCAATAAACTTTTGTCCCTTATTCCACTTTCAGTCCTGTCTCTAAAAATTGCAATTTTCGGCATCTTCCATTATAATCTTTTTTGCGAGGGGACATTTTTTATGTCTAGAATTTTTAATGGAACTTCAAACAACCTATCCTGGTGACAAAGCATTTACAGTTTCTCAGTTAAACTCCTTAATCAGGGATCTTCTTGAAAATACATTTCAGAATGTTCAGCTTAAAGGTGAAATTTCAAATTTTAAACACCACTCTTCAGGACATTTTTATTTTTCCCTCAAAGACAGCGACTCACAAATTAACGCTATAATGTTTCGCGGCAGAAATCAATATTTAAATTTTACGCCAAGGGATGGAATGATTGTCCTTGTTTCCGGAACAGTTACTGTCTATCCAAAAACCGGCTCTTGCCAGATAAATGTCACAAAAATGACACAAGCTGGTGTCGGTCAGATTATGGAAATGATCGAAATGCGAAAAAGAAAACTGGCAGCAGAAGGACTTTTTGCAGCAGAAAGAAAACGGTCCCTGCCCCGCTTTCCTCAAACAATAGGAGTTGTTACAAGCCCGACAGGTGCCGCTGTAAGGGACATTCTAAATGTTACCAGAATGCGAAATCCAAAAATGAATGTTACAATTTTTCCCTGCCTTGTCCAGGGCCAGGCTGCCAGCAGAAGCATTGTCAAAATGATTCAAATTGCAAACAGATATAAAATGTGTGACATTCTTATTGTTGGCCGTGGTGGCGGTTCCATAGAAGACTTACTTCCATTTAGCGACGAAGAAGTTGTCAGGCAAATTGCTGCTTCAGAAATTCCTGTAATTTCAGCAGTAGGCCACGAAATAGATTTTGCCCTTTCAGATTTTGCCTGTGATGTTAGAGCTTCTACTCCCAGCCAGGCTGCAGAAATTGCAGTGCCACGCCTTAGTGACATCATTAATCAAATTGCCCTTTACAAAAGCGACTTTTGTGATGAAATTAACGAGCACCTGGAAAAATACAGAATTATGATGAACATGTTCAAGACAGAACACATGAAAGAAGAATTCAGGAAAATTCTTTACCCTCTTTTGCAACGCCTTGATTATGCAAAGGAAAATCTTTTTACAAACATGCAGCTTCTGCTTGAAAAAAAGCGGCAGGCCATAAATGAAAAAGTTACAGTTTTTGAAAATGCAAATCCACAGGCAATTTTTGACCGTGGCTATTCCATGGTCAACGATCAAAATGGAAATGTAATTCGCAATACAAAAAATCTTTCACCGGGAGACAAAATTTTTATAAGGCCTGCCAAAGGTTTTATTGAAGGCGAAATTTTAAAAGTAAAAGAAAAAACTTAAAAAGACGCTAAAGC
>CAVJHV010000073.1:0-4528 GCA_963649315.1 Treponemataceae bacterium | reverse complement strand
ATATTTGCATAGGAGAAAAAAATGGCATCAAATTTTGAAGATGATTTAAAGAAACTTGAAGAATTGAGCAATGAAATAAAAAAGAGTGATGTTTCTCTTGAAATCGCATTAAAAGATTTTGAAGAAGGAATAAAGCTGGCAAAAAAAATGGAAAAGCAGCTGGACAACATAGAAGCAAAAATCCAGATTCTTATGAAAGAACCTGCAGAAGAAAATCCAAAGGAAGAAAATCCTTCTTCAAAAGATTTTCCTGAACTTGAACTTTTTGACGGCAAAACAGAAGTTAATGGAACTAGAAACGTATAATGTCAGAAATTAAAAATCACAGTCATGTAAAAATTCTTTCTCCTCAAGTTGCAAGAAAAATTGCGGCGGGCGAAGTAATTGACAGGCCGAATGCAATTGTACGCGAACTTATGGACAACGCTGTCGATTCTGGTGCAGACAAAATCACTGTAGAAATTACAGGTGGCGGCATAGAAAAAATTCGTGTTATAGACAACGGCTGTGGCATGTCAAAAGAGGACTTACTCACTTGCGCCCACCCTCACGCAACAAGTAAAATTTCCACAGAAGAAGATTTACTGCATTTACAAACCTTGGGCTTCAGGGGTGAAGCACTTTCTTCCATGGCAGCGGTCAGCCGTCTTGAAATTAAAAGCAACAATTTAAAAATGAATGCTTCCATTACCCAGAATCACCTTTTAAGTCCCGATTCTGTCAGCCAGGGAACGATTGTAGAAACGAATGCCCTTTTTGAAAATTTTCCGGCCAGAAGGATGTTTTTAAAAAGACCTGCAAGCGAAGCAAATTTATGCCGCACAACTTTTGAAGAAAAAGCCCTTGCCCGCCCGGACATTTCTTTCGTTTTAAAAATCGATGGCGATGAAAAATTAAATCTTCCAAAGACAGAAAGTTATTTAAAGCGCTTTGTGCAGACAATGGAATTTTTCGAAGACGAAAAACTTTTTTTTGAAATTCATGAAGAAAATCCCCAGGAAAAATTTTCATTCAATTTAGTTCTTGGAGAACCTTCCGTTTCCAGAAGCAGCCGCAAGGACATTTACATTTTTGTTAACGGCAGAAAGATTCAGGAATATTCCCTGGTCCAAGCAATTGAATATGGGGCACAAGGTTACTTTCCAAACGGTTCCCACCCTGTGGCATGTCTTTTTGTAAAAATTGATTCTTCACTTGTTGACTTTAACATTCACCCGGCCAAAAGAGAAGTTCGGTTTAAAGACATAAATCCCCTGCACCACGCACTTTCAACTGCCGTAAGAAATTTCTTTAAAAACTACACATTAAAAACAATGGTAGAAGGAAAAAAAGCAGAAGAAGCATACAAGGCACTAAGGGAAAATCAGGGAAAACTTTTTTCAGACAAAGATAAATCTTTAAAAGACAAAGAGGAGTCTTCACAAAAAGATCCTTTCGAAAGTACATATTTAAAAAATCCGCCTTTTTCAAATTACAATTTTGGAAAGGACAAAAATCAATTAAACATAAACGAAAATAATTTTAACAATGCTGATTTAAAAAATTATAAGGCAGAAAAAAAAGATACCACTGCATATTTTTTAGACCGCAGCCGTTATTCAAATAAAAATGCAAGTCTTGCAAAAGAAGCATTTGAAGAAGAAATTGATTTTTCCCAGCCAGAGAATATCACAAAAGAAAATCTTTTTAACTCAAACTTCATTCCAAAAAAGGAAGAAATAAATTCCAATGATGATTTTCATTTTGTAGGAATGGCACTTGGCACTTTTTTGCTTGCGCAAAAAGATGACACCCTTTACATAATTGATCAGCATGCAGCCCACGAGCGCTACATCTACAACACAATTATGGAAGGTCACGGTCAAAGGCAAAAACTTCTTATCCCTTACACAATTCAAACAAAGTCTGTGGCGGATGACAATTACCTTGAAGCCATAAAAGACTGTCTTGAAGAAAGCGGATTTGAATGTCACAAAGAAGAAGAAGGCCTGTGGGAATTTACAAGCGTGCCAATTCGCTGGAAAGGCAGCACAAAGGATCTTGAAAGGGACTTATTGGACCGCCGCATTAATCCCAAAGACATGATAAACGCGATTGCAGCTTCAAGTGCCTGCCGCATGGCTGTCATGGATCACACAGTGCTTGATGAAAAAAGTGCAAGTGACATTGCAAGAAAGGCCCTGGAACTTCCAGATCCCCATTGTCCTCACGGAAGACCTGTCTATACAAAAATTACAAAGGCCCAGCTTTTTGCTTTAGTAAAAAGAACTTAAGGACAGTAAAAAAATAAGGACCATTCTAAAAAATCAGAAGGCCCTTAAATCAAAATCATTCTGCAGACATTAAAAGTTTTTTTACTTCATCCCTCTTAAACAAAGGATTATTATCCTGCAGGTAAGTGCAGTAAACTTTCGTATCCTGATAATTTCCCAGCTGAAAAGAAACTTTTGCAAGTTCCAGATAAGCGTCCCAGTTTTTTGACTCCTGCTTTATAACATCTTCATAAACAGACTTTGCTTCTGTGTACTGGTTACTTGAAGAATATGCTCTTGCAAGATTCATGCTGACAGCCGTATTTTTTGAATCGCTTGCCCTGGCAGCTTTTAAGTACTTAATGGAATTTGTGTAATCCTCTTTAAGAAGATAGGCAACACCCATATTATTATTTACTTCAAAGTTACCCGTATTTTTAGAATAAATATTATTCAGCAAAGTAAGGGCATTGTCTGCCTGGTTAGCATCAAGATAAATCTGAGACAAATTCAAATTTGCCCTCAAGTGATTTTTATCAATCTTTATAACTTCAACATAATAATTAATTGCATCATTATCATAGCCGGCAGTCTTTGCAGTAAGGCCCATATTGTAAATGATATTAGCTTTTACAGTTTGACTTTTAGCCTTATCCTTTAAATCATAAGCCTTCTTTGCATTAGAATATGATTCCTGATATTTCTTCAAATTATACTGGGCAACAGACAGATTATAGTATGTGTTAGGATCTGCTTCATTTTGAATATAAGTCAAAGCTTTTACAAAAGAAGATTCCGCTTCTTCCCACCGGCCCAAATTCGAATATGCAGAACCAATTTCCTTATAAGTATTTCCATTTGCAGGATTTACGTTGATTGCCTTGTTAAATTCGTTTACAGCATTTTCGTATTGCTTTTGAGAATTCATAAGTCTGGCTGCTGCAATATAGGCATTTTCATAATTTGGATCGATGGCAGACGCCTTTCTGTAAGCAGCCAGAGCCTCTGAAGTCTTTTTACGCTGCTGCTGGACATAGCCCAAATTGTAGTAGGCAGGAGCAAAGTTTGGATCATATTTCGTTGCTGATGTAAAACTTGTTGCCGCATCAGCATACTTTTCCTGCCGTGCCTGAATGCGCCCCAATTGATAGTAATAATTTCCATTATCACTGTCTTTTTTAAGAGCTTCCCTTAATTCCTTTTCGGCATTAGGATAATCCTTACTGTCATAATAATTCATTCCCAGAACATAGTGGGCCTGGGAATTAGAAGGATCTTTTTCAACAGCCTTTTCTGCATAAGAAACAGCGTTTGTCTTCAGCTTTGTTTTGTCCCCATCACTAAGACCTGACCGCTGCGATGAATCGTAAAGGGCATTGGCAATTTCTGCCATTTTGCCGGCAGCATAATCTGGGTCAGAAGCCGCAAGAGAACCGTTTTCAAAACGACTGTCACTTTCTTCCAGCAGTGCCTTTGCAGCTTCAAAATCTTTAAGACCGTCACTTGTATGACCAGACTGAATCGCAGATTTTCCAGAAGAAATCAAATCATTTATTTTATTATTTTTTTCTTTAAAGGCCGCCTCCAAATCAGCCTTTGCCTTTTCTGCCGCTTCCCTTTCAGCCTTAGCCTTGTCTTCTGCTTCCTGCTGGGCCTTCATCAGGGCGGCCTGCTGGGCTGCATCTTCTTCCTGCTGTTTAAGAAGTTCTTTCATATTGAGTAAATCTTCTGCAGAAAGATTTGAATCCGAAGAATTTCCATTAGATGAAGAATTAGAACTAGAAGAATTTCCACCAGAAGAATCTGAGAGAGGGTAAGAATAATTTTGTACATTATAATAAACAGTCGGATCTGAAGATTGCTTTTGACTGTCCAGTTGATTTTTCTTTCCTTCAATTGCCTTTTCAAACAAGGCTTTTACATCCTCATCAGCAGGATTATTGTTAATCATTTCTTCCAGAAGATTTAAGGCATCGCTAAAAAGTCCGTTATCCAGGTAGCGTTCAACGATTCCAAGATTTGCCTGTCTGGCCTTTTCCGCTTTTTCGTCTTCTTCAAGTTTTGCCTGGTAAGCAACAGCTTCTTTTTGAGCCCTTCTGTCTGCCCTGCGCTGGAGCCTTGCAGGTCTTGTAAGCAAAAGTAAAATCAAAAGGAAAAGTAAAATCAAAAAAGCAATTATTGCAGAAAGAATTTTAAAAAACTTTTTGCGTTTTTCACTGTCGCCAAAAAATTCTTTTACTCTTTCAAAGAAGGATGGCTTTTTATTTTCATCACTG
>CAVJHV010000072.1:7050-11464 GCA_963649315.1 Treponemataceae bacterium | reverse complement strand
GCCTTCTATAAAGGAAATATTGTTTTTTAAAAGAAAATCTTTTTTAAAAATTTTAGTCCAGACGGCATATACAAATTTTTTATTTTTTGCCATTTTACAAAGAAGTTCTTTTCCCGTAAAAGAACTCTGGCCATTTTCAACCGTAAGGCCCGAAAAAGACAATCCTCTGCCGTTACCATCGCTTTCCCTGTCAAAAAAACTTTTATAGTTAAACTGCAAAATATCAGGCTTTTCTTTTTGTAAAAGGGGAATTACGGTTTCCATAAAGTTATTTTTTATTACATCGTCACTGTCAAAAAAATAAACATAAGTGCCCAGGGCCTTTTTCATGCCGGAATTACGAGCCCCGGAAAGCCCCTTATTTTTTTGCCTGATAATTTCTATGGGGTGATTTTTTTTATATTCCTTTAAAATTTCTGAAGTGGCATCCGTGGAACCGTCATCCACACAAATAATCTGGCACATGGAAGTGTCATTTTCAAAAAGTGAATCCAGGCAGTCTTTAAGATAAAGTTCCACATTGTAGCAGGGAATAACAACCGTAAGAAAGGGTGCATTTTTTTCTGTTTTTTCCATAAAAATTTTCTCCAAAAAACTGGGCATTCTCTAAAAATTGCAATTTTTAGAG
Source organism: Treponemataceae bacterium (assembly GCA_963649315.1). Lineage (GTDB taxonomy): Bacteria > Spirochaetota > Spirochaetia > Treponematales > Treponemataceae > Treponema_D. Next base: position 10,836 of record CAVJHV010000072.1, on the reverse strand, counting down.
GCTCCCAAATAAAAATAGACATCTGGTGACTTCAGGCTTTAGCAGGAAGTTTTTTTCTCTTTATAAACCATACAGTCTTTTTTACAAACTTGTAAAAGCCCAGGTCCAGAACTTTTACCATACCAATATAAATTTTCAGCCTAAAAGACTTTATTTTTTTAAGGACGTCAAAAGAAATATAAGAAGCAATCTTCTTTACAAGACTTTCAAAGTCTTTTACTTCCTCTTTTGTGCAGGAACTTTCATCCCAGAAATTACAAAGACAGTTGCCCAAAATATAAACAGAAACATATTGAACATAAGGAATTACTTTACCGTATTTTTCTTTTGACTTTTTTACAAAATACAAAAGTGTATTTTCCAAATATTCCTTATAATCTTTTAAGGAAGATGATTTTCCCCCAATATCAGAGGCAGAATCAGAAGCAAAACGGCTTCTGTAAAGATAAAGACTTTCTTTTAAAAGCCCGTAACGACCTTTTTCCAAAAGCAAGTCATTTATAAAACGGGCATCTTCCCCAATCTTCATACCCTCTTTAAAAGACAAATTTATAATACTTTCCCTTTTTACAATTACCGGACCAATTAAGGCAATCTTGAATTCCGGTTCCTTAAAAATATCAACAAGGCGGGTTCCCTTGTCAAATTTCCAGTCCATGTAATGGAAAGAATTTTTTGATTCAAAATGTTTTACCCGGCAGGTGATAAAGTCAAAGTCCTGGTCTGCATGGTCATTAAAAAATTTGGCGGCATAGGAAAAGGCGCTTTTTTCCCACTTGTCATCGCTGTCCAAAAAAGAAATGTATTTTCCCCGGGCGGCTTTTAGTCCTTTGTTTCTGGCCGCAGAAACACCTGCATTTTCCTGGTAAATGTATTTTATATTTTTGGGGTACATTTTCTGGTACTTAAGGCAGATTTCTTCGCTTTTGTCAGGGCTGCCGTCATTTATTAAAATAAGCTGAATGTTTTTTTCAAAACCTATGTCCTGGTCCACCACAGACAAAATGGCTTCTTCCAAGTATTTTTCTGTTTTATAAACAGGCATCACTACCGAAAATAATTTTTCCATAATGCAGACTATAACAAAGCGTTTTTTTTTATTCAATATCGGCCTGTTTCTAAAAATTGGAATTTTCAGAAACAGGCATTATTTTTTTTGCACAGCATGTCTAAAAAAACTGGCCCAATAGTCGGATTGTAGCGGGCCCGAAGGGATTGTTTTTTTTTACAGAGTAAAAAAAACAACGGAGCGGAAGCGCAGCCGCGGAAAGCCTTTTTTAAAAGCGTTTTCTACAAAAAAGAAAAAAATCACAAAAAAAATTCTTGATGAAAAAATAAAAATTGGTATAGTTGAATTATGTCTGATTTGAAAACGCCCAGTGTGAAAAAAAATTTTTTTATGAGTACGGCTTACCAGGTGCTTTGCATTATTACGCCTTTTATTACGGCGCCATATCTGGCCCGGGTGCTTGGTGCGGAAAAAATCGGTATTTCTTCCTACACTGGTTCCATTATTTCTTTTTTTAATTTGTTTGCCTTACTGGGGACTACTTCTTACGGAATACGTGAAATTGCCCGCGTCAGGGACAATGCTTTTGAAAGGAGCAAAATTTTCTGGGAAATTGAATTGCTTTCGGTAACAACTTCCCTGACTGTTCTAGCTGCATGGATTTTTTTTATTTTCCATTCTAATTCTGACTATAAAATTTTTTATATTATTTTTAGCATGGACATTCTTTCTTCCCTCATGAACATCAACTGGTTTTATGCTGGTCTGGAAGAATTTAAATACACTGTCATCCGCAACACTTTTGTAAAACTGGCGGGCATTATTTTAATTTTTGCTTTTGTAAGGCGGCCTGAACATTTGTGGATTTATATTCTTATAAATGCGTCATGCGGATTTTTGGGATCGGCTTCTTTGTGGCTTACGGTGAAGCCTTTTTTGGTAAAGGTAAAATTTTCTGATTTAAAAGTTTTCAGGCATTTTAAGGGAACACTCATTTATTTTATTCCGGCCATTGCAACTTCGGTTTATTCTGTTCTGGACAAAACTTTGATTGGCATTATTACGCGTGAAGAAAGTCAAAATGGTTTTTATGAACAGGCAAATAAAATTATAAACCTTGTGGGCATTTTTACATACGAATCTTTAAATTCCGTGATGACTTCAAGGAGTTCCTACCTTTTTGTTCAGGGAAAATATGATGAAATAAAAGAAAAAATTTCCCTTACGATCGATTATGTTATGTTAATTGGTTTTGCTGCGGCTTTTGGCATTATGGGAGTGGCGGACAATTTTGTTCCGGTTTTCTTTGGGCCGGGTTACGAAGAAGTTGTTGTTTTGATGAAGGCTTTTGCCTTTTTGCCTTTAATCATTGGCATTGACCGCACCCTGGATGCCCAATACTACACGCCGGCAGGAAAAAGACTGCAAAGTTCTTTCTTCCTCATAATTGGTTCTGTGGTGAATGTGATTTTGAATATAATCCTTATACCCCGCTACAAGGCTTTGGGGGCTGTCATAGCAACTGTTTTGTGCCACATTGTAAGTTCTTCACTTTATTTTATTTTCTGCAGGGGATTTTTAAAGTTGTCCCTTTTGGTAAAGGTTTCTTACAAAAAAGTAATTGCGGCTGTCATTATGTTCTTCTACCTTTTGCTGATAGACAGGTTTGTAAAGGGCAATGCCATCTGCCTTGCCGTCCAGGTTATTGGGGGAGCAGGAATTTATTTTGCCCTTTTGCTTTTGATGAAAGATAAATTTTTAAAGGAATGGCTTTTGCCCAAAATTGTTGCAAAAGTTTTTCCAAAGCGTAAAAATCCAGACAAAAGTGTAAGGAAAAATACAAGCGACTGATTTTTTAGGGGGCGTCAAAATGAAAAAACTTGAAAACGCTGAAATAAAAAAATACGAATTTGAAATTTTAAAAAGCTTCGCGTCTTTTTGTGACAAAAACAGGCTGAACTATTTTTTGTGTGGGGGAAGTCTTTTGGGGGCCGTCCGCCACAAGGGTTTTATTCCCTGGGATGATGACATAGATGTTTTTATGCCCCGGCCGGATTTTGAAAAATTTATAGAAATGACAGGTCACAGCCCGATCAGCAAAAATTATGAAACTTGTTTTTTCAGGGGCTGCAGGAACGTTCTTTCTTTGCCTTTTGCAAAAATCTGTGACAGGCGGACTTTGGTTTACGAAAGCGGCAAAAGAAAAGATGAATACAAAGGCCTCTGGATAGATGTTTTTCCGATCGATGCCTATTCCACAAAAAAGCTGGCAAATAAAATTTTTGGTTTAAGAAAAAAGTTCTGGGTAAACCTCTGTTTTGCATTTGCACTTGATCTTAAAAAAACAAAACTTAAGCACGCTTTTTTTAAAAAAATTATCATTAAGCTTTTAGGCAAAGACGGGGCTTTTAAAAAGATGGAAAAGGTTTGCAGAAAGTACGATTTTACCAAAAGCAAAAATGTGGGGGTTACAGTAATCACCCAGTATGGCAACCGGGAAATTATGCCAAAGGAGTTTTTACTGCCGGCCAGTCGCGTCACTTTCGAGGGCATGGAATTTAAGGCTCCGAATAATCCTGACTTTTACCTGTCTTCCCTTTACGGTGACTACATGCAGCTGCCCCCTGAAGAAAAAAGGCGGACCCACGGCATGGAAGCTTATCTTCTTGAAGAAAAATAAGGGCATCTCTAAAAATTGCAGTTTTTAGGAAGTTCTATAATTAAAAAAGTTCCTGGTAAATTTTAAAAGAAATTTGATAAAAGCCCTTTACTTTTTC
>CAVJHV010000072.1:0-7040 GCA_963649315.1 Treponemataceae bacterium | reverse complement strand
TTTCAGGTAAATTCTTTAATTTCTCCACATGAGAGTAATAAAAAAAATATGTTATATTTTTACTTTATTTTTAGGGATGGGGTTTCTTCACGCGCAGGAAGCATTAAAAAGTCTGGAAGAAGAGTATTATGATTTTCTTTTTCTGCAGGGATTAACTGAAAGGCCAACCTTGGGTTACAGGACACTCAGTGACAGCGTTTGGTCTGTAAAATCAGATGATTCCAGTATACGGGGGGGGGGGTAACCTCTGGCAGAATAATAATCTAGGCACAACTTTCACACTTGCAAATTTCGGGCAAAACAATTTCTTTACCAAAGGCTTAAAGCCGGGACTTAATGTCCGCGCTTACGGACCTGTCTGGTACAATTCCTACAATACGACCCGACCTTATGGACAGAATGATGGAGCCCTGTGGCAGGGAGTGGGTTACAACACTTCTTTGACGGCAGGGGCCAGGTTTGAAGCTTTAGGTTTTGAAGTAACCATAAAGCCCCAGCTTACGTTCAGTCAAAACAAAGATTTTGAACTTATGCCTTCAAAATATGTTTCTGAATATGGCTACATCTGGGCTTATGAAAATAATCCGACTCCGATTGGAATTGACTTTCCCCAGCGCTTTGGAAACAGCCCTTACTGGCAGTTTGACTGGGGAGACAGTGAAATCCGCTGGTCATGGTATAATTTTACACTTGGATTCGGCACACAAAATCCATGGCTGGGACCTGCATACTTAAACCCAATGCTGGGGTCAAATAACGCAGCATCATTTCCTAAACTGGACTTTGGTTTTAGAAAGACTTCTTTCTACATTCCTTACTTTAACATTTACCTGGGTGACATCGAAGGCCGTACATGGTGCGGTGCCCTGGAGGAATCTGGCTATTTTGACAACGATTCTACAAATGACTGGAGAATGCTCTTTGGCCTGAACTTAAGCTATTCACCTTCATTCATTCCGAATTTTACAATGGGAATTAACCGCATTTTGTACACGGAATGGAACATGGACAGTCTGGGGCTGTGGACAAGACTCTTTGGCAAAAGCAGAACAAACCTGGGCTGGAAAACTGAAAGCGAAGTTCATGAAGATCAAAAGGCGGCTCTCTTTGCCCAATGGGCTTTTCCTCAGGTGGGATTTGAAGTTTATGGAGAATACGGCTTTGACGATTTCTTCCTGGAACTTCGTGACACTTTCCACACGGGAATTTATACAGTTGGATTAAAGCAGATAATTCCACTGCCAGGCCAAAAGTTAAAAAGCCAGCTTGTTTTTGAATGGAACTCTTTTGAGATGAGTCAGGACTACCAGCTGCAGTGGGAATACATAGGCTACTATGGTCACGGTCAGCTGGCCCAGGGATACACAAACCGCGGCCAGATTTTGGGAGCAGGTTCAGGCGAATTTGGAAACAGCCAGTATCTTGCATACAAGGTTTACTATCCAAAGGGAGCTTCTTCCATCTACATCCACCGCTACGCTCCTAACAACAACTACCTTAACAACAAGGCTGTACATGAAGATTCAGACAACATCCGCGCCCTCTACTGGGGAAAATACTATACCAACCTGGCAGTAGGATTAACTACCCAATATTTTGTAACGCCAAGTCTTTCCCTTTCAGGAAAACTGGTTTACCTTTATTCAGAATGTGTAAACTATGAAAAAGGAAATAATGAAAATTCTTTCCAGATAGGATTTACCGCTGAATACAAGTTCTAAAAACTGCAATTTTTAAATATGCTTTTTATCGCCCTTGAAAATCCAGGGGCGATATTTTATTTTTGAAGGAAGATCCTGCAGGGGTAAAATGATGCTGAAAATTCTTTTGGCCCTCAGGCAGATTTTTTAGGAAAGGAAAATGGATGTTAAAATAATTGTTGCCACTCACAAAAAATATCAAATGCCGGAAGACAGCCTTTATTTGCCGGTGCAAGTTGGTGCGGCCGGAAAAGATGATTTGGGTTACCAGAGGGATGACAGGGGGGAAAATATTTCTTTGATGAACCCTTACTACTGCGAACTTACAGGCCTTTACTGGGCATGGAAAAATTTAAAGGCGGATTACATTGGACTTGCCCACTACCGCCGTCATTTTACCCTTTCAAAAAGGGTTCCAAAATCCGAAGAAAAAAAATTTAAAATCCTTCTTACAAAAAAAGAAGCAGAGGGGCTTTTAAAAGACTGTGGAATCATTCTGCCAAAAAAAAGAAATTATTTTATTGAAAGCATTTACAGTCACTACAAGCACACCATGTACATTGAACCTTTGGACATTACAGGCAATATCATAAAGGAAAAATATCCTGAATATTACGGGGAATTTGAAAATCTTAAAAAAACAAAAAAAATGCATGCCTTTAACATGTTCATTATGAAAAAGGATTTGCTGGACAAATACTGCAGCTGGCTTTTTGACATTCTGGGCCAGCTGGAAGAAAAAGTGGATTACAAAAAGTATGATTCTTTTCATGCCAGATTTTTTGGCCGCATTTCCGAAAGGCTTTTGGATGTGTGGATAAAAACAAATGGCTTAAGCTATAAAGAAATTCCTGTCATTGACATGCAGAAAATAAACTGGGCTAGAAAGATTTTGTCTTTTTTAAAGGCAAAGTTTACCGGCAAAAAATATGAAAAATCTTTTTGATTTTACACGTGTAAATCAGGCAAAATGTCACAATGGAAGTTTTTTTTAGAAAAAAATAATGTTATAATAGGGCATCTCTAAGAAATCATTTTCAATGCTTTTTAGAGGCTCCCATAATGAAGGAAGTATCTAGATAGAAGTCAGGGAAAAAATGGACGAAAAAGAATTTGAAACTTACTTGAAAAAAAACTACCGCTCCACATCATCTTTTTTATGCGGCATATCTCTTGCGGTGATTGACATTCTGACCCTTTTGCTGTGTCTGGCACTGGGCTTTTTTATTGTCAATCTTTTTTCTTACAGGGACATTAACTTTAAATCTTTCATAAACTACGGAATATTTTTTCCATTCATTTTTGTTTTATTTGGATTTTTCAGACTCTATCCGGGGCTTTCCATTTCACCTGCTGAAGAAATGAGGCGGTTTTCAGGGGCCACTTTTATTTCTTTCTTTTTGATTTTAATGCTGATAGTTTTTTCTAAGGGGGCAGGATTTAACTTTATGGAAGGAATTGTTCTGGGCAGCCGGACTTTGCAATTGATTTTTGCTTTTGGAATTGCCTTTTTCCTTTCTGCCATTTTACTGACCGCCAACCGTGAACTGGCAAAACTCTTTTTTTCTAAATTCAAGTGGTGGGGGGTGCCGGCAATCATTTACTGTGACAAAATGAACTGCAGCCAGCTGGCAGACACTCTTATAAAAAAGAAGTACTTAGGCTACCACCCCTGCGCCTTTATCTGTTCAAATTACACTGCCCGAACTCCAAAAGATTACAGGGGCATTCCTGTCTTTAGCAGCAAAAATAAAGACATCATAAAAAAAATTCACCAGTTAAACGTAAAAACTGCCATCCTTTATGACTACAAGGGCGATATTACGGAACCAATGACAACTTACCGCTACACGATTGCCATTTCTTCAAAGCAGACATCTTTTACAACCACCCAGCAAATAAAAGAACTTTCCGGTTTGATTGGATTTGCTTCTACCCACAATCTGCGCTTTGCTTCAAACCTGGTGATAAAAAGGCTGACTGACATTTTAATAATTACAATATGTCTGCCACTTTTGATTCCACTTTTTCTTATTTTAGCCATTGGTGTAAAAGTTACTTCCAAGGGACCTGTTTTTTACGGACATCCTAGAATTGGAAAAAACGGAAAGAAATTTAAATGCATTAAATTCCGGTCAATGGACATAAATTCGCAGGCAATGCTTGAAGATATTTTAAAAAATGATCCTGTGCGCCGGGCCGAATGGGAAAAGGACAGGAAGTTTACGGATGACCCCCGTGTTACCAAATTCGGTAAATTCCTCAGGAAAACCAGCCTGGACGAACTGCCACAGCTTTTAAATATTCTGGCTGGCCAGATGAGTTTTGTGGGTCCCCGCCCTGTTACTGCAGAAGAAACAGAAAAATATGGTGACCACAAAAACCTTGTTCTTTCGGTACTGCCGGGTCTGTCCGGCATGTGGCAGGTTTCAGGCCGTAGCGAAACTTCTTACGAAGAGCGCATTTTTTATGACAGCTACTACATCCAGAACTGGTCTATATGGCTGGATTTCTGGATTATTATAAAGACAATCTGGGTAGTTTTACGCAGAAAGGGTGCCTACTAAAAAAAACTTGACAGATGGGAATTTCGACCTTACCATAGAAGTACGAAGTTAAAAGCTTTGCCAATTGTTGTTTGATTGTTTTTTCATACACTTTTGATACTTCTTTTTTGTTTTTTGTTGTTTCTTAAACGGTCTGTTCGTCGAACAGGCCGTTTTTCTTTTAAAAATGATTTTTAAAGATGCCCTTAAGTCTGTCCCTAAACGCGTTAAGGATTGGAGCAGCATGCCGAAGGCATGTTCCGTAACGGAGCCGAAGGCGGAGTGGAGGAATGGAGGCGAAAGCCGGAACTGCGGAAAGCCTGACGGCAGTTTTTTTTGCCTGCAAAAAAAATTGCCGGAACGCCCTGAAAAAAAATCCAGAAAAAGCCTTTATTCAAAAAGATAAATTCTTTAAAATATTTTTATGGAAAACATGGAAAAACTGCAAAATGATGTGCAGGCGCTTTTGGACATTTACAACGCACTTGATCCTGTTCAGGGACCAAAAAAATTTGATTTGGAAAAGGTAAAGGAAGCGGTCAGGAAAATGGCTGACTTTATAATTGAAAATAAAGATGAATGTGCAGCTTTTAAGGCATGGATGGAAAGTCATCAGTTTTACACAACGCCGGCTTCTACAAAATTTCACGGCAACTGGGATTCAGGTCTTTGCGTACATTCGCTGGTTGTCTGCGCCCAGGCTTTGCGTTTTGCACAGGCTTTTCTTTTGAACTACAAGAGCAGCCCTTATGGAAAGGCCACCCCTGCTTTTGACTACACGGCAGAGGATGTTTTTGTAGCAGCGATTGCCCACGATTTTTGCAAGGCGAATTCTTACAAAATTGAATTCAGGAACACAAAGGACATAAACGGCAACTGGATCAAAAAACCGATTTTTAAAACTAAGGAAGAACTGCGAAATCTGGGACACGGGAATGAATCTGTTTTAAATTTGCTTGAATCCATGCCTTCGTTTTTAAAAAGACGCAATGTTCTGGAAGCAATCAGCCGCCACATGGGCTTTTCGGATTTGACGGATGTGGAAAAAATAAACTATTCGAATTTTTTGCAAAACCCGCTTGTGCTTTTGCTGCAATATGCGGACCAGTCTGCAGCGGCCTGGTGGGATTGTTAGTGGCTGGTCAGGAGGGAAATGCGAGGGGGCGTAAAACAGACCGCAGCTGCTTTCGTAAACTGGCACTTCTTTCGGGACTGGTACTCATTTCGTAAAACAGCCGACCTACTCCTCCAGGTAAAGAGTGTCCTTGTAGTAAGACAAGACCTCCAGGGTAAAGTTCTGTTCGATTTTTTCCTTGTAGCTTTCTATTGAATAAATGTAGTTTAGTGTTGAAAAAGGGGTGCCACTGCCTTTTACGCGGCCCTGACCGGCGTTATACATGGCCAGGGCGACTATTTCGTTTTTGCCAAGGCTCATGCAGTAATTTAAATGTGAAAGGCCATAATAAGAAGAAGTGTCTGCATTAAAAAATTCTTCTTCTGTAAGATATGGGAAGGATGATGAATTTAACTGAAAAAGACCGCGGTCAACGCTGCCGTTTGTGTTTACATTGTAGGCCCTGACCTTGTAACGGCTTTCTGCATGTGCCAGAGAAAAGGCCAGTGGAAAGGGAATGTTGAATTTTTCAGCATTTTTCAGGATTGCCAGGGATACGCTGCGGTTACCGGTTAAGTCGCTGTAAAACCATTCTACTGCCAGCCGCGTTTTTGGGGACCGGTAAAGTTCAAAAGAAAGTTCTGTTACAGAAATTAATTTTTTACTTTCTTCTTCATCGCTTTCTTCCAGCAAAACTTCTCCCTGGTCAAGGCGGTAAAAATAAGCAATATCTTCTTCCTCTTCTTCATCTGAAAGCAAAACTGAGCTTTCACTTTCCGCAAGGGATTCTACTTCTTTTTCAGACAAAGAAAAATAAATGGAGTGAAAAGCAAGGCAGGCTAAAATGAGAAAAACTGTAAAAAAAACAATTACGCTTGTCAAAAAAGACTGACTGCTTTCCTTTTCCACCGTCAGACCTGAAATTAAAGTTTAACAAAAGCGGAATTTTTCAAAAGATCTGCATTGTCCGTAAAAAAAACATATTGCTGATGTTTGGCCGAAAGTTCTTCCACAAAAAAATCTGCAGGAAGATTGTCTGGAATTTCAAAGCCCACAACGTTTTCACAGTCCTTTATTCTGCGTGCAGTGTGTTTCATGGCAGCTACAAAAGCCTCTTTTCCAGCCTGGTCAGCCGCATCCGCATCGCAGAGGGGGCACATAAGGGCATAAGATTCATTTTCGTCTAAAACTTTTAAAGCGTCACGCAGTTGAGCAAGAAATTCTTCGTTGTAAGATTCCTCATTCATTCCGCAAAGTGTCCATGGCAAAGTGATAAGAAAAAATTTTTCTCTGGCGCAAAGATTTTTTACATCACGGCAAAAAGCTTCCGCATGAATAACCTGGGCACTTTCCAGATTACATTTGCGCCCGTCTAAAAAATAAAGTTCATTATTTTCACATTTAACCTTAGCATCAATTTTCATGATTTTATTATAATGGGAGTCTGTAAAAATTGCAATTTTCGGGCGGGCTGCTTTACGAAATGCGTGCCAGTCCCAAAAGCCGTGTCAGTTTACGAAAGCCGTGCATGTTTAACACAGGCAACTTTACGAAAGACGTGTATGTTGAAAAAGGATTGCCTGTTTACGAAAGATGTGCATGTTTAACCGCGGGCTGCTTTACGAAATGCGTGCCAGTCCCAAAAGCCGTGTCAGTTTACGAAAGCCGTGCATGTTTAAC
>CAVJHV010000071.1:0-11864 GCA_963649315.1 Treponemataceae bacterium | reverse complement strand
CAGCAAGGCTTTGTGGGGTTAAAGAATATGTCTGACAGTTTACTTTTTTTGCTTCCTGACAGGCTTCTTCAAACCACCACTTAAAGACAGACATTTTTTCATCTGTAAGAATATCATTTCCATCATAATCTTTGCCGGTAACTTTTCCCCCGCTCAAAAGGCTTTGTATGTTAAAAGTTTCAGCGCTTTTAAATCTGTTTGAAAGGCAATGAATTTTTTCTTCAAACTGAGAACCTTTTACATGTGTTTCTTTCCCAGGAAAGCCCAAATCCATTCCGACAAGAAAAATTTCTTTTGTTCCACATTTAAATGCAAAATCCCAGGCGCTTGTCGTAACGGAACCGCCTGCTTTTATAATTCCCTTCAGGCCTATTTTCTTTTCAAAGAACTGTCCCGGTGGAAACATTGATGTGCATAAAACTTTTTCTTTGCAGTCAAAGTCAAAAACTGACGGGTAAACGGCACTTTCCAAAATCAAAATGGAAGAAGGGCTTTTTAAAAAATCCAGATGGCGGGCGCAGTAGTACTGCGGGTCCATGATGATTATAAAGTCTGGTTCCACTCCTTCTTTAAGGCATGCGTGAAGGGCTGTGTCTACAGCAATCAAAATTGAACGCTTCTTTATTTCTTTTAAATAGGGACTGACTTTTTTTAGAGAAGGACCGGCAGCCAGAATTGTAAAGGGAATGTCTTTTGCTTTTTGAAAAAAAATTTTTATTCCGTCCAGCTGGTAAAGGTAGTGCATGTTTTTTAAACTGTTCCTAAGCCACAGGTGGGAAAATTTTTCAAGTGTTGCAGAATTTATTTCCTCTTTGCGGGAATTTTTTTCCAAAAACGATTCCACTTCTTTATAATATTTTTTTGCGTGCTCGCTTTGTGCTGGAATTGAATAAATAAAAGAATTTTCCTTTTTGTAATTTTGCATCAAAGTTTCTGTATCTTTTTCGCTGGCATCAATTATAAAAAGCAGCTTGGGGTAATCAAAAAGAATTTGCAAATCTACGGCAGAAAGGGCTGCTTCAAGAAAGCTTTTATCTTTTTCAATTAAAATCAAAACTGGACCTTCCATGCCCTTAGCCATAAAAGTCTGGGCTGCTTCAAGAGGTCCGTATGCAAGGCCGAAAGAAAAAAATATTATGCCCTGACATTTTTCTTCATCAATTTTTGAAAGCAGATTTTTTGCTTCGCGGCCAGGATTGTATTTTGAATGTAAAAGAAGCCCATTTAAAATGCCGCTTACCTGCGAATTTTTTGCCTGAAAAAGTTTTATTCTGTCACTTTCTTCATCACTTTTAGAAAAATCATATTCCTCTAGATTTAAAAGTTCATAAAGTTTAGGAAAGCGTTTTTTAAAAAGGCTTATGTTTTTATTCCAGATAGAGTTCAATTGTCATGTTCTCCGTAACTGGACTGCCGGCTGCCGGGTATTGTCTTACAACATAGCCCTGGCCGTTTATTTGAACGTTTAAATCTTCCCTTTCCAAAAGCTGCAAAAGGTCTCTTTTTGGTCTGCCCGTAAAGTCTGGAACTTTTGTTCCTACAATTATTTCAGGGGAATCATTTATAAAAACTTCACCTGAATGTTCAAGACTTGCTGCTCCGGAACGGGTAAGGCCTAAGTGGTCAATTATTTCATCTGCTGCATCTCTGATTACTGGTGCAACAATTCTGCCAGCGTAAGTTTCTCCCTTTGCTTTTTCAATTACAATGTAAAGGATAATCTGTGGATTTTCGACTGGGAAAATTGCCAGACAGTTGGAAAGGAAGTCTGTGTCTGAATAGCCGCCTTTTACCCTGTCTGCCATTTGCGCAGTTCCAGTTTTTACACCGATTGAAATATCTGCCAAAGCAGCTCTTGCGCCTGTTCCTATCTGGGCAGTTCTTTTCATGCTGTCCAAAATGTAATTTGCTGTTTCCGAGCGGATTACCTGGTTGCCGTATGTTATTGTGTGACTTTTTAGTTCGTTGCCGTCTTTATCGGTAATTTTTTTGATGAGTGTAGGTTTTACCATGCAGCCGCGGTTGGCAATAACACTTGCTGCCTGTACCATTTGCAGGGCGCTCACAGAAATTTCCTGGCCTATGGAAATAGTTGCCTTAGAACGTGCTGACCATAATTTATCATTTTGATTTTTTACAGAACCTTTTGTTTCTCCTGGCAGTTCAATTCCAGTCTTTTCTCCAAAACCAAAGTCGTGGATGTATTCAAGAAATGAATCTGTTCCCATGGTTTCACTCATTTGGGCAAGGGCGTCGTTGCACGAGTATACCAAAGCACCTTCTGGTGTAAGGGAGCCGTGGTGTTCAAGACAAGTGATGCGGATTTTTTCGCCGCGGTTTGTTAATTTTTCATAAACTCCGTCACATACAAATTCCTGATTTTGACTGATGCTTCTGGAATTTAAAAATGACGCTATTGAAAAGATTTTAAAAACTGAACCTGGTTCATAATTTGTAGTTGCAGGTCTGTCTTTTTTTTCTTCCATTTTGGAACTTGGGTATTCATTTAAATTTGCTTCCGGCAAAGAAATGTAAGAAAGTATTTCTCCGCTTTTTGCGTCACTTGCAATAAGCATTAAACTTTCGGCTTGTGTTTCTTCCATTGCTTTTTTTGAAAGTTCTTCCAGTTTGTACTGAAGGTTTGCATCGATTGTAAGGTAAACGTTGTTTCCAAAAACGGTGCCACTTTGATTTTCACCTGCACTCGGCTGCAATTCACTTTGCATTGAATATTCAATTCCACTCAAACCTTTTGAATCTGTTCCCATGTAACCAATTACATGGCTGGCCAGTTCGTTTTCCGGATAAACACGGCCTGCATGGGCTTCAAAAGAAACTGCATTCGAAAAGCCTGCTTTTGCCAAGGCGGAATTTAAACTTTCATATTGATCCTGCTGCATGTTTTTTTGAATGTAAATGAATTTTGATGAAGCGTTTTCTTCAAGTTTTAAAAGCAAATCTTCACGGCTTAAGTTGATGTAAGGGCAAACTATGTCTGCAAACTTTTCCTTGTCCTTTATGACTTTTGGAGTTGCTCCAAAATGATAGTAAACTGACTGAACTGCCAGGGGCTTTCCGTTTCTGTCAACAATGGAACCTCTTTCCACAGAAACTTTTTCTTCTGTTTCACTGTCTGCGTCCATAAAAGAAAGACTTAAAAATCTAAAAAGAATTACAAGGGCAAAAATTACAAGCGGAGTAAAAACAATCCATAATTTTGCCTTTTTAAAAAATCCGTTTGTCTGCATAAAATCTACCTGAAATCTACCTGTTAATAATTTTGCCGATTATGTCTTTTGTGGAAACAAAACCGTAAGTTCTTGAATCTATGGAACTTTTGTAGTTGTCACCAATGCACAAAACCATTCCCTGGGGTACAGCCCTGCTTAAAAACATGTGGTGATACTGAGTTTCCGAAAGCGGATAAGTTTTTTCTCCCACAATCAAATTATAACCATCTTTTGCCGAATATTCCAGCGATGTGCCTGCCACAGCAACACATCTTTTAATAACATAATGCCCATTCATGCGGTAAATTACAATGTCACCAGATTGCGGTTCTTGCCACTGAAGCAGAAGGTGATCCAGGAAAAAAAGTGAAAATCCGTAGGAAAGACGGTTCATCCACACCCTGTCACCTTTTACAAGGCCTGGTTCCATGGAAGTGCCGTCAATTTTAAAAGTTTCAGGAATGCAGGATTTTAAAATGGTGAACAATATCAGAAAAACTGCAATTGTTAAAAAAAGTTTTTTTAATTTATTTTTCAAGTGCTGCCTCTTTTTTGTTTTCAGTCAATAAATCTTTTTCAAAACCGCCTTCAGGATTTGCAGATTCAAACTGCCCCATATATGGGCATCTCTAAAAAAATATTCTAATAAGTCATTTTGCAAATGTCGATATAAATTATATGGAAATAATCAGCTATAACTAAAATTTATATCCGGAAAAAAAACAAAAGAAGCATTTTTAAATTAAGAAAGGAAAAAAACATTTCTTATGATGATTTTTTGTATGATTCCCGCACAAAAGTGGAAAGGGAAGATTTGTCTTTTAAAGTCATCATTCAAAATATAAAATCTCTTGCTTCTTATGCAAAACACCTTTTTATAGCTTCGTCCAGATTCTGGTGGCTGATTCCGGCAATGGCTTTGGTGGCCAGCGTTCCATTTTTTGTTTCCCGCATTTTGGATTCTCTGGAAAGCAGGGCTGACATTGTTTCTTTTGAAGAAAGGGACGGTGCCCTTATGGAATATCTGGACAATCAGCTTTTGGATTTTGCCATGGAAGAAGAAGCTGTTGACGAAAACGGCATGCTACTTGACCAGGCGGGACTTTCCCTTTTTGAAGGCGTAAAGATTAAAGAACCTGTTACTTTTAAAAATTACACTGTTAAAAACGGAGACACCATTTCTGGCATTGCTAAAAAATTCGGTCTTTCAAACATTTCTTCAATTATTTCCCTGAACAATATTTCTAATGTAAGGGAAATTCTTGTGGGCCAGAAGCTGGTCATTCCTTCTACAGACGGTCTTTATCATACCGTAAAAAAAGGTGATACTCTTGCTATAATTGCTTCAAAATACGGTTCAAAAATAGAAGACATTCTTGACGTAAACGATTTGTCTTCAGACACGCTTTTCGCAGGCCAAAAGATTTTTATTCCTGGCGCAAAAATGGAGGCAGCTGCTCTCAAAAAAGCCATGGGTGACACAGAAAAGTGGATTTGCCCTATTTCTGCAAAGTTCAGGATTTCTTCTTACTTTGGACCTAGAAAAGATCCTATAACAGGTGCTGCTTCAAACCACAAGGGTGTAGATTTTGCCTGTCCTAAGGGAACTGTAATCAAAGCTTCCATGAAAGGAACCGTTGCTGTTGCCGGCTGGTCAAACCTTTACGGAAATTACGTAATTCTTAAACACGAAGACGGATACCAGAGTCTCTACGGTCACATGAGCAAAATCAGTGTAAAGAAAGGCCAGTTTGTAAAACAGGGTACCCAGGTGGGACTTGTGGGAACAACAGGATATTCAACTGGAAACCATTTGCATTTTACTGTTTACAAAAACGGCAAGCCTGTAGATCCTTTAAAACTTGTAAAAATCAAATAAAAAAAACGATGACTGTATTTTTTTCAATATGCAAAATCAAATAAAAAAAGAGCCTGCTTTCCTGAAAGAGAGGGCCCTTTTTTTAGAGACGTTTTTTTTGCCATTCAAATTTTATTTACCAGGGGAAAAGGCATTTATTACAAGTGCAAATCCCCGGGCCCTGGCTTTTGCAAGTCCCTTTAAAGGACTGGTACTTCTGTCTGCCACAAGAGGCAGCTGGTACAGTTCATTTTTTCCAATAGAATAAGTTATTGTTCCGTACTGGTCACCCACATTACACTGACCTTCAATGAATTTAGGCAGTTCAACTGAAACTTTTACCGCAGCCACAGAATCATTAACATTTGAACCTGTAATAAAAGGAACTGTAAATGTTTCGTCTTTTGCAGGAAGAAGATTCAATGATTTTTCTTTTGTTCCCAAAAGAGCCACCGTGTACTTGTGGGTCTTTTTGCTTTTAGCGTCAGGTGCAATGTAATCGGCAAAATTCGAAAAAGCGTATGTCATAAGGCTTGTGCCGTCTGCATTCCTGTAGCGGTTGCCTTCAGATGTGCCGTGTCCGGGGCCTCCCATTGTTACGCTGATAAAACGGGTGTTTTCCCTTTTAGCTGTAAGGGCAAGGTTGTAGCCGGATTCATCGATGTAACCTGTTTTAAGACCGTCAACTCCCTTAAGGCGGCCCAAAAGTTTGTTTGTGTTATGCTGAGTGTAGGCAAGAGTGTCTGCCATGTGCATTTGGTAAGAAGGTAAATTATTTTCCTGAGGGTAGCGGAGTGATTCCTTGGAATGATATTTTTCCAGGGCCCATGGATATTTTTCTACATAGATTTTGCAAAAAGCCGCAAATTCCCTTGGTGTTGTAACATTGAGTTCGCTGTATCCCGAAGATTCTACAAAGTGAGTGTGACTAAGGCCTAGATCTTTTACAGCCTTGTTCATTCTTTCTACAAAGGCGTCCATACTGCCTGCAATGTATGAGGCAATGGCAATTGACGCATCGTTTGCACTTGGAATGGCCAGACCCAAAAGCAGTTCATCTAATGTTACAATGTGATTTTGATCCAGACCCATTCTGGAAGCGTCCCATGGTAAATTTTGCGCCCAGCTTTCTTCCGGTAAAGGAACAATGTCCGTAAGACTTGCCTGTCCTGCATCTATTGCTTCGTAAACAACATACATTTCAACCAGTTTTGTCATTGAAGCAGGCGGAATTTCCTGGTCAGCATTTTGTTCGTAGATGACGCTGCCTGTTTTGGCGTCGATTAAAATGGCAGCCTTGCAGTAAAGGTCCAAGTCTTTTTCCTGAACAGAGTAAGGCAGGCGGTTTAAAAGTGGCAGGGAATCCTCATATGATTTTTGAGCCTCTTTTAAAGCAGCCGTCTGTATTTGGTTTAAACTTTCTGCCGCTTTTACTTCCAGGCATGAAAGTGCCTTTTTTACGTAAAGAAAGGAGGCAAAGGCACAAAAAATAAAAGCTGCCAGCCCCCCAATAATTGTTAGGGGACAAAATATTTTTCTATTTGATTTTCTTGATTTTGACATTTTATTCTCCAAAAACTAAATTTTTGCAGCAAGATTTCTAAGGTAAAGATCCGCCAGTGTGATTGCAGTCATTGCTTCAATCACAGGAACAATTCTAGGGCAAAGGCATACATCGTGCCTGCCTTTAATTTCAATGCTGACTGCATGCATTTCTTTGTCAACAGTCTGCTGTTTTAAATAAATGCTTGGAACCGCTTTTACAGCCGCCCGGAAAATTAAGTCATTGCCGTTCGTCATTCCTCCCAGAATTCCGCCTGCATTATTAGAAAGAAATTTACCGCCTTCTGCCATTTGATCATTATTGCTGCTGCCCAAAAGACTTGCCGCTTCAAAGCCAGCGCCAAATTCAATTCCCTTGACGGCTCCAATCGAAAGAATTGCATGGGCCAAAAGAGCGTCAGTTTTGTCAAAAACACATTCGCCCAATCCCGCAGGCAGCCCCTTTACAACACATTCAATTATTCCACCGCCAGAATCGCCTTTTTTAGAAAGTTCTTCTACTGCCGCTTGCATTTTCACGCCTGCATCCATATCTGGACATTTGAAATAATTTTTTTCTATATTAGAGTCCTGGTATTTTGATTTGTCACTTTCGATTCCCAGTGCGCTTTTTGTGTAAGCCCTGACAGAAATGCCTTTTTCCTTTAAAAATATTTTTGCAAGTGCCCCGGCCGCAACTCTGGCACAGGTTTCCCTGCCACTGGAACGGCCACCGCCCCTGTAGTCACGAATGCCATATTTTTTGTAAAAAGTAAAATCCGCATGACCCGGGCGAAAGATGTCCTTAATGTCACTGTAGTCCTTTGAAATTTGATTTGTGTTTTTTATCAAAATTGCAAGGGGGCAGCCTGTACTTTTTCCTTCAAAGACGCCGCTTAAAATTTCAGCCTTGTCATCTTCCTTTCGCTGAGTAACAGCCGCATTTTGCCCGCCAGGTTTTCTTTTATCTAATTCCGCCTGTATAAAATCCATGTCTATTGCAAGACCAGCCGGCAGTCCGTCAACCACACAGCCCAGCGCCTGTCCGTGACTTTCACCAAAAGTCGTAACCCTGAAAGCCTGCCCAAAAGTATTTCCAGCCATAAAAGCATTTTAGCGGACTTCATTTATCAATTCAATATAGGGCATCTAGTAAAAAATCATTTTCAATCCTTTTTTACCAGATGCCTTCGAATTTTCATAGTTGCCACTAATTTTTTTTGAAGCATCCCGCCTTTTGTTAAACGGCCCTTCCAGCCTTCGCTAACGCTCATCACCCGCGACACTGTCGCGGGTGACTGCGGGCTTTCACGGCCGGCTAAGCGCATTTTGAAAAGGGATAACAATTTTTTTTTAAATCATTATTTTTCATGTTTTTTTTGGGAAAACTGGGTTAGAATATACTTTATACTTAAGACAGCGGACTTTAAGGAAGCTTTAAAATTCTTTCAGCTTTTAGAAGATGCTCTTAGGTTTCCTGGATGAGAGATTCACATAAGGGGCTTGCCCTGTATTCAAAATATTTATTTAAAAAGACTTAAAAAGTGCTGCCTGTGTTTGTTTACTCCTATCAGACAAAAAGGTGGCACTTTTTATTTTTTGCCCTTGGATTTTTAAAGGGGCACTAGTCGGATTGGAGTGGGCCCGAAGGGATTATTTTTTTGAATTGAAAATTCAAAAAAATAACGGAGCGAAAGCGGAGCCACGGAAAGCCGTCTTTAAATCAGTTTTCTCCAAAAAAAGAAAAAATCACAAAAATTCATTTAATTGATTGTTTTGCATAAATATGCAATAATCTTGAAAAATTTGTAAGAACTGCAGGGCGCACATAAATTGCAGTTCAAGGAGTTTTTATGGCAAGTTTAAGGGGAGCCTGGACAGCCATGGTTACGCCTATGCTTTTGGATGGCAGCGTGGACTTTGAAGGTTTCAGGAAAAATGTTCTTTTTCAAATGGAAAAGGGAATTGATGGTATTTTGATTTTGGGCACAAGCGGTGAAACACCAACTCTGGATGAAGACGAAGAAGAAAAAATCATTCAGCTGACTATGCCTTTAGTTAAAGACTTTAACGAAAAAAACGGCAGGAATGTAAAAGTGATGATTGGTGCCGGAAGCAACAATACTCGTGATGCTGTTCGTTATGTCAAACGCGCCAAAGAATATAAAGCAGACTATGCTCTGGTTGTAACTCCTTACTATAATAAACCAAGTGATGAAGGAATTTTCCGCCACTTTGAAGCTGTTTCTTCTGTGGGCATTCCTATTGTTGTTTACAACATTCAGGGCAGAACCGGAAAAAATATTTCGACTTCTACCCTTTGCCGCATTGCAAATCTTCCAAACATTGCGGGTGTAAAAGAAGCCAGCGGTAACATAAATCAAATGATGGAAGTGATTGAAAAAATCAAATTGAATAAAGATGATTTTTCTGTCATGAGTGGTGACGACGGTTTGACTTTGCCATTGATTGCATGTGGCGGTGATGGAGTAATTTCTGTTGTAACAAATCTTATTCCGGACTTAATGTCTCAGCTGGTTCACGATGCTCTTTCTGGAAATTACGAAAAAGCTAGAAGCATGCATTACAGACTTCAGCCTTTCTTTAAAGCAGCTTTTGTGGACGGAAATCCTTCCTGCATAAAGTATGCAATGAATGTAAAGGGCCTGCCTGCCGGTTACCTGCGCCTGCCTTTGGTTGAACCTACGGCTGAAGCAAAAAAGATTATTGAAGACGCAATGGTTAAGTGCGGCTTGTAATTTTTTGTGAAGGGCATGGCTAGAGTGCCTGATCTGAAAAAGACATGAATGAATTTTTAACAGATGTCAAGGAGGTGCTGGTCTGGTACTTCCTGCGCTGCCGCTAAGGCGGACTTTTTATAGGAGAAATGTATGGCAGAAAAGATTGCAGTTGGTGTTTTGGGCGCTACGGGAATGGTAGGCCAGAGATATATAAAGCTTTTGGAAAATCATCCATGGTTTAAGGTAACTTATGTTGCGGCTTCTCCAAGAAGTGCTGGCAAACTTTACAAGGATGTTGTTTCTTCAAAGTGGCTTATTGGTGAAGAAATTCCTGGTGATGTGGCAAACCTTACCATTCAGGATGCAAACGATGCAAAACTGGCTTTAGGTAAGTGCAAGTTTTGTTTTTCAGCCCTGGAAATGGGAAAGGATGAAATTAAGGCTTTGGAAGAAGCCTATGCTGCTTTGGGCATTCCGGTTGTTTCTAACGCAAGCGCAAACCGCTGGACAGAAGACGTGCCCATGTTAGTTCCGGAAATTAACTATTCTCACCTGGACATTATACAGAAACAAAAGGCACATCATGGCTGGGACAAGGGCTTTATTGTTGTAAAGCCAAACTGTTCTTTGCAGACATACATGATGCCTCTTCATGCATTAATCCAGGCTGGCTATCCTGTTAAAAGAATGATTGTTACGACTTTGCAGGCAACATCTGGTGCCGGTTACCCGGGCGTTCCTTCTTTTGATATGATAGACAATATTGTTCCATACATTGGCGGTGAAGAAGAAAAAACAGAAAACGAATGTTTAAAGATTTTGGGTAAGGTGGATGGAGAAAAAATTTCTAATGCTCAGGGGCCTCTTGTAAGTTCAACTTGTACACGCGTTCCTGTAATAGACGGACACACAGCATGCGTTTCTTTGGAATTTGATTTGCCTGATGACAAAAAGCCTTCTCTTGAAGAAATTGAAAAAATCTGGACATCATACACTTCACTTCCTCAGGAATTGAAACTGCCTTCTGCTCCAGAACACCCTATTGTTGTCCGCCACGAAGAAAATCGTCCTCAGCCAAGACGTGACCGCGAAACAGAAAAGGGCATGGCCTGCGTGATTGGACGCCTTCGCCCTTGCAAAGTTTTTGATATCAAATTTGTTGCCCTCAGCCACAACACAAAAAGAGGAGCTGCACTTGGCGGCATTTTGAATGCGGAACTTTTAAAGGCTAAAGGATTTTTTGATTCCCTTTAATTTTTAAGATGCTCAAAATAGAAGATGGCCTTCACTTTTTTTGAAGTGGAGGCCTTTTTTGTCAGATGATTTTTTAGAGGCTCTCTAAAATAAAATGCCACAGGTGGCAGTGTCCAAAAAGGACATTTTAAATTTTGAAAGGTTTTACTTGATCAAATAAAGTTCAATATCTTCGTCCTGAAAATTTGAAAAGCAAAGATATTTTTCGTCACTGCTTAGGTCCAGCCCAGTCGGTTGATTTCCGCCTTCAAAAGTTTTTACTACAGACATGTCTTTTGTGTCTATTATGAAAATTTGTCCGTTTACCAAAGACCGCTTTGTGTAATCTTCCGGGTTGTTTGGACCACGGCAGCTGACAAAAAGATAGCGGTTTTTGTAAAGGTCAATTGTGTTTGGATTGTTAAAGACTTTTACTTTTTCTTTTATAGAAAAACTTTCCATGTCCACTTTTAAAATCTGGCGGTGGTACATGTCGCTTATGTAGGCAAATTTTTCTTCACTGTCAAGGACAATGTGCCTCATTGCGGCCTTTTCAATTTTGATAAAGTCTATGCGCTTGCCATTTTCTGTGTCAAACTTTTCTATTAAACCGCCGTCAAAACTTAAAGACAAAATTTCTTTTCCCCTGTTTATAAAATAAAGTCCGCGAGGGGCAAGGCCTGTTTTTAATTTAAAAAGAACTTGTCCTGAATCATAATCAATTAAAGACACGTCATTAGAAACCCAGTTTGAAACTGCCAGAAGATTTTTTTCTTTTGAATAAACAATAAATTTTGACCATGTTCCTTCTGTAGAAATAGAACGCTTGTATTCAAAATCAGGGTAGGTGTATTCGTGAATTTTTGCCGTCGTCATCTGGCTGACAAAAAAAGAATTTTTTTCAGGTATAAAAAGCCCTTCTGCAAATCCTACTTTGCTGCTTTCAGGCGGAGCAATGCGCTTTATGACTTTTTTTTCTTCAACAGAAAAAACATCAAATCCCTTGTCATCAAGAAGGGGCATTATAATAAATTTATTGTCCGGCGAAAAAAGAACTTGCTTTGGCTGGCGACCGCATTTGTAAGTTCCAACTTTTTCAAGAAGGGGAAGGTCGCCATGCTTTGCTTCACTTTTTGCGTCTTCTGTCTTCACTGACTCCTGGGTAAAAAAAGGCAGGGCTAAAAATAAAAAAGTTACAGTTAATAATTTTTTTTTCATTGGGGCTCCTTTTTACTGCTTTTAATTGCAGTCATTTTTTTT
>CAVJHV010000070.1:0-11980 GCA_963649315.1 Treponemataceae bacterium | reverse complement strand
TTTTTTTGATATAGCATTTTTTTTATAAAAAGTAATTTTCCTAAGGCAAAGCAAAAAGCGGAGACCGAGCGTTAGCGGGCTGCGGAAGGCTTTTCTGCAAGGTCCAGCTTTGCCCGTAAAAAGAAAATGTTGGGTATTCGTAGAGAAGTGGCGCTTTTGGAAAGTGGTATTCGTTTCGTAAACAGGCGCGGAAAAACATACACGCTATTCGTAAAGGGTCGCCAGGTAAAAAAATTATCTTTGATAAGAAGAGCAGATGTTTAATTCGGCGCGGTATTTGGCCACGGTGCGGCGAGCGATTTTGATTCCTTTTTTTTCCAGAAGGTTTGCAAGCTGCTGGTCGCTTAATTTTTTTTTGTCTGGGCAAGGAGCGGTCAAAATTTCTTTGATTGCAAAAAGAACCTGGTCGTGACTGGGGCCTTTTGCAGATTGATTTTTGTTTACGGCATTTGTGAAAAAATATTTTAATTCAAAAAGTCCCCAGTGGCACTGAAGGTATTTCATGTTTGCCAGTCTGGAAACGGTGCTTTCATGTACGTGTAAAATTTTTGACAGTTCCCTTTGGGTGAATGTTTCTAAGTGGCCTGGACCGTAAAGAAAAAAATCTTCCTGTTTTTTTGTGATGATGCAGCATGCTGCTAAAAGTGTGTTTTGCCTGAAGGTGACGGCTTCAATAAGATCTTGTGCTTTTTTTAAAGAGGCTGATAAATCTTTTTTTGTTTTTAAATCAAGGTTGTCTTTTTTATTTTTTAATAATTTTTCAAAATCTTTGTTGAGTGAAAGTTCTGGCAAAAAATCATTTGAAAGGGTAAGAAGAAAATTTTTTTCTTTTCCGCTGACAATTCCATTTTGAAAATTTTCATTTACATTTTTTTCTTCCAGAATTTCAACATGAATGTCCGGGCTGATGTAAATGGTGTCTTCGCTGGAAAAATTTCTGGCCGGGAAAGGATCCAGTTTTTTTATAAAATCAATTGATTTTTGAATTTCGTTTTCATTGATTTTTGCATTTTGAATTTCTTTGAGGTTTGATAAATTGTTTCCAAAAAGTTCTTTTTGTTTTTCTAAAAAAGATGTGACTTTTTTTAAAGCCTTTTCTGCCTGGGGAGGATTTATAAAATCAAGGTGGCCGTCTAAAATGAAAAGAGTTAATGTGGAAGCATTTTTTTCTTTCGCCTGAACTAAAAGGCTTTCTTCTGTATTTTTTACGCAAAGGCCCGGCGGGTCAAGTGTCTGAACTGTTGAAAGACATTCTTCCAGAAAGGCAAAAGATTTTTTTCCTTCCAGACTTTTTAGAATTGAAAGGGGCGAAAGTATGTGAAAACCTTTTTCGTCCAGGTTGTGAATTAATTTTTCACAAAGGGTCTGGCGGTCAGGGCTTAAGTTCATCATGTTGATTTGAGAAAGTAAATGTTCTTTTAAGGATTCACCTTTTGCTTCTTTTGCTTCGAGGGCTTTTTGGAAATTGTCAGAGGCCATTTGGCCCTGGGCGTTTGTTGAAGAAATTCTTGTGCCGTCAAAAGATTTGCTTTTTGCCCTCTTTTGATTTTCTTTAATTTCCAGTGCCGGATTTTCCTGGACGCTTTTGTAAATTTTTTCAAGCAAATCATCTGAAGAAAGAGAAAGAATTTCCAGAGACTGAATTGTTTTTTGACTTAAAACCTGGGCCTGCTTTTGAACTTGTCGCTGCTGAATTTCCAAAGAACTCATATTCAATACTATAGCATAAAAAAAAAGTTACCGATATAATTTTTTTTAAAGGAAGGCGAGATGAAAATTATATTTTTGTAATTTTTATCCCTGCAGTGTCCAAACGTTGTTTTTTAAACTGCATGGCAAGGCTTTCTGCGCCCGCTGCTGCGGATTTTTATGGATGTTTTATATGAATGATTTTTCTGAATTCGGAATTCAAATTCCTGAAATTCTTTTGCCTGTAAAAAAAGATCTTTCCACATGGTCAGTAATTGCCTGCGACCAGTATACGCAGGATTTATCTTACTGGAAAAAAGTTGAAGAAATAGTTTCTGCTTCGCCTTCGACATTAAATTTAATTTTGCCGGAAGTCTATCTTAATTCTGCTGACAGAAAAGAGCGGATTGAAAAAATCAAAGCAACAATGAAAAGTTATCTGTCTGAAAATATTTTTGACAAAGGTGAAAATGAATTTATCTACGTAGAAAGAAAAACCCAGTATGGAAGATGCAGAGCCGGTTTGGTTTGCGCAATAGATTTGGATTCTTACGAATGGAAACCTTTCAGTAAATCTTTCATACGCGCAACTGAAGCAACTATTGTTGACCGCATTCCTCCCAGAAAGGAAATCAGAAATGGTGCTGCCCTTGAACTGCCCCACATTATGCTTCTGGTAAATGATGAAAAAAAATCTTTTGTAGAAAAGTGCGGTCAGCTGGCGAAAAAAAATGCTCCCCTTTATGATGGCGATCTTATGATGAATGCGGGACACATTACTGGCTGGTCTGTAAAGTCTGATGTGCAAATGCAAAATCTTTATGATGCGTTAAAAGAAATAAAATCCAGAAATACAGATGCTGACGGTTCGTCTTTTATGTTTGCAGTTGGAGATGGAAATCATTCTCTGGCAACTGCAAAGGCTGTCTGGGATCAATACAAAAAAGAAAATCCTTGTGACAAAAATTCTTCTGTAAGGTATGCCCTTGTTGAAATTGTAAATATTTATGATGAAGGTTTGACTTTTGAACCGATCCACCGTGTGCTTTTTAATGCGGATGCAAAAAAACTTATTTCTTTTGTAAAGGAAAATCTGGATGGAAAGTTGAGTGAATGTCAAAGCGAAAAGTCTCTTGAAGAAAAAGTTCATTCTTCAACTTCGTCTTTTGGTTTTGTTTACAAAGAAAATAATTTTCAAAAATATATTCTGCTTGAATGTGATTTAAAGGAGCTGGCTGTTTCCAGACTGCAGCCGCTTTTAGATGATTTTATTTCTGGTGAAAATCAAAATCAAAATGAAAAAATTCAAATTGACTACATTCATGGAAGCGGTGAAGTTTTCCGCTTGGGAAAAGAGGAAGGAGCTTTAAGCATTTTGCTGCCACCGATTGCAAAAGATTCATTTTTTGATACAATCCAAAAAACTGGACCTTTGCCAAGAAAAAGTTTTTCTATGGGTGAAGCGAGTGAAAAAAGATTCTACCTGGAATGTAGAAAACTTTTTAAATAAATTTCATTAAGTCTGATAAAATACAAGTGTCTGCAGTTAGAGGGATTTTTTAGTGAGGAAAATATGAAGGAACTTTTTAATGATGGCTGGTCATTCAGCAAATTGTTAATCGAAAACAAAACTGATGAAAATTCAAAACCCATTCTTTTTGCGCCGGATGATTTTTTTGGAAAAGAAAATCAGCCTTACAAAAGCGTAAGTCTGCCGTACGACTATCTTATTAGTGATGCAAAAAATCTTTATCAAAACAGCGTGG
Source organism: Treponemataceae bacterium (assembly GCA_963649315.1). Classification (GTDB taxonomy): domain Bacteria; phylum Spirochaetota; class Spirochaetia; order Treponematales; family Treponemataceae; genus Treponema_D. The sequence continues at coordinate 8,525 of CAVJHV010000070.1, read as the reverse complement.
GCTTTTACAAAAAAGATTTTGATCTAAAGAAAATGCAGGGTAAGCGTTTTTACATTCGCTTTGGTGCAGTTTACATGAACTGGGCCCTTTATGTTAACGGAAAAAAAGCGGGCGAATGGAAATACGGATATTCGACTGTAGAATTTGACATTACGGATTTCCTTTGGCAGGGGAAAAATACTCTGCAAGTGATTTGTGTTTATCAATCTCCAAATACCAGGTGGTATTCAGGAGCAGGAATTTTCCGCGATGTCTTTTTTATTACAAAGAATGATACAAGAATTGTAAACGATGGAATTTATTTTTCTACAGAAAAAAATTCTTCCGATGATTGCAATAAAAATGAATGGAAAATTTTTGTTCAGACAGAAGTGGAAAGTCATGCAGCAGATGGTTTAAAAAATCTGACTGTGGTCAATTCAATTTTTGACAGCGATGGTAATGAAATTGCACTTATGGAAAGTGACTGTCAAACAGAAGAAACTGAACCTTATGCACCAGAGATGGGAATTTCTTTTAACAAAAATAAAATTCTTCTGGTAAAAAAACATTACACTGTAAAGGATGTAAAAATCTGGAGTCTTGAAAATCCGAATGTCTATATTCTTAAGACAAAAATTTTTTCAGGTCAGGAACTTGTTGATGAAGAAGAAAATAATGTTGGTTTTAAAACTGTAGTCTTTGATAAAGATAAGGGGTGTTTTGTAAACGGCCAGCATGTGAAACTGCACGGTGTTTGTGAACATCATGATTTTGGTTTGTTTGGAGCTGCATTCAATCTGCCATCCCTTAAAAGAAAATTTCTTATGCTGAAGGAGATGGGTGTTAATTCCCTCAGAACATCCCACAATCCTCCGGACGAAAAGTTAATGGACCTTGCAGACAAAATGGGCATTCTTGTTATTGATGAATGTTTTGATATGTGGGAAAAGTCAAAGACAACTTATGACTACGGAAATTATTTTATTGACTGGCACAGAAAAGATTGCGCCGCTTATGTCCGCCGTGACAGAAATCATCCCTGCCTTATAATGTGGTCTATTGGAAATGAAATTTATGATACCCACGAAGGCAATGGATATGAAATCACAAAAGATTTAAGAAGTGTTTGCAGAATTCATGATCCTCTAAAAAACGGCAAGGTCACTATCGGTTCCAACTATATGGAATGGGAAGGAGGTCAGCACTGTGCAGAGGAAATTGATCTTGTGGGTTACAACTACGGTGAACGTCTTTACGAAGATCATCACAAAAGACATCCGGACTGGTGCATCTACGGAAGCGAAACTTCTTCTACAGTACAAAGCCGTGGAATTTATCACTTTCCTCTTTCTAACAGACTGCTCACTTACCAGGACAGCCAGTGTTCTTGTCTTGGCAACTGCTCTACAAACTGGGGCGCAAAATCTTCGTCAATTGTTGTAACAAAAGATCGTGACGCTGAATATTGCGCAGGTCAGTATTTGTGGACAGGCTTTGACTACATTGGTGAACCGACTCCATATTCAACAAAAAATTCTTACTTTGGACAAATTGATACGGCTGGTTTTAAAAAAGATACATTCTATGTGTACAAGGCCGGCTGGGTTCCTTTTGAAAAAGAAGCCTTTGTTCACATTTTGCCTTACTGGGATTTTAATGAAGGTCAGTTGATTGACATCCGCATTTATTCTAACGCACCGCAGGTTGAACTTTTTGTAAATGGAAAATCTTTGGGTAAAAAAAATATGAATCCTTTAAAAGATGAAGAGCTTTCTGCAATATGGGAAGGTATTCCTTACAGCAGGGGAAAAATTGAAGCCGTTGCTTATGATGCTTATGGAAAAGAAATTTGCCGTGATGCAAAAGAATCTTTTGGTGACCCTGCTTCAATTCATTTGTCTCTTGAAGAAAAATATTGTGATGGCGGATTTTATTTTGTTGATATTTCAACTCTTGATAAAAATGGAATTGATGTTGCAAACAGCCGGTCAAGAATTTTCCTGTCTGTAGAAGGAGCTGAACTGATTGGTGCTGACAACGGAGATTCAACTGATTATGAACAGTACCAGTCTGCGGACAAAAAAACTTTAAGCAGAAAACTTTTTTCTAACAGACTTCTTGCTGTTGTAAAATCCAGTGACGGTAATTTTAAAATTAAAGCGGAAAGTCCTCTCTTAAAAGATGCTGTCCTTGTTTTGAAAAATGGCCGTCTTGATAAAGAAGAGTCCTTTAAGGAAAGCGGAAAAGATTCTTCTTTGCAAATGCAGGAAATTCCTCTTCGCAAAATTGAATTGGTTTGTGAAGGAAAAAGAAATCTGAATGCGGAAAATAAATGCGTAACAGTAAAGGCGAATGTTTTTCCTCAGACTGCAAAAAATTATAAACTCGACTGGTCTGCAATGATGCTTGAAGGCGTCAAAAGTGATGCGGCAAAAATTGAAGTAAGCGATGACGGTTTGACAGCAAAAGTTACTGGCGTGAGTGATGGAAATTTCCGTTTGACATGCACATGCTCAAATGGTAGTAAGTATGCAGAAATAATTTCTGAACTGGAATTTGAGGTTACTGGTTTGGGAAAAGCCAGCCGGTCTCCTTACCAGTTAATCGAAGCTTGCAAGTACTCATCTTCTTCAAAAGCCTTGGAACTCAGTTTTGATGGAGGAGCTTTTACACACAACGAAAAAACTTTCTTCACGTTCGACAGAGTTGATTTTGGAAGCGACGGTGCTGACACTTTTGAAGTTCCGATTTTTTCTTTTGATACAGAATTGAAATTTGAAATTTGGGACGGAGACTGTCAAAGCGGAAAAAAACTTGCAGACTGTTCTTACAGCCATCCAAGCATTTACAACACATACAATTCTAATATTCACATTTTGCCAAGAAGATTGTTCGGTTTGCATACAATCACTTTTGTTTTCCTTACCGGACTTTCTTTCCAGGGATTCAAATTCCACAAGGAAGCAAAGGCTTTTGCTAAACTGAATGCTCTTGATGCTTCTCTTATTTTTGGTGATGCATTTACAAAGGCAGAAGCTTCTGTGAATGGAATTGGAAACAATGTTGTTTTGGATTTTGATGCAATGGATTTTGCGGACAGCCCTGCTTCAAAAATTACAATTAATGGTCGCCCTTATGTGCACAACACTATTCACGTGAAGTTCTCTGGTGAAAATGGTGACTTTAATGACATTATTGAATTTGATGCAGCCGATGATATTGTAGAAAAAACTTTTGACATCCATGGGGTAAAGGGTAAAAACAAAGTAAGTTTTGTTTTCCTGCCAGGTTCAAATTTTGATTTCTATGATTTCCAGTTTAAGAAATAATTTTTTTCTGGAAAGTAACTGTAGGGCATCTTTAAAAATTGCAATTTTTAGAGATGCCCTGTATTTGAAAATTAAAAATTTTATATCAGTAAAAAAACGTCTTTTAACAGAAAGCAAAAGACGTTTTTTTTTGATTAGTGGAAGTTTCTAAAAATTGCAGTAACTATTGATAGAAATATTCAAGTCCAGAATCAGTAACTTTTAAAGTTAGAATAATTGTTCCTTCTTTTATTCCATTGACTTTTTCATCTGGCGAAATGAAGATTCCAAAAGTTTTATCTACTGGCTTTATGGCTGTGTCTACTTTATAGTAACCGAATCCAGACAAGTCAAAATCATCTTTTTTCATGCCAGAAATTTCTAGATTATCTAAATCGTAACCCGTAATTTTTTTTGTGGAAGAATCACTGTATGTTATGGTGCCTATGATGCTTTGGTAGTGAAGATTGTAGGCAGAATTTGTTATGGGAATTAAGTTTATAACTTGATTATCTATTAATGGCAATGTAATGGCAGAAGAAGACTTGCTATTTATTTTTGTTTTTAAACTTTCAGCATCACTTTTCAGTTGCTTTAATTTATATACATCTGAAAAACTGTAAGAATTAAGCGATATTGAAAAATCTTCATCTGTTTCATTTTCAACTACTATGAAGATGCAGGCACTTTTTCCATCGTAGTTGTATAAATTACTTTTGCATATATTGTCATCTCCGCAAGACAAAAAAAGCAAAAGTGGCCAAGTAAATAAAAGATAAAATATTTTTTCATTGTTAAACCTCCATGGCAGCTTATTTTCTATCTCTAATTTTTTTAGAAATGTCTGTAATAACAATATTTTAATACAGATTTTTCTTGTCTAATTTTTATTTTTTTGTATGATTTTGTATTTTTTTGACAAAGCATGGCGGTGTAAGTGTTTTGAAATTTCAGCGGCTGTATTTAAAAGCAGCCTAGCCCTTCCTGTAGCCATGCCGAAGGCAGTCGGCTGAACGAAGTGAAGACGACCGCGCGCAAGCAAGTGGCGGAAGGAAGGTTGAAGGAAAGCAGGTATGCTTTAAAAAAATAAAAAATATATTTTAGGAATTCACGATGGTAAGAATTCCCTGGCCGAATTTTTCCGCTTTGTTTTCGCCTATGCCGTAGCATTCCAGCAGGCGCGACATTGTGTGAGGTTTTTTGCTTGCAATGTCATACATTGTTTTGTCACCAAAAATAATGTAAGGTGGCACATTCATTTCTTCTGCAAGGTTAAGGCGCCATTTGCGCAATTCGCTTACAATTCTTTGACCTTCTAAATCGTCGCTTGCAATAAAAAGAGCTGTCTTTTTTTGAATAGAATATTTTTTTTCCCTGGCATAGTCTTTTTCAGATTTTTCTTTTTCCAAATCGAAGCGAACTGGTAAAATAAAGGGCTGCCTTGTTGTTAAAGCCGTGTAGCCTTTTGGCGTAAGAAAGAGCATGTTGTATTCTTCTGTTTTTCCAACATAACCTTCATTTTGCAGGCAGCGGTTTAATTCCTGCCACTGACTTTTTTTCAATTCCTTTCCTATACCATAAGTGCTTATAAGGTCGTGACCGTTTTCCGAAATGCGTTCACTCTTTGAACCAAGCAAAACATCAATTACATAATTTGCGCCAAAGTGCTGGTGTGTTCTTGCGATGCAACTCATAAATTTTTGTGCCGGAATTGTAACATCACTTGTTTGTACAGGACCAAAACTGCAAATGTCACAACAGTGCTGCGTTAAAAAAGAAGATTCATCCGGATTATATTCTTCGCCAAAGTAGCGGAGCAAAGTTTTTCTTCTACATTCATTGCTTTCTGCAAAAGCCAGCATGCCGCGCAAAAGTCTTTCCGAATTTGAAGAGTCTTCCTGGTCTTGAAAAAGAAATCGAATTTTGTGGGCATCGCCCGGGCTGAATAAAAGAAGTGCTTCTGCATTCAGACCGTCACGTCCCGCGCGCCCAATTTCCTGGTAGTATTGTTCAAGAGATTTTGGCATGTCATAATGAATTACAAAACGAACATCTGGTTTGTTTATTCCCATTCCAAAAGCCAGAGTGGAAACAATTATTTGAATTTTATCCGTAATAAAATCATTTTGATTCTTTGCCCTTACTTCATCTGAAAGGCCTGCGTGATAATTTGTAACATTGTAATTTAATTCTTTCAGCTGCTCATAAAGAGTGTCAGTTGATTTTCTGGAAAAACAATAAATGATTCCGCTTTGCCCCTGGTGCTGATTTAAAAATTCGCACACTTGCTGAAGACCATGATTTTTTCTTTTTACATTCAAAAAAATATTTGGTCTGTTAAAGCCCGAAAAAAGAATGACCGGATTTTTCATCCTAAGCTGACTGACAATATCCTGCTGAACATTTTTTGTTGCAGTTGCCGTAAGTGCTAAAAAAACTGCATCCGGAAAATAGCTGCGCAGATTTTTTATTTCCAGATAGTCTGGTCTAAAATCGTGCCCCCATGAACTGATGCAGTGGGCTTCATCGATTGTAATGCAGTTGATTTTTACTCCCTCTGTCGTAAGCAGGGAAATTATTTTTTGAGTGTTAAGGGCCTCTGGCGAAAGGTAGAGCAGTTTGATTTGACCGCCAGTTATTTTAGTACAGGTTTCAACATATTCTTCCCATTCCAAAGTTGAGTTTAAATAAACCGCCGGAATGCCTAGTGTTTCCAGCTGCGAAACCTGATCCTGCATTAAAGCAATCAGCGGTGAAACAACAAGAGTCATTCCGTCCATTATTAAAGCCGGAATCTGGTAGCAAAGTGACTTACCGCCGCCAGTTGGCATCACAGCTAGCGTGTCTTTTTTATTTAAAACATTTTCAATAATTTCTTTTTGAAGGGGCCTGAAACTTTCGTAACCAAAAATATTTTTTAAAATTTCTTCAGGGCTTTTCCTGTAAGAATTACTGTCAAAAAGATTGTCGCAAACATTTGTGTAAAAATTATCAGATGAATCCATAATTCCAGCCATTGAAAATAAAAGTGACGCCTGCCTTGAGACATTAAGAATTTTTTTCCGAACGATATTATAACTTTTTTCATCCATATTTTAAATTACCTTAAGGGCATCTTGTAAAAGGGAGCCTCCAAAATTTGTAAAAAATGCAAACTGCTTTTTGCATGTGACTTTTTATCTTTAAAAAAAGACACGTTATCTTTTAGAAAAAAGCTTCCAGCATTTACAAAAAATTCCCTCGTTTACAAAAAGCCACGCTCTAAAAAACTTATCTTTTACAAAAGGGACTTGCACAAAAAATCAACTTTTGATAATATTACTTTCACTTGCCGGCTTGGTGGAATGGTAGACACTACAGACTCAAAATCTGCTGCCTTCACGGGCGTCTGAGTTCAAGTCTCAGAGCCGGTAAAAAGACACTCTCTTTTTTGAGGGTGTCTTTTTTTGTCCCCGATTTTTAATTTTTTTTCTTACAAAAAGCAGTTTACAGAATTGCATTCCCTGATTTTTTTCTATCAAAAATCCATTAAAAAAATCTATTAAAGAAATCCTTTAAAAATCAAAGCATAATAAAATCTTCTTCCACATGGCGGAATTCAATTGCTTCGTCAATGGACTCTTTTGAAATAATTTTTTCTTCCTTCATGTCAGAAATTGTTCTTGCCACTTTTATGCAGCCCGCAATACTTCTGGGACTAAAAGAATATTTTTCACTTTTTTTGTTTAAGATTTCTTTTGCTTCCTGGCTGAGGGGACAAAAATCTTTTATTTCAGACGGACTCAGATGAGAATTTTTTTTGCCCTGTCTTTGCCATTGAATTTTTGTAGCAAGGGCAATTTCTTTCCTAAGTTCCGCGCTTGAAAGTGGCGTATGATTTTCTTCATCTTTTGCATGCAGTTCAACATGAATCCTGAAATCAATCCTGTCCAAAAGAGGAGCAGAAAATTTCTGCCAGTACTGGTCAATGGTCTTGCCCGAACACAAGCAGATTTTTTCTTTTGAAGCAAAGTTTCCGCAGGGGCAGGGATTTGTTGCCATCAAAAGCTGAAAGTCTGCCGGATAAACTGTAGAGCGGCCGGCGCGGCTTAGAGTGATTTTTTTGCTTTCCAGAGGAACACGCAGCATTTGTAAAACCGACGTGCGGAATTCCGCTGCTTCGTCCAGGAAAAGCACACCGTTGTGACTAAGGGAAATTTCGCCCGGGATGCAGTGAGGGCCGCCCCCGCACATTCCTTCAATAGTGCAAGTCTGGTGTGGCTGTCTGAAAGGCGCCTTTCGCAAAAGTAAATTTCTTTTGGTTAAAAGACCGGCAATGGAATAAATGCGTGTTACGCTTTGCGCTTCTTCTACTGTCAAAAGCGGAAGAAGCGACGGGAACTTTTGCAGTGCCAGAGTTTTGCCACAACCTGGCGGCCCGTATGCCAAAAGATTATGCTTCCCGGCCGCAGCAATTTGTAAAGCCCTGACCAGCCGCCCCTGATTTTTTACATCCGCAAAATCTTCATCACTGTCCAAAGCCGGAAAATAAACTTCATTTATTTCCACAGCATCCGGCGGCAAAAATTTATTTTCATTCGCAGCATTTGAAGAAATAAAAAATTCTTTTTTTTGTAAAGCAGTGAATGCTTCCTCAAGAGTGTCTGCTCCAAAAACTTTCATTCCTTTAACTTCCAGTGCCTCTTCCAAATTCCCCTTGGGCACAATGCAAAGTCTTATGCCGCAATCATAAGCCGTAGAAGTTGCCGCATGCACTCCTCTGACCGGCCGCACTTTTCCGTTCAGTTCCAGTTCGCCCAAAATCATAATCGCATCATCGCCCGGAGAAGAAAAAACTTTTTTTTCACCGCAGGAATTTTCGCCGTCAGAATTTTCCGCTTCACATTCTTCATTTTCCTGCTGCAATTTTTTTTCCAGTACCGCAAGAGCAATGGGTAAATCAAAACCTGCACCCTCCTTTTTTAAATCAGCCGGTGAAAGAGAAATCAAAACTCTGTCAGGTGGAAATTCAAATCCGGAATTCCGAATGGCACTTTTCATGCGCTCACGACTTTCCTTAACCGCGCCGTCCGCCAGCCCCACCAGGTCCACCGCCGGAATGCCACGTCTCAAATCCACTTCAACGCTCACAATCGAGCCCTCGTATCCAAAAGGAGAAAAACTGTATATTTGCATAAATTATTAATAGTTTAAAAAAATCAGAAATTACAATTTTTTGTGATTTTTTTTTTGGAG
>CAVJHV010000069.1:8582-12044 GCA_963649315.1 Treponemataceae bacterium | reverse complement strand
CATGTCAGCTGCAATTTGTGTAGGAAAAACAAAAAAAGAATTTTCTTCATCAATATGTTCTTTTAAATTTTTTTCAATAAGATTTGTCATATTCCACCTTGCTACATGTTACACCAGTCTTCTTATTTTTCCAATTGATTTTAATGGGTCATTTGCGTAAAATGTTGCAAGAACTTTTTCGGGAGTATTTTATGGCTGTTGCTTCTTTGGTTTTAGGAATAATCGGACTTTTGATTTCTTTAAAGGGATATGTCCTTGCATTTATTGGAACTATTTTTGGAATTCTGGCAGTAGTTTTTGCAGCAGTTGGTTTAAAAAAAATCCCCCTAAAAAAAGGAATGTGCCGTGCGGGTCTTGTGCTTGGCATAATTGCCATTGTCTTTGGAATTTTAATGACAGCCTTTTCATGGATTTTACTTTTGGGAGTGACCTCTTTTTCCTTTAATGGAATAAATGACATGGGCGGACTTGAAGATTTTTTTGATGGCATGGAAGATTTTTTTGAAAATATTGGTCCAAATAATTCATTCACCTTGTGAAAATAAAAAAAATGAATTTTTGATTTTTGAAATCTCCGCAAAAAAAAATGGTGCAAAATCAGACTATGTCTGTTTTTAATATTTTGCAAATATTCGAGGTAATTGTATGAAAAAAAGCGACAATGCAACAAAAGGTGTAGAACGTGCTCCACACCGTTCACTTTTTTACGCGTCTGGTTACACAGATGAAGAATTGAATCAGCCACTTGTTGGAATCATCTGTGCAAAAAATGAACTTATCCCTGGTCACATTGAATTGGACAGAATTTCTGAAGCAGTAAAAGCTGGGGTTAGAATGGCAGGTGGAACACCGATCGAATTTCCTGCTATTGGTGTTTGTGATGGAATTGCCATGGGCCACGAAGGGATGAAATATTCTTTGGTCACCCGCGAACTTATTGCGGATTCAGTTGAATGTGTGGCAAAGGCTCATCAGTTTGACGCTTTGGTTATGATTCCTAACTGTGATAAAATTGTTCCTGGCATGCTGATGGCTGCTGCAAGACTTGACTTACCTACAGTATTTGTTTCTGGCGGTCCAATGATGCCGGGTCACTTGCCTGGTAATGATTCTTCAAATCCATATAGTGGAAAAAATCTTTCTTTGACAGATATGTTTGAAGCCGTTGGCGGTCTGGCTGTTGGAAAAATAAATGAAGATCAACTTAAAGAAATGGAGCACTGTGCCTGCCCTGGTTGTGGAGCATGCTCTGGAATGTTTACTGCAAATTCCATGAACTGTCTTACAGAAGTTTTGGGCTTGGGTCTTCCTGGAAACGGAACAATTCCTGCTGTAACAGGAGAACGCATTGCTTTGGCAAAGCACGCCGGTATGGCAGTTATGAATCTTTACAATAAGGGCATTACTGCACGTGCAATGATGACTGCTGAAAATTTCCGCAACGCTCTTACTGCAGATATGGCCTTGGGCTGTTCTTCAAACACAATGCTTCACGTTCCGGCAATTGCTCATGAAGCCGGACTTGAAATTGACTTGCACGAAGTAAATGAAATTTCTGAACGCACACCCAACCTTTGTCACTTGGCTCCAGCCGGTCACACTTTTATGTGTGAATTAAATGATGCTGGTGGAGTTCAGGCTGTTCTTGCTGAACTGGCAAAAAAGAATTTAATCAACACATCTCTTATTACTGCAACAGGAAAAACAATTGCAGAAAATATTAAGGGTGTTAAAAACCGCAATCCTGAAATTTTACGTCCGATTGAAAATCCATTTTCTGACAACGGTGGCATTGCGATTCTTTTTGGAAACCTTGCACCGAATGGAACAGTTGTAAAACGCTCTGCATGTGCAAAGGAATTAATGTATCACACAGGACCTGCCAGAGTTTTTGATGATGAAAGTCAGGCAATGGAAGCTGTTCAAAAAGCGCAGATCCATTCAGGTGATGTAGTTGTCATCCGCTATGAAGGTCCAAAAGGTGGGCCTGGTATGAGGGAAATGCTTGCAGTTACAGCAGCTCTTGCGGGTCAGGGACTGGATAAGGAAGTTGCCCTTATTACTGACGGACGTTTTTCCGGAGCAACCCGTGGTGCTTCTTTAGGTCACTGTTCACCGGAAGCCGCTGTCGGTGGTCCTATTGCCCTTGTTGAAGAAGGCGACATGATTACTTTGGACATTAATAATTATAAAATCCATCTTGAAGTAAGTGATGAAGAACTTGCAAAAAGAAAAGCAAAATGGGTTTGCCCTGAACCAAAAGTAAAAACTGGTTACCTTGCACGCTATGCAAAATTAGTTTCTTCAGCAGACAAGGGGGCTATTCTTCAATAAAAGATTAGGATTACTAAAAAAATAACGGGCCTGGCAAAAAAGTAAAATCTTTTGCCAGACCCGTTTTCTTATTTTTATGGCATCTTAAAAAAATTATTTTTCTGGAATTTCCGATTTTTCCTCGGGATTTTTATTTTGTAAAATTTCATTTTTGATTGCTGCTGCAAGAGAAGCGTTTGTCTGGTTTAAAAGATTTTCCAGTTCTGCGTATTCAGAATTTTTTAATTCTCTTTTGTCTTCTGTGATTTTAAAATTCTCGTATTTTGCAAGAGCCCAGACATTTGTATTATTTTCTGTGTAGGTTTGGTCGTCTTTTGTGATTGTGTATGGATTTTCTACCGCAAGGCGAACTGTAAAATCTGTAAAGTAAGTGATGTCATCTTTTGAGTAAAGCGGGAAATCCTGGTATTTGATTTTGCGGTTTGTGTCGTCCACTGTAACTTTTACTTCCAGATTATCTTTATTGTTTTCTTTTACCCATTTTGAAAGGGCGCTTTTGTAAGTGTCATAAAGGTAGTTTAAGGTTTCAATTTCTTTTTCTTCATTGTTTTCCTTTACATATTCATTTGTCAGTAAAAGGTCTAAAGAAGTAAATGTAAAATATTGATTTTGGTCTGTATCTTGATCAGTTGTTTTGCATGAAGGAAAAATAAGGGCAAGAGCTATAAGGGCTAAAGGTAAAAAATGTTTTTTTCTTAACATAAAAATCTCCTGTAAAGAATACCGTCCTGCGGCAGAATTTTGCTTTTCTAAAAACTGATTTTTTAGAAAAATTGTTTATGGGCAACTCTAAAAGTTGCAATTTTTAGAGGCAACCTTATAAAAAAAATTATACCACAAAAAAAAGATTTTGTGTTATGTCTTTATATAGCTTTTTTTTATGGGATTTTTTTAGGGATGATTTTTAGCAGAAGTTTTTTAAAAGGAAAAATGGAATTTTAAAAGAATATTAGCCGGGATTGGAGGGCCGGCTTTAGCCGTTGTGGCCTGCCACAATGGAGCGGAGCGGAAGCCCGGAAAGCCCTTAGGAAATTCGTCCTGCTCCAAAAAAAAATGAGCAAATTGAAATTCAAAATGAAAATCAAAATGCCCATGTTTTTTTTAGAAAATATTTTTAAAAATTTATTT
>CAVJHV010000069.1:0-8527 GCA_963649315.1 Treponemataceae bacterium | reverse complement strand
AAGAAGCGATGCGTATGCCTTGAGGGCACCGTCCATCTTGCCTGACAAAACTGTCTTTGCCAGAGTCTTTCCCAACTGAACCCCTTCCTGGTCAAAACTGTTTACGTTCCAAAGGAAGCCCTGGAACATAACTTTATTTTCGTAGTGAGCAAGAAGTGCGCCTAAAGTTTCAGGGTTGAGTGTCTTGCCTGTGATGATGCTTGACGGACGTTCGCCCTGGAAAAATTTGTTAGGATCCTTATCATCTTTACCCAAAGCAAAAGCTACAATTTGTGCTGAAACGTTTGCTGCGAGTTTTGTCTGACTCTTTGAACCCTGGATGGTGATGTCTTTGCCAGTTTGATTTTCCTGGAAAGCGATGAACTGCAGTGGCACAATATTTGTTCCCTGGTGGAGAAGCTGGTAGAATGAATGCTGACCGTTTGTTCCTGGTTCACCAAAAATAACCGGACCTGTAAGATAAGAAATTTTCTTACCAAAGCGGTTTACTGATTTACCGTTTGATTCCATGTCCAGCTGCTGAAGATGTGCCGGGAAACGAGAGAGGGCCTGCGAGTATGGAAGAATTGCTGTAGAAGGGTAGCCCTGAATGTTGCGTTCAAAAACTCCGATGACTGCATCCATGAGTGAAGAATTTTTTGTGATGTCTTTTTCACATGCGTTTTTGTCTTGAGCTGCAGCTCCTTTAAGGAAGGCGTCGAATGTTGCAGGACCAAATGCCAGTGAAAGAATGGCGCCACCAACAGCGGATGTTGACGAATAGCGTCCACCAATAAAATCGTCCATGAAAAATGCTGCCATGTAATCCGGATTTGTTGCCAGTGGTGAAGTTTCTGATGTAACTGCAATCATGTGCTTTGACGGGTCAAGCTTTTGTTTTTTAAGAATGTCTTTTACGAAAGATTCGTTTGTGAGTGTTTCAAGAGTTGTTCCGCTTTTTGAAACAAGAATGAAAATTGTTTTTGAACAGTCAATTGAAGCTGTAACGGAAGCGGCATCATCTGGGTCTACGTTAGAAATAAAGTGGGCTTCCATTTTGAATGTCTTGTTTGCCTTTGCCCAGTTTTCAAGTGCCAGGTACATTGCGCGCGGACCTAAGTCTGAACCGCCAATTCCAATCTGGCAGACTGTTGTATATTTTTCACCCTTTTCGTTTAAGATTTTTCCTGTGTGAACTTTGTTTGCAAAATCAGCAATCTTTTTTTGTTCCTTGATGTAAAAATCTCTTTTGTTTACGCCGTCAACAATAACATCTTTGCCCAGCTGACCTCTTGTAAGCTGGTGAAGAACCATGCGCTTTTCTCCGGTGTTGATAATTTCGCCGTTAAGAAGGGCCTGGTATTTTTCAAGAAGCTGACCTTCGCTGACAAGTTTTTTGAAAACAGCAATCATCTGTTTGTTTACTTGTTTTGCAGCGTAGTTGTATGTAAGGTCTGCTGCCATTGGAATGGAAAAGTCTGCAATGCGTTTAACGCCTGCTTCTCCAGCCAATGCTTTTTTGAGTGAAACTTGATTTTTAAACTCTTTGAGTTTTGAAAAATTTTCAAGTTTGTTAAGATTGTTCCATGAAATTGTTGAAGCCATGATTTTCTTCCTTATATTTTTTGGAATTTTTTAAGGCAGCCTCCAGCAATAGTAATTTTTAGAGGCCCCTTTAAGTATCTAAAAGCCGTCAGTGTGATTTTTTTTAGATAGCCCAATATATCAGTTTAGCATAAATTATGCTACAGACTGCAAATGTAAAATTTTTTGCAAAATGTTATTTTTCCTTGCCTTTTAAATTATTCTTCTTCAAGATCCGGGATGCGCTTTTTTAATTTTTTCATAAAGTCTTTGCCAGAAACGCCTTCTTTTAAACATGCAAATATGCAGTTTTCACCGGCGACTGTTCCAAGAATTTCGTCCATGTTAAATTGATCCAGGGCATTTGAAACAGCGTCTGCGTGGCCTCCAAAAGTTTTTATGACTACGATGTTGCCGGAAAAATCTATGCTTACGTAACCACGTAAAAAATCCTGGACATAAATTTGTTCTGTTTCCCTGGCATCTTCTTCGTCTGGCAGGGAATAAACATAGCCTGAGTGACCGTCAGAAACTTTTCCTACTTTAAGAAGTTTTAAGTCTCTTGAAAGTGTTGCCTGCGTAACTTCATAACCTTCTTCTTCCAGATGTTTTAAAAGTTCATCCTGACTTTCAATCCTTTTGGTTTTAATAAGTTTTTTGATTGCCTTTAATCTGGAAAGTCGCTCTTTCAAAATGTCCCCCTAAAAACTATGCGTAATTTATGTATATTTATGCATTTTTTGTCAAGTGGCGGAAAATGTCGTGTTGTGGAAAAAGCCGTGGGCAGAAAATGCAAAAAATGCCAGCATATAAAATTACGAAAGATTTCTGCACAGAAATGCTAAAAAAATGAGCACCCTGGATTTTAAAAAAGTTCAACATAAGTTTTTCCAGAACCGCCATCTTCCGGCTGGGCAAAATAAAAGTTTTTTACGCCAGGGTAGTGGGAAAGAAAGTTGTGAACCGCCTGCTGAAGGACGCCGTTTCCCTTGCCGTGAATAATTGAAAAGTTTTTAAAATTATTTAATGTGCAAAGATCCAGCTGCTTTTCCAGAGCCTTCATTGCTTCTTCATACCTCATGCCCAGAAGGCGCAGTTCGAAAAGAGGTTTTTCATTTTTGTCATTTTTATCTTTTACCCTTTCCACATAAACTACAGTTTTTGCTTCCTGAAATTTTTGAGGCACAGGGCAAATAAGATTTTCCTTTACCTTCATTTTCATTGAACCAAACTGCACCAGCCATTCATCATTTTTTTCTTTGTGAAGAAGAATGCCTTCCCGCTTAGCGCTTCCTGCATAAACTTCCATTCCTTCTTTCAGCTGGATTTTTTCATCTTCGGCTTCTCTTTTAAAAATGTAGGATGGGGAAGTTAAAAGTGCCTGGCTGTTTGAAATGCGCTTTTTTGTTTTTTTATTTGAAAATGACTTTCCTTCTTTTGCCTTAGAAATTCTCATTCCGTTTTGCGCAAAAATTTCTTTTTCTTTTAAAATATTTTCCTTTTGACTTTTAAGGCTTTCCTCTTTTTCTGTTAATTTTTTTTCAAGACATTCAACGTCGCTTTCAAGACCGCTTATAAAATTTTTTACCTTTAAAGTTTTTTCTCTTGTAATTTCTCCTTCCCTTAATTCCCTTACAAGATTTTCAAGTTTCTTTCTTGTTTCCGTTAAGAAAACAGAAGAGTCCTTTTTTTCAGCCTTGTCTAATTCCAGCTGCCTTTGAGAAAGTTTTAATTCTTTTTCCTTAAGTTTTAACTCTTTTTCTTCAAGGGCATTTGCTTTTTCTTTTTCTTTACAAATCATCTCTTCCATTTCAAGATGCTTTTGGTTTAATCCTTTTATTAAAGAAGAAACGTCTGCCTGTTGGTTTGAAATATAAGAGCGGGCTTTTGCCACCACTTCTTTTGAAAGACCAGAAGATTCTGCAATGTCCAAAGCGTGACTTTCGCCTGGAATGCCCATGAGCAGTTTGTAAGTTGGTTTTAAATTCTTATTGTCAAATTCTACGCTGGCGTTAATGCATTTTTCATTTGTCCATCCGTAATTTTTTAAAACTCCGTGATGAGTTGTTACGATTACAAAAGATTTTTTTTCTAAAAGATTATCAAGGCATGCCATAGCGATTGCACTGCCTTCAAGAGGATCCGTTCCGCTGCCCAGTTCGTCTAAAAGGACAAGTGAATCTTTATTTGCGTAAGAAATTATTTGTCCCATTTTTTTCATGTGGGCAGAGAAAGTGCTTAAACTTTCATCGATGGACTGTTCGTCGCCTATGTCAGCAAAAAGTGAATTGAAAATTTCAAGGCGGCTTCCTTCGCCGGCATTAATTGGAAAACCGCTCTGGTTTAGCAAAACAAAAAGTGCGATTGTTTTCAGGGTGACTGTTTTTCCACCGGTGTTTGGGCCTGTGACGATAAGCACTCTTTTTCCTTTCATAAAGTTTATGTCAACGCCAACAGCCTTTTCGCCTAGCAAAGGATGTTTTGCCTGAATGATTTTTGAAGTGGATTTTTCTTCATCATCTTCATTTGCATCTTCTGCAAAAACAGATGAAGTTTCTTTCTGGTAAAGGGCAGCGGCGTGACACTTGTCCAAAAGAACCATAGTTTTAAAAGCTGCTTCAAAATCATTTTTATAAAAAGAAAGTTTTTCCGTAAGTTCTTTAAAAATCTTTTTTAATTCTGAATTGAGTTTTGCTTCTTCTTCAAAAAGAGAATTGTTTGCTTTTATCAATTCAATTGGTTCAATGTAAAGCGTCTGGCCGGAAGGAGAAACTTCGTGCACAATTCCATCAACAAAATTTCTGTGATCTGAGCGCACCGCAAGCAGCTGCCTTTCGTTTCTTAAAACAGCCACATTCGATTGCAGTGCATCCTTTATGGTAGAATCCGATGTATATTTTTTCAGGGCATTTTCAATTTGATTTTTTAAAGATGCTATCTGCGCCTTTATATTTTTTATGGAAGGCAGATTTTTTACCTGTCCGTCTTCATCAAGAATTTCAAAAACAGCTTTTTTTGCTTCATTAAGAGAAGGCAGGGAAAAAATATATTTTTTCAGGAGGGGAAGATTTTCTTCCTGCAAAATAATTTCTGCTTCGCTTCTAAGACTTTCTACAGAGGAAGAAAAAAGTCCAAGCGCAAATAATTCTTCCTGCTTTAATTGGCTGCCCTGAACATTTAAAGTAGAAAATAAATCTTCTACTTGCGGCCATGGCTTAATTGCAGACTGACCTTTTTTTGAAATATAAAAAGTCCATTCGCGGCCCAGACATTTTCTTTCGCTGATAAAATCTTTTTTAAAAAGAGGACGTTCATTTAAAAGACTTTCTTCACTTTCCTGACTTTTACAAAACGAAGCAACTTTTTTTTGAATACGGAAATAATCTAATTCTTCAAGCAAAGTGTCACTTGCAAGAGTAAAATCTTCTTTTGTAAATTCCAAAAGTTCTTCCGCTTTTTGAATGATATGACTTGCACCATTTTCCTTTAAGAAATTAATTGATTTAAAACCCCAGGCAACACTTATGCATTTAAGACCGGCATTTTTTGAGGTTTGAATGTCAACTTCAGAGTCCCCGACATAAAGGGCTTCTTCTTTTGAAAGATTTAATTTTTTTAAAAGATGCAGCACCGATTCAGGTGAAGGTTTTTTCTTTATGCCCAAAGCTTCATTTTCACCAATGGCCAAATCCTCTGTAACAAAATCCTTAAAAAAATACTTGCAAAGTGATTTTACATCTGCGTCAGGTTTATTCGAAACAACCGCAATCTTTATTCCTGTATTTTTCAGATTTTCAAAAAGTTCATATATGCCGGGGTAGGGGGCAGTGTTGTCCAAATTGTGGTGGCTGTAATAATTTTTTCCTTCAAGAAAAACTTTGTCAAAATTTGCAGTGTCAAGATTTTTCTTTAAAGCCCTTTCAATCAGTTTTTTAAAACCGTTTCCTACAAATGACCGCACTTCTTCAATTGTGCATTCAGGGTATCCGTTGTTTTTTAAAGCAAAGTTTGTTGCATTAAAAAGATCTTCAAGTGTGTTTAGTAAAGTTCCGTCTAAATCAAAAATTACAGCTTTAATCTTTTTCATTTTCTTTTTAAAAGTGATATTAAAAATGACAGCAGAAAAATTACTGCGTTAACAATTACAATACTTGCTCCGCTGGCAGAACCCGCGTAGTAAGAAATTATCAATCCCACAATGCCTGAAAAAAGCGAAATTAAAATTGCAAACAGCATGTACTGTCTAGTGTTACGGCTTAACATTCTGCTGGCCGCTGCCGGCAAAACCAAAAGCGAATTTATTACAAGCAGACCTGTCCACCTTATGCTTACAGAAACAATCAATGCAGTAAGAAGTGCAAAAATCTGTTCAATAGCAAAAGTTTTTATTCTGCGGCTTTTTGCGTATGTTGAATGAAGATTTGTAACAAGCATTTTGTTGTAAAAAATAATCCACACTAAAAGCAAAATTACAAGTGAAATTAAAAGCATCAAAATTTCGTAAGGCTTTATGCTTAAAATGTCACCAATTAAATACTTCTGGTATTTTGAAAAATTTCCTCCGGCAGATAAAAGCACAATTCCCAAAGCCATGGCTGTTGAAGAAAAAACTCCGATGACTGTGTCTGCGCTGGCTTTGCCTTTTATTTTTACAGTAATAATTGCAAATCCCAGAATAAGGGAAAAAATTATCATTGAAAAAACAGGCTCCTTAATTCCGATCAAAACACCAATTGCAATTCCAGTTAAAGCGGAATGTCCTATTGCGTCAGAAAAAAAAGACATCTTGTTTGAAACAACGCTTGTTCCCAAAATGCCAAAAAGTGGACATGCAATTATTACCGCCAGAAAAGCATTTTTCATAAAAGTCATTTCAAGCCATTCAAAAGGAAGTAGATTTTCTATGATTGAATAAATTGCCTGCATCAGTTTTCCTCCTTTTTGTGACTGTGAATATTTTTTTCTGCATCACACAAATCTTTTTCATTTTTATTTTTACTGTCTTCATTGTGATGAATTTCATTTTGCGGATTTTTTTCAGCAGAAAGACCATCTTTAGTAATTTTACTTTGACCAATATATGAATGTCCAAAAATATCCGTAAATTCTTTGCATGAAAAAATTTCTTCCACACTGCCAACCAAAGCCTTTGCGTTATTAAAAAAGACAACGCGGTCTGCATGTTCTGCAACTAAATCCAAGTCGTGGCTGATTAAAAGAATGGTAATGTCATGTTCCCTTCTAAGCTGATCAACAAGGACATAAAAGTTTTTTAACCCCACCTGGTCAACCCCGCTTACAGGTTCGTCAAGCAGCAAAATGTCCGGCATAGGATTAATGGCGAGCGAAAGCATAACGCGCTGAAGTTCACCGCCAGAAAGTTCGCAGACCCTTCTTTTTAAAAGGCCTTCAGCGTCAGCCGTCTTTAAAACATTCCTTGCAAATTCCACATCCTTTTTTCTGTGCCTTAACCAGACAGGCCTCTTTGTTAAAGCAGCCAGAACTAAATCTTCCACACTCACTGGGTTCCCGTCTTCAACCTGTAAAGACTGAGGCACGTAACCAAAACGCGGATTTTCAGTAATAAATTTTTGTGCCCTTGTGCATGAACAGTAAAGTTTGTGTTCCTTTTCATGTTCCTTTTGCCCGCAGTTGACGCACCTTTCACCTTCAAATTCGATTTTACCCGTATGGGGTATAACATTTAAAAGTGCCTTCATGAAAGTTGACTTTCCCGCACCATTTCTGCCAACAATGCATGTTAACTCTCCGCAGTGCAAGTGCAGGTTTACATTTTCAAGAATAGTTTCCTTTCCAATTTTTACGCCAAGATTTTCAATGTAAGTACAGCAGACATGCTGCTTTCCAAAAGTGCAACTCATTTTTTCTAAATTATCCTCAGAGCAAAGCAAAACTAATTTTCAAAAGCCTCTTGTAAAACCAAAAGATTTTTTTTCATAGAATCAAGGTAAGCATCCGCATAAAGAGTGCCGCTCACACAAGGATCCAGCTGGTAAACCTTAAGACCAGTTTCCTCAGAAATAATTTCACTTGCAGAAGAAGAATACTGTTCTTCTGCAAACAGATAAATGTTTCCGGATTTATTTTTTTCTTCGTTTACAATTTCAATCAATTCCTTCAGTTCTTTTGCATTCGGTTCAGTGCCAGCTTCCCTTTCAATCACACCCGCAATTTCAAGATTAAATTCTTTTGCAAAATATGGAAAAGCCTCATGAAAAGTAATTATTTTTTTTCCAGCTGCTTTATCTAAAACAGAATGCATTTCTTCGTTTAGTGATAAAATTTTTTCTATATAACACTTCGCATTTTCTTCATAAAGAGCAGCATTTTTTTCATCCAGACGCGAAAGCCCCTCAGCAATTTTCTTTACCTCGTAGGCCGCACCCTTAGGACTCAGCCAGACATGGGCATTATCTTCAAAAAGCTGGTAGCCTTCACATGCAGTCACAATTTGACTTTCATCTTTTACTTCAAGAGCCTTTTCTATAAAATCTTCCATGCCTGCTCCATTCATAACCAAAATGTCAGCCGCCTCAAGATTTTTCATGTCGCCAGTCGTAAGCTGGTAGTCATGAAGGCAGCCAGTATCAGGCGCAGCCAAAAGAGAAAGTTCTGCATCCGAACCAGAAGTAATATTTAAAAGCATAACATAGAGCGGGTAAAAAGAAGCCATAATTTTTTTTCCGCCAGCCACATTTTTTGCCCCAGACTTTGTGCAGCTCCAAAAAGCCACCGCCACAAAAAGCGTTCCAATTACCATCAAAATTTTTTTCGTCAGATTTCTAATTTTCATCGCGCCAAGTCTATACAAATTTTTCTATTTTTTCAAATGCCAAAGCCTCAGGTGATTTTTATTTTTTATTTTTTTAAAGCATACCGCCTTTTGTCAAACGGCCCTTGCGCCACTTGCTGCGCGCGGTCCTTCGGACGGCCTTCGGCCTGG
>CAVJHV010000068.1:0-12084 GCA_963649315.1 Treponemataceae bacterium | reverse complement strand
GTAGCGGGCCCGAAGGGATTTTTACTTTTGAAGCAAGGCTTCAAAAGTAAAAACGGAGCGAAAGCGCAGCCGCGAAAAGCCGTTGGAAATGGCGGCATCTCCAGAAAAGAAAAAAATTATTTTTTAAATTTTTCTTTGAGGGCTTTTTCAACCTGTGGCGGAACCATTTTACTTATGTCACCGCCAAACATTGCAAGTTCCTTTATGCTTGAACTTCTAAGCAAAAGGTACTTCTGGTCCGTAGGAATAAATATTGTTTCTACCTGCTGGTTAAGGGAACGGTTGACCAGGGAAAGATCAAATTCGTAGGAAAAATCATTGAAATTTCTTACGCCGCGAATTAAAACATTTGCCCCTGTTTTTTTGCAATAGTCAACGATCAGGCCGTTGCACTTGTGAATGGAAATATTCTTGTAATCTTTCGTAAGTTCTTCAAAAAGCGAAAAACGTTCCTGGTCTGAAAAAAGATATTTTTTTTCCGGATTAACTGCAATGACAATGTCTATTTTGTCAAAGATTTTGCTGGCCCTGTTTATGATGTCAAGGTGGCCGTATGTTGGAGGATCAAAGGAGCCTGGAAAAACTGCTGTTGTCATATAAAACCTCTAGTGTATGGGTGTCTGAAAAAAATAAAATGATTTTTTAGAGATGCCCATATCTTAACAAAAAAAAATGATTTTCTCAACTTTCGGTTTGACCTTAGACTTATTTTTCGCTACTGTTAAAGTATGAAACGAGCTCTATTTTATCTTTTATGCACTTTTGCATTATTTTTTACATCATGTTTTACTACCAGCCTTCTTTCAAAAATTGACAGGGAGACTTCGAAGGAAACACAAGCTTTGAGCACAGAAGCAGACGCTCCTGCAGTAGAAACAAAATCAGTAGAAAAAGTTCAGGTAGAAAAAGTAGAATCGAAAGAAGAAAGTTTAAGTATCAATGAAAGTGAAAAAGAGTTAAAAGAAGTTTCAATATCAGAGACAGATGAAGAGTACCTTAGGTCCGTTGCAAACGTAAATGTTTCAAAGCAGACATTCCATGAGGACAAAAATGAAATTATCCGCATCATCAGGGAACTTGAAACTGTCATGGAAGAAAAAAACTACCCTGAGTGGGTAAAGTATCTTGACAGTGAAAGCCAGTTTTACTGGTCAACTCCTTCTGCTTTGGAAAAAGCTTCTGCCAGACTGCCTGTTAAGGGGTTAAGGCTTTTGACGCTGAAAGATTATTTTACTTACATTTTTATTCCTTCCAGAAAGGGTAAAAATATCAATGAAATCCGCTACATTACAACTACTTCTGTAAAGGCGGTTCATCTTGAAGATGATGCAGACATTGTTTATTACAATTTTAGAAAAGTTGATGGCAAGTGGAAAATTCATTTGTCAAAATTAAGATAGGGGAACTTCTTAAATACAAAAAAAACTGTCTTTCTAAATAAAAAAGTGAACATTGTAAATAAAAACTTGCAAAAAAGACCATTTTAGGCCGATAATTAGAAAAGTGCTTTATGCCCTAGGAGGATAATTTAATGAATTTTAGAAAACTCTCTGCCCTTTCAGTTTTTCTTTTGCTTTCTGCTGGACTTCTTTTTGCTCAGCGCACGGAAAAGAGTGTTGAAGACGAATACTTGAGCAGTGTTGAAGATGTTGTAATTACAGAACTTGTTGCAACTTCAGACTATGACAGCATGCTTGTTGCACTGGACTACATTGAAGAATCTGTAAGCGGTGGTTCATCTTCACAGGCTGTGACAAGTGCTTTGTGTACTCTTGCAAGCAGTGGTCTTACAACAGTTTCCAGGACAGGTGGTCGTGTCGTAAACAATTATCCTGACATTCGCGCCAGAGCATGCCGTCTTTTGGCGTCAAATCCCTGCGAAGAAGCAAAAGATACACTTTTACAGGTTATTCAAATTGATAAAGAACCTATGGTTTTGAGTGCTGCAGTTCAGACTTTGGGTGAAATGGGAATAAATGATGATGATGAAGTTGTAAATGCAATTGAGTTTGTTCACAACAACATGGCTATCATGAATCCGACAAGTTCTTTCGCGCTACAGGTTCTTAGTGCATACGAAAAACTCTCCCCTAGCGTACAGGACAAAAGCGCAATGGTTCTTTCAATCACACAGATTGCTACAAACTACCATTACGTAAAACCTGTAAGAGACCAGGCAAAGGCACTTTTAAAATCCATCCAAAACGGTGGATCTTCACCTGAAAAATAAGAGGCAAAAAAATAACCGTCAGAAAAAAATCTGGCGGTTTTTATTTTGACTGGATGTGTAAAAAAAATATCTAAAATGGCAAGCCAGGGGCTTGAAAAGCAGCATGCCTTTACATATTTTGATGATTTTTGAGAGATACGGGATTCGAACCCACAACCTTCGGCTCCGGAGGCCGACGCTCTATCCAGTTGAGCTAATCTCCCGGAAAATTATTCTTTAGAAAAACATTTTTTTGAAACGCTTACAAAATATCTGTTAAAAAATATATTGTCAATCAAGTAACTTTTTATTTCAGGTCTTTTTTTATAAGGGAGCCACTAAAAATTGCAATTTTTAGTGGCTATGAAAATGCGACATTATAAGTCTTTGTATTTCAAAGACTTATAATTCGAAGGCATCTGGTAAAAAAAAACATTTAAAATGATTTTTTAGAGATACTCATAAAGTACCTATAGTGGCAGGAAGGAAAGAAATGAAATCCTTCCAAAAAAATCACCTTAAAAACCACAAGGAGGAAAATTATGGAAGCAATTATTTTGGCATCGTCTTCTCCAAGAAGGCAGGAAATTCTGAAAAAACTGAACATCCCCTTTATTACAATGCCTTCGGATGAAGAAGAAACCTATCCTGCAGACATTAAAATCAAGGAAATTTCAGAATATCTTGCAATAAAGAAAGTTAAAAATGTTTTAAAAAGGGTCTCTTCAAAGCAGGAAGTTTCATGGCTTTTAGGAGCAGACACAAGCGTAATCCTTGAAAATAAAATTTACGGTAAGCCTAAGGACGTAAATGAAGCTGAAACTTTTTTAAAGGAATTGCAGGGAAAATGCCACGAAGTTGTTACAGGCATGGCTTTATACAACGGGGCCCTGCATGAAGTTACAAGCAGAAGTGTCTGTGCAAAAGTGACTATGGCACCTATGTCACAAAAAGAAATTGACTGGTACCTTGAAAGCGGTGAATGGCATGGAGCTGCAGGCGCCTATAGAATACAGGGGCTGGCTTCATGCTTTATAAAAAAGATCGAAGGTACGGAATCTTGCGTTATGGGATTGCCAATATTTGAACTATATGATATGCTACGCGAGCAAAATTATTCAATTATCGAATAGATATTAAATATTTGCAGGGCTCTGAACTAGTCGGTGACATTTGTTTCAGATGCTTTAAAATTTCCGGACTGCTAAAAGGCAGCCTCGAGTAACAGGTCAGGTGGAAAGTATTTTCAGGCCACAGAAGGTTGCAAAATATTTTCCGGTGAAGGAGCAGATCATGGCAGTAGTAACCATGAAGAATCTTCTTGAGTCTGGAGTTCACTTCGGACATCAGGTAAAGCGTTGGGATCCACGTATGAAGAAGTACATCTTCGCAGAACGCAATGGAATCCACATTATTGATTTGCAGAAAACAATTGCAGCTATTAAAGACAGCTACGATGTTATCCGCAAAGTAACAGCAGCTGGCAAGTCAGTTCTTTTTGTTGGTACAAAAAAGCAGGCTCAGCAGGCTATCCAGAAGGAAGCTGAACGCTGTGGAATGTACTACGTAAACAACCGCTGGTTGGGTGGTACACTTACAAACTTCTCTACAATCAAAAAATCTCTTCTCCGTCTTAAGAAAATTGAAAAGATGGAAGTAGACGGCACATTCGACAATCTTACAAAGAAAGAAATTGCAAATCTTCTTAAAGAAAAAGACAAGCTTACAAAAAACTACGGTGGTATGAAAGATATGAAGGAACTCCCTGGAGCTATCTTTATCATCGATACACACAAGGAACAGATTGCCGTTGCTGAAGCACACCGCATGCATATTCCAATCGTTGCTGTAGTTGATACAAACTGCAACCCTGAAGGAATTGATTATCCTATCCCAGGAAACGATGATGCTATTCGTGCAATTACCCTCTTTACATCAATCATTGCAAATGCAGTAATCGAAACAGACAATGAACAGGGATTGAAGATTATTGATACAGTTGGCGATGAAGATGAAATTTTGACAGATGCTTCTACAAAGAGCGAAGACGAAGAAATCGTTGACTATTCAAACTACACACCTACAGAATCAGCTAAAGAAGAAAAGGCTGATGATGTAGACGAAGAGTAATTATTGGAGAATACTATGGAAATTACAGCCGCTATGGTAAAAGATCTGCGCGAAACTACTGGCGCAGGTATGATGGACTGCAAAAAGGCTCTTGTTGAAACAGACGGCAATGTTGAAGAAGCTGTAAAACTTCTTAAGGAAAGAGGTCTTGCTGCTGTTGCAAAACGTGCAGAAAGAGCTACTTCTGAAGGACACATTTTTGTTCGCCAGTCAGGTAACAAGATTGCAGTTGTAGAACTTGTTTGCGAAACAGACTTCGTAGCAAAGAATGAAGACTTCCTTGCTTCCGGAGAAAAAATTCTTGATGAAGTTTTTGCTAAGGGATACACAGAAAAGAATGATGAACTTAACAATGTACTTCTTGATTTTGCAACAAAGACACGCGAAAACATGTCTCTTTCAAAGCTCAAAGTTATTGAAGTTCCTTCAAATGCAGTTGCAGGCATTTACGTACATTCAGACTTTAAGACAGCAGCAGTAACTATTGTTGAAGGTTCTGAAGCTGATTGTGTAAAGACATTTGCACGTGACTGTTGTATGCACCTGGCAGCATTTACACCTGCTTACATCAAGCAGGAAGATGTTCCAGAATCATACATCAACGAACAGAAGGAAATTTTCAAAGCTCAGATGGATGCTGATGAAAAGGTTTCAAGCAAGCCAGAAAATGTTAAGGAAGGAATCCTTGCTGGAAAGATTAAAAAGCACCTTGCAGAAATCTGCTTTGTTGACCAGATGTTCGTAAAGGACGACAAAAAGTCTGTTGCTGCTAAACTTGCAGAAGTTGCAAAAGAAGCTGGCGCTGAACTTAAATTTGGCGAAATCGATTTGTTCATGTTGGGCAAATAAATAAAATAACGATCTGTACAGAAAAAGTTTGTACAGGTCGTTTATTTTTTTTTAAATTCATTTTATACTATTAGAAAATCATTTATGGGGTCACTAAAGGAAGCCTCTAAAAATTGCATTTTTTAGAGGCAACTATGAAAATGCGACATTTTAAGTCTTTGTATTTCAAAGACTTAAAATTCGAAGGCATCTCTAAAAAAGCATTGGAAATGATTTTTTAGAGATGCCCTAAAGACTTTCTTCGTGACAACTTTATTTTTATTTTATCAAGGAGACTTTTATGGCTGCTGATATTGAAAGTAAGATGGAAAAAACGGTAAATGCTTTGCAGGATGAATACAAGGCAATCCGTACAGGAAGAGCAAGTGCTTCTCTTTTTGACAAAGTTCGTGTTGATTATTACGGAACACCAACTCCTTTAAATCAAGTTGCAACAATTTCTATTCCAGAAGCCCGCTCTGTTATTATTTCACCTTTTGATAAATCGCTTGTTTCTGCAATAGAAAAAGCTATTCAAAAAGCAGAATTGGGATTAAACCCAAGCAATGACGGTAAAGTAATCAGAATTGCAATTCCTCCTTTAACAGCAGATCGCAGAAAGGAACTTGTAAAGCAGGCCAAAGCTACTGCAGAAAATTACAGAACAACAATCAGAAACCTTCGCCGCGATGGTAATGATGATTTAAAAAAACAGCAGAAGGCAGGCGAAATTACTGAAGACGAACTTAAAAGTGAAACAGATAAACTTCAAAAGCTTACTGACAAGTATATTGAAGCAATCAATAAAGTCTATGATTCAAAAGAAAAGGAAATCATGGACTAAAAAATGTCAAATTCCCTGCAATCTGAAGAAATAAAAAAGCTTTCTCTAAAGGCAGAAAACCTTCCCCTTCATGTGGGTATAATCATGGATGGAAACGGCAGGTGGGCAAGGCTTAAGGGCAAAAAGCGCACAGCCGGTCATTCAGAAGGGCTGAAAACTGCCAAAATGATTGCAAAGGCAGCTGCAGATTTTGGAATCAAATATCTGACCCTCTATGTTTTTTCAACAGAAAACTGGAAAAGAGCAGAAGAAGAAGTCGGATATTTGATGAACCTCATAAAGATGCACCTGGAAGCAGAATTTGATTTTTATAAGGCTAATAAAATCAGGGTGAAAATTCTTGGAAATGTGGAAGGTTTACCCAGGGACATTCAAAAGGTAATCCAAGACACAGAAAAGGAAACTGCTGATTTTACAGCCACAACAATTGTCCTTGCCATAAATTATGGTGGCAGGGATGAAATTCTTAGGGGAATAAGAAAGTTTGTAAAAGATGGCGCAGATCTTTCTTTGCTGGACGAAAGAACTTTCGCCTCAGACCTTGATTTTCCTGAGTTGCCAGACATGGATTTGATGATTAGGACTGGCGGTGAAAAGAGAATTTCAAATTTCCTTTTATGGCAATCATCTTATGCTGAACTGATATTTACAGATACTCTCTGGCCAGATTATACAAAAGAAGAATTTGAAAAAGACCTTATTGATTACCAGAAAAGAACTAGAAAATTTGGAGCAGTACTTTCATGAACGTGAAAAAATTAATTTCAAGACTTGCCATTTTTGTCATCGGGGTACCATTAACGGTTTTCCTTATTTACTTACCTTTTTTTAATCACTTTCCTCTTCACGCCCTGATGGTTCTTGTTACATTGCTGGCTTCCATTGAACTTTATAATATTTTTTCTGTAAAAGTCAGGATGCCTTCTAAATTTTTTACAGTTTTTCTTTCCATTTTGATTCCTCTTGTTTACGGCAGTTATTTAATTCTTACATCAGTTTTAAATCTGCCAAGATTTTCCTGGTACCATTTAATTCCTACGATCACGCTTATTGCATGCATTATTGCAGTTTTTGTCCGCGAAATAGCGCATGAATCATCTTTTGAAGACTCGAGCAGCCGCATAGCATTAACAAGTTTCTTGATTTTCTATACGGGCTACCTTATTACATACATTCAGCAAATGTCAGTTTTCACCCTGCCTTCTCTTTCCACACAGGGAGGCAAAGACGTTTCTACAGGATACTTAATCACATTTATCCTTATGGTTTACATCTGTGATTCATCTGCCTGGCTTTTTGGAAATCTTTTTGGAAAAAACAATAAGGGGATTTTAAAAGCATCTCCTAACAAAAGCGTAGCCGGCTTTTTGGGCGGAATTTTTGGGGCCATAACGATTGGCATTATCTGCTACTTTGCAATGGCTTCAATCTACAAAGAAAATATTTTTCCTTCATCAATTGTAAAAATCATTGTTTTGGGATTTTTGATTTCCATTTCAGCAATTGTCGGGGATTTAACAGAATCAATTTTTAAAAGAGCAAGCGGCGTAAAAGACAGTAGCAAAATCATTTTGGGAAGAGGCGGTGTTTTAGATTCCATCGACTCCATTCTTGTTGCGGCTCCAGTTTTTTACCTTTATTCAATTATTTTCTATGTAAATTTTTAAGACAGGCTGTATATGAAAAGAGTTCTTCTTTTAGGTTGCACAGGTTCCATCGGCAGACAAACTTTAGACATTGTCCGCAATATGAAGGATGATTTTAAGATTGTTGGATTGACTTGTAAGTCTTCAAAAAAAGAACTCGAAAAACTTTGCCAGGAATTTGACTGTCAGGGCTCTCTCTTTGAAGAAGAAGGACAGGAGGGGCTGGAAAATCTTATAAAAGATTCAAAGGCTGACATTGCAGTTAATGGAGTTGCAGGAAGTGCAGGTCTTCTTCCTTCCCTTTTGGTAATTCAAAATGGAATTGATTTGGCTCTTGCTAACAAAGAAACCGTTGTTATGGCATGGTCTTTAATCAAAAAGGAAGCTGAAAAGTTTAATGTAAATATTATTCCGGTTGACAGTGAACATTCTGCAATTTTTAATTTGACTCAAAAAATAGGCAGTCAGGATATTGATGAAATTTTAATTACTGCAAGCGGCGGCCCTTTTAGAAATATGACTAAGAGTCAACTGGAAAATGTTACTCTTGAAGAAGCCTTAAAACATCCTACGTGGAATATGGGTAAAAAAATTACAGTTGACAGTGCAAGTCTTGCAAACAAGGGGCTTGAAGTAATAGAAGCCCAGCGTCTTTTTGACTTCCCTGCAGAAAAAATAAAAGTTCTTGTGCACCCGGAAAGCCTGGTTCATTCTCTTGTAAGAACAAAGGACGGCATGCTTTACGCACAAATTTCAAATCCAGACATGAGGCATCCAATTTTAGGCGCTTTGACATGGCCTGAATATTCATACAATTACTTGGAAAAATTTAATCTTTTTAATCACACTTTGACTTTTTACCCACCCCGCCTTGATGATTTTCCAATGTTAAAATATGCCTATGAATGTGCCGGAAAAGGAAATTCTTATACAATTGCCTTTAATGCTGCCAACGAAATTGCAGCTGATCGCTTTATCAAAAAAGAAGGAACTTTTAATCAAATAGCAGAGTGCACCCATTTTGTTTTGCAAAATGATTTTTCGGCCCTGCCGGATTCTTTCCAGGCAGTTTTTGAAAATGACAAAAGGGCCCGCCTTTTAGCAGAATCATTTTACAAAAAAATGTAACGAAAGGGTTATGCCGTAATTTTTTATTAAGAGAGCCTCTAAAAATTGCAATTTTTGAAGACATCTATGAAAATGGGAGCTATAAAAGTTGAATGTTGTTTTAAAAATTATCATTGGCTTAATAGGTTTAAGTTTTTTGATTTTCTTTCATGAAACAGGTCATTTTATTTTTGCAAGACTTTTAGGAATAAAGGTAGAAGCGTTTTCTATAGGGATGGGACCTGTTTTACTCCACAAAAATATCAAAGGAACAGATTACCGACTGTCCCTTATTCCACTTGGCGGTTACTGTTCCATGAAAGGCAGTGAAGATTTTCAGGAAGCTTTGGAAAATGGATACAGGGAAATTAAGGGTGACAAAGATTCTTTTTACGGGGCAGCACCTTTTAAAAGACTGCTTGTTGCTTTTGCAGGTCCTTTTTTCAATTTGATTTTTACCTTTATTGCAATGTATATAATTGCATGTGTGGGCTACACCTATTTTGCAGCCGGAAGACAAGTCAAAATGGCAGATGAAGTTCTTGAAGGAAGCAAGTCCAGTGCCCACGAAGGTGGTATGCAAAGCGGTGACATCATTCTAAAAATAAACAATAAGGAAATGAATGATTTTTATGATATTGCCTCTTACATTTCCATAAGGGGAAAGGAAAGGGTTTTAATTACTGTAAGCCGCAATAATGAAATTCTTGAAATTCCTGTTACAGTTGATTTAGACAGGGAAAGCGGAAGTGGTCGGATTGGAATATACAGTGATCCGGACTCTGTTATTGAAAGAGAATATCCTTCACACAATTTTTTCACCGCCTGGGGTGAAGCTTTTAAGCAAAGTGCAGACATGATAAATACGACTGTCAAAAGTTTTACCCTGATTTTTAAAGGCATAGATCTTACAAGTGCCTTTTCAGGACCTGCGGGCATTTCCAGCATGATTGGAGAAACAACCATAGAAAGTTTTAAAGGCGGATTCAGGACAGGTCTTGTAACAGTTTTAAATCTTCTGGCTTTTATAAGTATATCTCTTTTTTTTACAAACCTTTTACCACTGCCACTTTTAGACGGAGGAACAATTCTTTTTGCATTGATTGAAATGATCAGCAGAAGAAAAATACCTCCAAAAGTTTTAAGGAATATACAGTATGCGGGAATAGCTCTTATTGGCCTTCTCTTCGTTCTTGCAATTGCAGGGGATATACAGTATTTTATAAAATGATAAATTTTTAGGGGTAACTCATAATGAAAAAAAATTTGAAAGTCTTTTTTAAGATTTTAACTTCTACACTTGTTTTTTGTTTTTCTTTAAACGCATTTTCACAGGCAAACATAAATAATCAAATTCATTCAGACAGAGTTTCTTCAG
The DNA here is from genome assembly GCA_963649315.1 of Treponemataceae bacterium. Taxonomy (GTDB): domain Bacteria; phylum Spirochaetota; class Spirochaetia; order Treponematales; family Treponemataceae; genus Treponema_D. The sequence goes on along the minus strand of CAVJHV010000068.1, from coordinate 1,942 downwards.
TTTTTGTTTCTGAAACATCTTCTTCGAACAGCAAAGATTTTTTTACCTGCGATGAAGACGGTTTTATAATCAAATGGGAAGATGATTTACAAGGCCAGCACTACCAGGTTTCAGATTTAAAAATCAGCCTGTCAGCTAAATGCCCTGCAAACAGTGGCAGTAACCTTATTGCCCTTTACGAAACAGACGGCTATTTGCAAAACAGAGTTTCTGTTTTAGACTGGACCAATTACAAAAAACTTTATACCCTGCACTTTACGGAAACTGTTACATCAGTAGTTTTTTCCGAAGCAGGCTCATATCTTATTGTAGGAACAAATTCGGTAGACGATCTTTACATCTATAACGCAAAAGACGGTCAGCTTATAAAAAAAGTTGAAGGCATTCCTGCAATGATTTCAATGATAAAGACATCTGACAGTGAAAAATCCATGGTACTTTATTCCCTGACAGGTGCCATCATTTATTATGACCTTATCAATCAAAAAATTAAAGCCAGATTTTCTACGGAAAAACTTCTGGAGCAGACAGTTTTGTTCGGCACTGAAGACAAAAAGAATTCATATCTTGCCGGAGTAAAAGGAAATTATATTTACATTATAAACGCGCTTTCAGGAAAAACTCTTTCTACATACCAGTCAAGCAAACCCCTTTTGTGTGTTTCAAAATCAAAAGAAGAAAAAGGTTTATATTTCGTCTACCCTTCTTCTGCAGGATATTCAGTCCGTTTAATTACAAATGACACTCTGCGCTCCCTGTATGACAAAAAAACAACTGTAATCACTACAAGCCTAGTAAAAAATCTGACAGGATTTGCTGCAAGCGAAAGCATAACAGCCCTTTCTAAAAATATTGATACAATCATTTTGGGAACAAGGGCAGGAAATGTCTATACTGTTACTGATGAAGCAGATGAAGTAACAAAAGTTACCCGCCTTACCAAAAGCATTTACAGTAAAATTTACGATGCAGCCTTTATTGAAGACGATCTTTACACAATTACAGACACCGCCATTTACAAAACAAATTTTGATGACAAATCTTTAACAAAAATAAGTGATAACACGAATGGCTGGACAAATATTTCTGCATACAAGGGCAGACTTATTCTTTGGGCAAAAAACACAAAAAAAACTGTTTATTCCCTCAATCTTGAAGATGGCAGCAAAAAGGCTCTGTTTACACCAGCATCTTACATTTGGTCCGTAACTTTCTTTGAAGACAGACTTGTTTACACCCAGGCCAAAACAAGAGTTTTGTATTATGACTTCAACAAGGCTATAGTCAGAAAAGTTTATGACTCTTCTGGAATTGAAAATGCTGTGATGGTAAGCAATAATGACATTTATGTTGCAAAAGCAAAAACTTCTTCTCTTGATGCGGCATTGATGAAAGTCAACAGGGTAACAATGGAAACTGTTCCAATTAAAAATTCCGGTGATTTAATGATGTCAATCAATTTTGATGAAAATGCAGAAGAAAAAGTTATTTATGGAGCAACAATCACAAACAATGACGGTTATTCTACAACCTCACTCATAGCCTACTCGCTTGAAGAAAATGCCATTGTAAATCTTTACAGTTTAAACGAAGAAGATTCTACAAGCGTCTTTTCTGCAATTTCTGACAAATACATTTATTCAAATATTGGAAAAGATTATGTGACAGGACTTTCAAGAAGTGATTTTAAGCAAAGCATTTATAGAAGGGCTGCTGCAATTCCAATGAAAGTCGTAGCCGGCAAAAACCGCATGATAATTTTAAACTATGACGGTTCATTAAGCTGGTACAACAAAAACTCCCAGTACCTTTTGGGAACATGGTTCTTAAAGAAAGACGGCAGCTGGCTGGAATTTTAATTGATTAAGGGAAAGCCCTAATCGAAAAAAGGTGGTGGAAAAAAAAATCCAGCACTTTTTTTACTAGAATTTTCTTTTTACAA
>CAVJHV010000067.1:0-12143 GCA_963649315.1 Treponemataceae bacterium | reverse complement strand
GGCGTGGAGGGCCTTGGTGACACGCAGTGTCACTGGAGCGAAGCGGAAGCCCGGAAGGCCGGTTAGACAAAAGATGGTATGCTTCAAAAAAATAAAAATCAAATCTCTAAAGAAAAAAAAATTATTGCCGAAAAAATGAAGTGAAGAGGTGTTGTATGAGAAATAAATTTTTGCTTTTTGCATTTGGAATATTTTTGGCTTCGACATTCGCGGCTGCTGCCCAGGAAAGTGACATGACCATAAGCCAGGACGATTTGCGTATTTTATGGGGCAACGAAAGCGGACCGGGTGACGGTAAGGACGGCGTTCATCTTTACATCAAAAAAAAGGCAGGCGTTGAAAGTGTCATGCTTGTGGAATCCGTAAAAGATCCGGCTGGCAAGGAAGACAATTTTTCTTACCGGGCACAAACTTACAATGCAATCAACGGGGACGAAATAAGATATTTGAATGGAAAAATTCTTGTTTCAAAATATGCAACTTATTCTCTGGTAGATTCGACACCGGAAGAAAATGATGAGTTGGGACAGTGTTTTCATATTTATGTTCCAAAGGAAATTGTTTACGGCTACCCTTGGACCAGGAACGGAACTGTTAGTCTGGGACAGGGGGTATTTATAAATATTAGAACTTTTGAAAAAAAATATTGTGACTACAGGGGAACTTTTAAAGACAATTCTTTCACATTCGATTTTCTTGCAGAAAAAAGTCACCACTCGATTGCAGAAACAAGTTTTGAAGAAATTGCAAATCTTGGGAAGGGCAACATAACTTATTCGCAGGGACCGGCAACTTTAAAAGGCGATGTGATTTCTTCTCTGGCAAAAACTTCGAAGGACGAAAAGGTTGACATTGTTTTTGCGGTAGACACAACTTCTTCCATGAGAGACGATCTGGTTGAACTTTACCAGAACTGGATTCCTGCTCTTGCAAAGCAGTATGGCGAATTTGCAGACTTGCGCCTGGGTCTTTTGCTTTTCAGGGATTATACTGATGGTTACAACTTTAACGATTTGCCTGTAAAATATTACGGCTTTACAAAATCTGTTGAAGAAATGAAAAAGTGGATTGGAGAAATTTATATTGAAGGCGGTGAAGGCGGGGACGAACCTGAAGCGGTTTACGAAGCTCTTTACGCAAGCATAAAATATTTTGACTGGAGAAATGATGCTCACAAAAAAATTATTTTGATTGGTGATGCTCAGCCTCATCCAAGTCCACGTGGCGAAATTGAAATTACAAGGGACATGGTTATTTCCATGGCTAATGAAAAAAATATTACCCTGGACTGCATTATCATTCGCGACGAAGAAGAAGATTCAGATACCATTCTTGTTACGACAGAAAAAGATCAGGCTATACAGACAATTATAAATTCTGTAGAAACTTCTTCGGAAGGTGGAATGACTTCTGGTAAAGAAAGGAGTGATGAAAGCGGGACTGCGGAAGGCTCTGCTTTGACAGGCGCTGAAACTTCTTCAAGTACAGAAGAGGCTTCTTCAAGTGAAATTCCTGAAAAATAAATGTCATCTTCAAAAAGATAATTCCTAAAATAAAAAGGGCCGGCCGGAAAAAGACAATTCTTATTCCAGCCGGCTTTGTGATTTTAAAGAAAATGCAAAATCAATATACGCTTAAAATTTTTGCAAGTTTTTCTTTACCGATAATTTTCATAAAGTTAGCAAGACGAGGTCCCTGGTCTTTATTAATCAATGCATGATACATTGCTGTAAAAAGCGCTTTTGCTTCAAGGCCCAAATCTGTTGCAATCTGGTACATGTCCTGCTGGCAGTCCTTATCCAAAGCATAAGTTCCAACCTTTGGCACAACTTCATCACGTACGCGGATAATTGCTTTAAGCAAATCACCTGTGATGTCCAGTGCTTTAAATCCATCCTGGCAAAGAGAAAAACAGAAATCCGGAGCGCAGTCTGGAGCAGATTCATTAATCCAGTACCAGGCACATTGGCAGCGGCGGCGAAGACATTCTTCCTGTTCAGGCTTTACGTCACCAAGTGATTTGATAACTGCATCAATGTCACCAGAATATGTCTGCAGTAAAGTTGTAAGCATTCTGAATGGAACTTGATATGGCATTACAGAAGACATTCCGTCCTGAGAAATCTGGCTCAATTCGTAAATGCGCTTTTCTTTGAGGAAAAGGTCTTCTGATTTAGCTTTGTCTATTCCGTATGCAATGCGTTCTGTTTTGTCATAAGCTTCATAAATTGTAACAACATCAAGGTCAAAACTGATTGAAAATTCGTGATCTACTTTATTAGAAGCAAAAATGTAGCGAAGAACTTCAGGCTGGTAAACTTCAAGTGCATCTACCAGAGAAATTACCTTTCCCTTTGAAGATGACATTTTTCCAGGTACGCCCTTAAGTTTTACAAAGTCATATTTCATTGTAACTGGTGCGTCCCAGCCGTAAATCTTTTTGGAAACAAGTTTTGCTGTGTCATAAGAACCTCCTGGAGAAATATGATCTTTTCCACCCGGTTCAAAAACGACTTTTTCTTCATTCCATCTCATTGGCCAGTCAACACGCCAGCCTAATTTAAATTCGCTTGAAGTGCGAAGGTCGCCTTTTTCTTCATGACCGCAGCTACTGCATTTGTAGCTTACGCCATATTCGCCGTCGTAGTCAGTGATTTCAGTTGTATCTTTGTTACACTTGCAGCAAAAAGCAGCGATCGGCCAGTAGACATCTTCTGCTTTCATTTTGTGTTCGTCGTCACGATAGTAGTTAAGACATTCCTTAATTGTTTCCCGATTTTGCAATGCCTTCTTCATGCCTTCAGCGTAGCGGTGGGCGCGGTAGCGTTCTGCCTGATAAAGAAATTCCGGATGAATTCCAACGCGTGGCAATTGAGATTCAATATCAACTTCATGATGGCGGGCATAATTTGCATCGCGGTCAAAAGTATCTGGAACAAGTGTAATTGGATAGCGGAGATATTTTTCAAGGACTTCCGGCTTTGGCATATTTCCAGGAACTTTTCTAAAAACATCATAATCGTCCCAGGAATAAATGAAGCGGACATTTTTGCCTCTTGAACGGAGGGCGCGCACAATTAAATCAACTGTAATTATTTCGCGGAAGTTTCCAATGTGAACGGTTCCGCTTGGTGTAATACCGCTGGCGCAGGTGTAAAGATCCAGGTCGCCTTTTTCTTTGATGATTCTGGCTGCCTGCTGATCTGCCCAGTGGCACAATTCTTTAGAATTATTCTGATTATCGTTACTCATAATGCAAAGAGTTTATAAAAAAATTTCAATATAAACAAGAAGCCATTTACAAAGGTGGATTTTACAAAGACTTAAAATGTCGCATTTTCATAGTTTCCCCCCCTAAAAATTGCAATTTTTAGAGGCAACCTTTATAAAGAAAAGAATGGCTGCCTTTTACATCACATCATTCCATTTGCATCATTCATAAAGAGGGTAATTTTCAAAACCGGCATCTTTTAATTTTAAAGACATGTTGCCTTCTGCATTTTCACTTACTACAACAATAAAATAAAGTGTTCCCGAAGGCCGCTTTTCTGTATAATAGTGGGCGTCAGAAAAACCCTTTGACTTAGCTTTTGCAACAAGGGCATCCGCATTTGCCTTTTCTTTAAAAAGTCCCAGTTGCAAATATTTTGCTTTTTCCGTTTCAGAATTTGAAGAAGATTTTTTTGAAGGACCTGCATCTTTTGCAGAAGCAGTTTCATCTTTTGCAGAAGTGCCAACACTTGACTCACTAAATGAATCCGCCAGAGAAAAATCTCCGTCCACATCAGAATGATTTGCATGCGGCATAAAATACCAGAATGGAGAAACAACAAGTTCTGCCCTGCCCTGGCAAATTTTATTTTCCGGACTTGAAGGATATTCTTTTTTTAATTGATTTTTATAATCCTGTGAATCTGTGACATACCATAAAGTAAACAAAATCTGTGGCCGCAAAGATTTCATGGAATCCATAAGGGAGTAAGCCTTTAAAAGTTCCACGCTGTCTTTTACAGAATCAAGACTTTCTGCCTTACACAAATCTGTCCAAACTTGATACAGCTTAACCCATGCAAGAATTTTTTGATCACCAGAAGATGAAACTGCGCTGGAAAGGTAAGAAGTCGCATTGGAATATTCACCGGCATTTAAACTTGCAGCGACTGCAAAAAGGACAAGTTCTTCCGAAGAAACTTTCTGCATATTCTTTGCATCACCAGCCGAAATGCCAGCAGCAGTAGCGTAAGAGGCAGCAGCATCTGAATACATGGACATTTCTTCCTGCAGGCGGCCAAGGTAATACAAAATGGAGCGGCGGTCAGCCTGACTTGCCATGGAGGAAGATTTTGCCTTTATGACTTTAATACTTTCTTCTACAGATTTTTCTTCCATTGCAAGATTTTTTAATTCTTCAGCAGTATATTTTGTCTGGCAAAAAAGTAGAGTCGTAAAAAAAAGAAAATTTAAAACCAATGCCAATTTTTTTTTCATAAAGATTTGCCTTTGTCATCATCCGTTAAAAAAGTCTTTTTTGCTTCAGATTTATCTTTGCCATTCTTTTTAAATTTATTGAATTTTGATTCAGCGTTTTTTGCCCTTGCAGAAAGCATGGAAATAATTCCCGCAAAAAGTCCAGCCAAAAAAGCGACCAGGATTGTAAGCGCAACAGGAACATTTTTAAAAGTATAAAAAAGCCACACATCGCATTTATTGGACAAATTAAATCCTGCAAAGCATGCAGCTATAATCATTAAAATAATTGTAAAAATTAATCTGACCGGCATTTTACACTCCACTTCTTTTTAAGTATCGGAAAAAAAGAAATTCAACTTAAGGGCAAGCCTTAAAAATCAAGTCAAAAAAATCAATCTTCAAGTAATTGACCGCGCAAAGTATTTCCATTAACACTGGTAATTTTTACTTTAACAAAGTGACCTATCAAATTTCTTCTGGCAGCAAAAGCGACTCTTTCATTTTGTTCAGTCTTACCAAGAAGTTCATCTTTGTTGTCACGGCTGATTATGTCCGCAAGCACAGTTACAGTTTTTCCGACACGTTTAGAAAGCACTTCTTTTGTAATTTCCAGCTGAGTGTCTATTACTTTTTGAAGGCGTTCTTTTTTTATTTCCATCGGGATTTGATCTTCCCACTTAGCAGCAGGTGTTCCTTCGCGAGGATTGTAATAATACATAAAAGCTGCCTGGTACTTTACCTGCTTCATCAAAGAAAGCACTTCTTCAAAATCCTCATCACTTTCGCCAGGAAAGCCCAGCATAATGTCCGTAGTCAAAGAAAGATCTTCCACCTTCGATTTCAATTTTTCAACCAGACAAAGATATTCTTCCCGACTGTATTTTCTGTTCATCCTTTTTAACACACGGCTGGAACCATGCTGAACCGCAATGTGCAGTCCGCGGCAGATGTGTCGGTCACTTGCAATCACGTCAATCAACTCATCAGAAAAATCATTGGGGTTAGAAGATTCAAAACGAATCCACTTTATGGAAGATTTTATTTCGTCCAGATAAGAAGAAATTTTTTTCAAAAGGCCCGGGAAGGTAAGATTATCTTCCCCCCTGTAGGAATTTACATTTTGCCCCAGCAGTGTAATTTCTTTAACTCCCCTCTGTGAAAGAATATCAATTTCATGAAGGATTTCTGTTAAAGGCCTGCTGACTTCGCGCCCCCTTACGTAAGGGACAATGCAGTATGTACAGAAATTGTTGCAGCCGTGCATAATGGGAACGAATGTAGAAAAAGCTCCTTCTTCGTAAGAAGTTTCCGCAAAAGAATAGACAGGCGCTTCTTCCACTTGCACCGGATTTTTTTTATCTTCCACAGCAGAAATAATTGAACCAAAATTATTTTTAGCGTATGTCCCCACAACATAATCCACACAGGGCCAGTCCTTTTGCAAAGAAAGCAAAAGCCTTTCAGCCATGCAGCCCATAACAACAAGAGTCAAAGGTTTAGGACCATTTTCTTTTGCAAAATCAACCGCAATTTTCATTTCATCACTTTTAACTTTTGCATCCTGCTGGCACAAGCGCACTTTTTTTAAACCAGTAAAAAATCCCAGTCTTCCAAAAATTCTTGTTTCCGCACTTGCCCTTACAGAACAGGTATTTATAACAACCAAATCCGCCACCTGGCAGTTTTCAGCCTTTGTCCAGCCACGGCTGATAAAAAGCTGTTCCACAGAAGCACTTTCTGCAATATTCATTTCGCAACCATAAGTTTCAAAAAAGTAAGTCATCATTTCTCCAAAGATTCATCGTATGAAGTAAAGGCGTAAGCATTGTGATTATGAATGCTTTCCTCCGTTTCCGCCTCTACCGAAAAATATTTAAACTTTTTTTCTATATTAAAATTTTTTAATCCAATATAAACTTCCCTCACCAAATCTTCCACAAAGCGGGGATTGTCATAAGCACTTTCAGTAACGAATTTTTCATCCTGTCTTTTCAGCAAAGTATACAAAGGACTTGAAGCAGAATCTTCTATCAACTTTATAACATCTTCAATCCAGAAAAAATCAGAATATAAAATTCTTACCTTTACCGTGCCTCGCTGATTGTGGGCCCCGTATTGACTGATTGCCTTTGAGCATGGACACAAAGTCGCAACAGGAACAGACACTGTAACAAAAAATTTCTTTTCCAAAGAACCGTCACTTTTTTTGCTCACCTGACCTTCGTAAGAACAAGTGTATTGCATGATGCCTTCACTTTTTGTAACAGGCGCCTCTTTACAGATAAAATAAGGAAACTCTATTGAAGCATAAGATTTTTCCGCATCCAGCACCTGCCTTATTTCTTCCAGCATGTCCAGAAAATGACTCATGCTTAAATTTTTGTGATACTTGTGAAAGACCGCAATAAAGCGGGACATGTGTGTTCCCTTAAAATTGTGGGGAAGATTCACAAAAAGATTTACAAGAGCATTTGTGTTTTGAAATTTATTTTTTTTGTCCAGGACACAAACCGGGTATTTAACATTTTTTACTCCGACTTTTTCAAGAGGCACTTCTCTCGTGTCCAGAGAATTCTGCACATCAATCATTTTTAATTCCATTTTGCATTTCTGCAGCCTGAAGTGTATTGTAAATAAGCATTGCTATTGTCATAGGCCCCACCCCGCCCGGCACCGGCGTAATGTAAGAAGCCACTTCTTTCACCCCGTCAAAATCCACATCCCCCGCCAGACGAAAGCCTGATTTTTTTGAAGAATCACTGATTCTGTTTACACCCACGTCAATCACGCAGGCCCCTTTCTTAACCATATCCGCCTTTACAGTCGCAGGACAGCCAGAAGCAACAATCAAAATATCCGCCTCTTTTGTTATAGAAGGCAAATCTTTTGTACCAGTGTGGCACATAGTAACAGTCGCATTATATTTTTTTCGTGACAGCAAAAGTGAAATTGGTTTCCCTACAATATTACTTCTTCCAATCACGCAAACCCTTTTACCATTAGTTTCAATTCCTGACCTTTCAAGCAAAATGCAAATTCCATGAGGAGTGCATGGCAAAAAAGCATCCTGTCCCAAAAGCAGTTTTCCCGCATTCACAGGATGAAAACCGTCCACATCTTTTTCAGGCGAAATAGCATTAATAATTTTTTCTTCATCAATATTTTTTGGCAAAGGCAGCTGGACTAAAATTCCATGCACACTTTTATCCGCATTCAATTGTGCAATCAAAGAAAGCAATTTTTCTTCACTGGTATTTTCATCCATCAAAATACTTTTATCTTCCATTCCCGCTTCTGCCAGAGCCTTGCGTTTTCCAGTCACGTAAGAAATACTTGCAGGATCCTGTCCCACTAAAATTACCGCCAGACAGGGAATAATTCCCTTTTCCTTCAGGGCCGCAACTTTTTTTGCAACATCCGCCTTTACATCACCAGCAATTTTTTTTCCATCAATAACAAAAGCGCTCATTTGTAACCTTCCTCGGTTTCGTTGATTTTTTAGATGTTCCCAAAAATACTACAATGTTGAATTTCAACGCTAAAAAGAGTAGTATCTTGAAAACATTTTTTTCTATTAAGCTTTTAGTTTTGGGCGTACCCGCCTTGCGGCGGGCCAGGCTTTCCGCAGTTCCGCTGTCGCTCCATTCTTTTTCAAAGGCCAGCCTTTGAAAAAGAACCGCTTCGCGGCTGCTACAATCCTTTACGCTCTTATACATTTATTTTTTTTCCAAAGAAAATATAAAAGCTTTCAGAAAAAAAACATTTCACCAGGAACTAAAGCATTATATAAAAATACCAGGTAAAATGATAGTGAGGAAAAATATGAAACGCTTTGTATTAGCAGTGTGCCTTGCACTTATGACATTAAGTCCAGTTCTTGCCCAGACTTCTAACGAAGAAGAAAATTTGCAGGAAGACCAGGGACTTCTCCAGAACAAGGACTTTTTCAAAACCCGCGAAGGGGACCAGTATTTTAGAATTTCTCTGGATTTAACACTTCCATTAAATTTTCCAAGCATAACGACACTTTTTAATGACAGCAAAAAACTTTCAGCCGGCGGTTCAGGATTTTTGGGCTACCACATTTTCTTAACAGACACAATTGCAGTCGGAGCAGACGTTGGATTCGGCTTTAATGCAACAATCGGTGAACACATGTTCCACTACGTGCCTGTTATGGCAGCAGTAACATGGCAGCCAAGTTTCAAACGCTTTGAATTTCCACTCACCCTTTCAGCAGGATTCGCCTGGGAAACATACAACGGTTATTCCTACTTTCCGGGCCTTGTCGTAAAACCTTCAGCAGGTCTACTTTTCAGGCCGCTTGAAAGCTGGTCTTTCGGAGCAGAATTATCATACCTTGTAATGCCTCAGTTTGCAAAACTCCACGGCACAGGGGACTCAAATATCATAGGTCAGTGGCTTGAATTTGACATTTCAGCCCGCTACTACTTCTAATAAAAGAGGAAATCATGAAAAATAAAATTTTACTTTTACCATTAGCCTTAACTCTTTCACTTGCCTTTACATCATGCTATGACAACATTTACGAATTAATAAACAACGAAGTTCCTCTTGAAGAATACCAGATTAATGGAAACATTTCTTCAATGGCAGCAGGTGGCACAGTTTCAAAAGAATACCTTTTCCTTACAAACGGAAAACTTTACAAAAGAGACATAACAGCCGCCGGTGACACAGGCATTACATCTACAGCAAAAGAATCTTCATGGAACAAAAACTGGGTTCTCCAGTTTGATCCTGCAAAAGACACACTGGGCTCATCAAAAACAAGCGTAGATAAAGTAATTTATGTTGCAGCAGACACCACATACCTTTACATGATGACCACAAGCTGGACAACTGGTTACTCAACATACAACATTGAAGGTGACAGAAAAATATGGGTCAGCTCTGACTGGGGTGAAACTTTTACAGAATTAGACCTTTCTTCACTCTACTCTTCTTCCTTCGATTCCATAATGGAAGAATATCCCCAGACATACTACAACCAGAAAAAGTCCGTTCTTGCCCTGGATTTAATTCTTTCAAACAATGCACCTCATAACTATGCAGACAAGCGCAATGCCTATGTTCGTTTAAATTATCACTACGACACCAACACAAAAACATACTACCCTGGAAGTCTTTACAAATTAAGCGGTCTGGCCATGCCGTCAGAAGTTACATCAAACGGCGCCGTAAACTCTTCTGATTCAAGCAAAAAATCAACAACAGCAAGCGTTGTATACTTCCCAAAAGATGATCAGGATTATTTTTCCCCATACTACGCAATGACGGCAAACAATGACTACATTTACTTCAGTAAAAACGACAAATACATTTACTATGCAGACGCCTGGGACGAAACAAACAAAACTTTCATAACCGGGTCAGCTTCTTTAAAATCAAGTAAGCCTGGCACATCAACCATCTGGTCACTTGGTGCTGCAAAAGACTATCTTTTTGTGGGCAGTCTTTACGGAGCAGCAGAAGTTGCTTTGGGTACAGACAATGTCCCTGAAGCTTCAACAGCAACTTCAAAAGTAAACCTGACATCAATCTTTACATCATCTTTCCAGGTAAACCCTGTCTTTGTTTACAACTCAAGTCTTTCCATTTACGACACAGACATTTGGGCTGCTTCAAAAATTTATGGCAGCATTTCAAGTTCAACACACGCCCTCTTTAACGAAGTTGGACTTTATGCCTACTACCCTGATCGCGCAACATGGAACGTAGACGGTACTGCAGACAGGGACTCTGGAGGAAACTGATTTGGCTGATTTATTTGAATCATCCATTTCTAAAGAAAACCAGCCTCTTGCTGCCCGCATGCGTCCGCGAAATTTGGACGAGTATATAGGGCAGTCCCACATTGTGGGAAAGGGGCGCCTTTTACGCCGTGCAATTCAGGCGGATCAATTAAGTTCTGTAATTTTTTATGGTCCGCCGGGAACAGGCAAAACCACACTCGCCAGGGTAATTGCAAATTCCACAAATTCAAATTTTATTACATTAAACGCTGTTTTAACCGGTGTTGCGGATATAAGAAACGCCATTTCAAAGGCAGAAGAAAGCCGAAATCTTTACCAGAGAAAAACAATTCTTTTTGTTGATGAAGTTCACCGCTGGAACAAAAGCCAGCAGGACGCCCTTTTACCCTGGGTGGAAAACGGCACAATCATTTTGATTGGAGCAACAACAGAAAATCCTTTTTTTGAAGTAAACAAGGCCCTTGTCAGCAGAAGCCGTGTATTCCAGTTGAAGCCTCTGTCTGACGACGATTTAATGAAAGTGGCACACCAGGCCCTTGAGGACACAGACAGAGGCTACGGTCACTGGAAAGTCGAATTTGAAAAAGGCGCCTTGGAACATTTAGTCCAGACCGCAAACGGTGACGCCCGCTCCCTTTTGAATGCCCTGCAGTTGGCAGTAGAAACCACACCGGAGGTATGGAAGCCCTACAATGTAAAACCGCAGCCTGAATGGGGAAGCACCATCTACATTTCAAAAGAAGCAGCCGAAGAATCCATACAAAAAAAAGTTGTCCTTTATGACAAAGATGGTGACTACCACTACGACATAATTTCTGCCTTTATAAAAAGTTTAAGGGGCCGGGATCCGGATGCTGCATGTTACTGGCTGGCCCGAATGGTAAAAGCCGGTGAAGATCCACATTTTATTTTTCGCCGCATGCTGATTTCTGCCTGTGAAGATACAGGACTTGCTGACCCCTACGCCATTTCTGTTGTAGAAAATTGTGCTGCAGCCTTTGACAGGGTGGGCCTGCCGGAAGGAAGGTATTTTTTAGCACATGCGGCCCTCTACCTTGCAACAGCAGAAAAATCAAATTCATCAATGGCATTTTTTGACGCCCTGTCTTCCGTAGAAAAAGAAGACACCGATGTTCCAAACCATTTAAAAGACACAAGCCGCGATGCAGAAGGATTTGGACACGGCAAAGGTTACCTCTACCCTCACGCCTACCGCGATCACTGGGTTGCCCAGCAGTACTTACCTGACAAGCTGGTTGGAAAAATTTTCTACAATCCATCAAACCAGGGGTATGAAAAAAATATAAGGCAGGCTGTTTTGTCCCGCCGGGAATTGCAGCTTTCTGCCATCTTAGGAAAAGATTCTTCTGCCCTGCCAGATGATTTTGAAATGCTGAAGGCAAGCGGTCACTTTAATGGCTTTGCAAAAGAAGAAGAAAATCTTACATATACAAGGGTAGATGAAAAAAAAGAAAATATTTTAGACAATGCAGAAAGGCACTATCGATCCCGCCTGGATTCAAACAAAGCAGAACTTCTTATGATTATAAGGGAAAAGCTTTTAGAAGAAGCAAAGCTAAAGCGCCACCACAGAAGCCTTATCTGGAATGCAGACGATGGACTTTTATTGTTTGAAGTGGCACGGCAGACACCAGAAGGTTTAACAGCAGGAGCCTGCCGTTTTGAAAAAGGCATGACCCTTTTAAAACAATATGCCCTTAACCTGGAAGATTTAGACAAGCCTCTTTTAGTAACGGAAAGGGCTGCTTTAAAAACGCTTTCTTCCTTTGCAGAAGAAAATTTCATTTCTACTTTAAAACTTTTTTCTGATATTGAATTTGACAGAATATTTTTTAAAGACGCTTTTTCCAGAAAAGAAGAACTTTTGACATTAGC
>CAVJHV010000066.1:0-12308 GCA_963649315.1 Treponemataceae bacterium | reverse complement strand
GGGAGCATTTCAAGCGAATTTAAAAACAGTTTACTCTATTCAAAATTCCCCCTCTTTCGGTGGTGGATTTTGAAAAAGACAAACTTTTTTCGTAACAAGAAGAGTAAAGTCTATTTTAAAGGCCTTGCTTGAATATGCGGAGCAGGGGTTCTAAAAAGTGCGACATTGGAGCTTTGCTCCACCGGAGCACTTTTTAGGTTCCCTGCGGGAGCATATTCAAGCGAATTTAAAAACAGTATATTTTGTTTGCTTTTTTATTTTGGGCATCTGGTAAAAAATCATTTTCAATGCTTTTTTACCAGATGCCTTCGAATTTTAAGTCTTTGAAATACAAAGACTTAAAATGTCGCATTTTCATAGTTGCCTCTAAAAATTGCAATTTTTAGAGGCTCCCTTTTACGAAATTATTTTCAGGTTTCAAAATGCGCCTAGCCGCGATGGTAGTGAGCACGAAGTGCGTGCGAAGCGCAGCTGAGCACCGGAGCGCAGCGTAGTCACGGACAGCGCGTTTAACAAAATGCGGTATGCTTCAAAAGAAAAAGAAATGAAGTGGCAATTTATGGAAAAATTTCAATTTTTCTGCTATAATATTTTTATGGGTGTTGATACGGAATTTTTGCCTTATTTGGAAAAAATAAATGCTGTGCTGGAAAAGGCTTTGCCGGCGGTGGCGGACCAGGATTTTACGGCTGCTTCTTTTGCTTTGGCGGATAAAAAAAAGGCTGATTTTTTTGGAAAGACCCGCGATGGGGTGAATGAACTGCTGGCTCCTGACCGTGAACTTTTGATGTCTGGCGGAAAGCGGTGGCGGCCGGTTTTTCTTTTGCTTTGTGCCCAGGCTCTTTCTTATAAAAAGGGGGCTTCAAAAGCTGAGATGGAGGCGGTTTTTGAAAGGGCTGCTTCTTTGACTCCGCTGGTGGAATTTGTTCACACTGCCAGTTTAATTCACGATGATATTGAAGATGGTTCCCAGGAAAGACGGGGTAAAAAGGCTGCTTATTTGACTTACGGTCTGGACACGGCTTTAAATTCGGCTTCATGGCTTTATTTTGAAGCGGCTCTCTGCATAAAAAAATCCTGCCGGGAAGATTTGCGGCCTGCTTTGTATGAAGCCTACCTTTGTGAAGTCAGAAAGCTGCACCTGGGACAGGCAATGGATATTTTATGGCATAATAAAAATGAATATATCCCTGGCCGCCAGGAATATATTGTGATGGTAAAAAATAAAACTGGAACTCTTTCTTCGCTTTCGGCTAGAATTGCTGCTTTGCTTTGCACTTGTAATGAAAAAGAAGAAAATCTTCTGGCAGACTGGGCTGCTTCTATTGGGGCGGCTTTCCAGATTATTGATGATGTAATCAATTTGACTAGCGGAAATCCTGGCAAAAAGCGGGGTGACGATATTGTAGAAGGAAAAAAGTCTCTGCCGGTCATTTTGTTTTTTGAAGAGGCCAGTGCTGAAGAAAAGGGGCAGCTGCTTGAATGTTTAAAAAAGGCTCATGGCACGAATACTGACAACCCCTGCGTGGAAGAGGCTATTCTTCTTTTGCAAAGGCATAATTCAGTTGAAAAAGCAAGGACTTTGGGATTAAAATTGATTGAAGAGTGTCTTTTAGAATATGAAAATCTTTTGGGAAAAGAAAATCCTTATATGAAAAAAATAAAATCATTGTTTTTGAGTATGAGTCCAAAAGCCTAAGGAGTGGGAAATGCTGGAATGTGCAACAGAATTAAATAACCAGGCGGTTGAATATGCTATGCATGGCAATTTTGATGATGCCATTGCCTGTTTGAAAAGGGCCGTAATTGTAGAGAAGGAAAATTTTATTCTCTGGTATAACCTGGCCCTTACTTACAGAGATTCTGGTGATTATGAAAATGCAATTTACTATTGCAAACAAGCTTTTGTTTTAAATCCTGACAGCATGGAAGTTATTACTACTTTAACTAACCTTTATTTTGCTAATGGTGACCTTATAAGCGCAAGGGCTTATTGTACTGCCGGTTGTATGATGGATGAATCAAATCCGGAAATATGGAATCTGGCTGGTGTGATTGCTTTTAGCGAAAGGTCTTATGAATGCGCTGCTGTTGCTTTTCAGCATGCTGTTGAGTTGAACCCTTTCTTTTACGAAGCGCTTTATAATTTGCGTGATACTTATGAGACTTTGGGTAACGAAAGGGGCGTTAAGGAATGTAAAAGAATTTTATCAGGCCTGAATCCTTCTTCAAGATAGGGTCTCTCTTAAGTGAATGTATGAATGAAAAAGCTGTAGTCCTGGAAGTAAAGGATAAAGTGGTAAAGTTGACGCCCCTGCCTAACGAAGGTTGCGCTTCCTGCGGCGGAGACTGTAATAGTAAACATAAAATTTTTACTCTTTTTAATGACCAGAATCTTCTCCTGAAAGCTGGTGATTTAGTTGAAATTCAGGTTACTTTTGGGGCAAAGGCTGTGCAGGCTGTACTTTCGCTTTTTTTGCCCTTTCTTTTTGCTTTAGCCGGATTTTTTATAGGAAAAAATATTTCTTTAAGGGCAGAAGCTTTTTTGCCAGTCACATTTTTCTTTCTTTCATGTCTGGCGGTCTTTTTAGTTTCCAGAAAAAAGAAACTGCCCGGAAAAATAAAGATTATTGGTATTTTGTAGGATTTTTTGGGGGGGGAGGGGCTTTGCGGAAGTGGTGGTGCTTTTGGGGAGAGGTGAAGGTTTCGTAAACAGGTGTTGCTTTACAAAACAGATGTTGTTTTACGAAATGGATGGTGGTTTGAAAAAGGAGTAGTGCTTTCGAAAACAGGTGCCGCTTTGCGAAACAGACATTGCTTTCGAAAACAGGTGCCGCTTTGCGAAACAGACATTGCTTTCGAAAACAGGTGCCGCTTTGCGAAACAGACGCTGCTTTTGTAAACATCCGCCGCTTTCGTAACCTCGCCGTCTAGCAGTTTTCCATCACAGTTTTATTTATAGCGTCCGCCATGTCTTCAAGTGCAACTTGTCTTTGAACAGCGCCCTTTTCCCAGCCGACTTTTGGCATTCCGTAAACAATGGAAGATTTTTCGTCCTGCCCCAAAGTCCAGGCCCCCTGTCTTCGCATTTCGGCCAGCTGGGCAGCACCGTCTCTGCCCATGCCAGTCATTATTACGCCCAAAGCGTGGTTTGTGTATTCTCTGGCTACAGATTCAAAAAGTACGTCAGCAGAAGGTCTGTGACCGTTTCTTTGTTCAGCCTGACTTAAGCGGATTACGTGGCAGAGTGTGGATTTTTCTACAACAATGTGGTAATCGCCTGGAGCAATGTATATTTGTCCGGGGTGGATTAAATCTCCATCTTCGGCTTCTTTTACAGAAATAGGGCAGATTCTGTTGAGTGATGCGGCAAATTCTTTTGTAAAACCAGCCGGCATGTGCTGGACAACAAGAATCGGTTTAGGAAATTTTGGGTGTAATTTTGAAAAGACTTCGCGCAGGGCATTAGGGCCACCTGTAGAAATGCCGATTGCCACTACATCAATTTTTCCCGACTGGCGCAAAGGCTCTATTACTTCGGGCTCTTTTGGTTTTGTCTGGAAAAGGGTAGGACTGAAAGAAGAAACATTTTTCAGTGAATTTTCCAGATTTTTTACTTTTTCGGTAAGCCCCTTGTTTTTTGCGTCCTGTTCAGCTTCTTTTTGTTTGATTTGTTTTAAATAAAAATCTAAAGGAGGAACTTCCTTGCCTTTTCTAAAAGCGTATCTTCTTCCGTAAGAAGCAGCTTTTTCTATAATCAAATCAGAAACTGTTGCAATGTTAATGGATGTGGAACCGTTTGGCTTTGTAATAAAATCTGAAGCTCCCAATTCCAGACACTGGATTGTTACGGGTGCCCCTTTTTCGGCAATGGAAGAAAGAACTACGACAGGAACGTCAATGCCCCGCGCCCTTCTTTCCTTTAAAAATTCTATGCCAGTCATTTCCGGCATTTCTATGTCCAGAAGAATTAAATCAGGTTTTAAAAGAGGAATTTTTTGTAAAAGGAATTTGCCGTTCATGGCAGTTCCCACAACATTCATTCCCTGAGTTGAATTTACAATTTTTGAAATAAGGTTACGCATCAAAGCCGAATCGTCACATACGATTACGTTGATGTCCTCCATACAATGCCCCCTGTGTTAATCTTCGTGCTTTTGATAAATGCAGGCCCATTCTGTCTTTAAAAATTGAAATTTTGTATCCATTCCAAAAAGACTTTCCGAATGACCAATAAAAAGGTATGAAGATTTCGCCATTGAATTGTAAAATCTTTCTACAGTAGATTTTTGAGCCGCTTCATCAAAATAAATAAGAACGTTGCGGCAAAAAACAATATCTAAATCTCGCTGTCCTGAATCAAAGCGCAGATTATGGTAGTCAAACTTTATTGTTGACATAAGGTCACTTTTTACCTGGTAGCCGCTTTCTGTTTTTGTAAAAAATTTTGCAAGATAGTTTTCTGGAATGCCTGCAATGCGGGACTCCGGATAAAATCCCTGCTGGCCTACCATAAGTGATTTAAGTGAAATGTCAGAAGCAAGAATTTCGAATGTAAAAGGGGCTGGCAGTTTGTCCTTCAAAATCATTGCGATGGTGTAAGGCTCTTCGCCGGTAGAGCAGCCCGCTGACCATACGCGGATTTTTGTATTACCAGATTTTTTCTTCAGCTCAATTAAATGGGGAAGAACATAATTTATTAAAGCATCAAAGTGTGGCTGGTTTCTAAAAAAGCGTGTAAGGTTTGTGGTAATGCTGTCCAGGAAATTTTTAAATTCCCCCTGGTCGCTTGTGATGATTTTGTAATAATCTTCAACATTTGTCAGATTTTTTTCTCTAAGCCTTTCTTTTAAGCGGCTGTCCAAAATGGAACGGTTTGTATCAGAAAAAGTTATTCCGCTTGCGTCGTAAATCAGTTTCCTGAAATGATCAAATTGTGAATCTGTAAGCAAATCTGACATAGTGTTAAAATCCTTGAAAATGAAAAAACTAGTTGCGCAGTTTTACAAGCGGGTCAACAACCTTGTCGCCTTCATAAATTACAAAGTGAAGGTGAGGACCCGTACTCATACCTGTGCTGCCAACCTTTCCAATAACAGTGTTAACGTCAACCCAGTCACCGGCTTTTACATTTCTCTTAGACATGTGTCCGTAAAGTGACTTATATTTGTTAGGGTGCTGAATGATTACGTAGTTTCCGTAAATGTCTGACCAGCCGGAAGTTGTAACCTGACCACCCATTGTAGGATAAATGTTTGTACCTGTAGGACAAGCCATATCAATACCGTTGTGGTATGTGCGCTTGTTAGGATTGAATGGATTTTGCCTGTATCCGAAATAAGATGTAAGAGTGTAGCGGGCATTGCGCATTGGGTTCCTGAAAAGTGAACCTTGAATTTCCAGTTTTTCCATTCTTGGCAGCTGGGCATCCGGAACAAATATTGTCTGGTTTTTAGCCAGGCGCTTTGTTGTGTCCATATTGTTTACGAAACTGCACTTTTCTGCATCAACTTCATACTTTTTTGTGATGGAATTAATTGTTTCCGAAGAAGATGATGTTGTATAAAGAATTCCCGAAATGGAAGGAATCTTCATGTAAGAACCCGGATTAAGCTTTTCGGATTTTGCCTGGTTTGCAGAAAAAAGTGTGTCTACAGTAACATTGAATTTTTGAGCAATCTTACTGTAACTGTCGCCATTTTCAATCCTGTAAACCTGGTAGGTAAGAAGTGAAGAATAATCAATGCCGGCATCTTCGTATTCAAGGCTTTCCATTTCTTCAACCTGAGGAAGGGCAGCCTCACTTGAATCAGCCATGGCAGAAAGGTAACCGTTGTCTACCTCTACAAGCTTTTTGTCATCTTCGTTAAGGGTAGAAGTTTCTGTTACTTCAGGAGCTTCTTTTATTTCTTCAGAATTGTCTGTCTGTTCTACATTTGCGATTGTCTGCAAAGCCTCTTCGTGGGCTTCTGCAAGACGAAGTTCTTCTTCCGAAGGTTCAGCCTTTTTGTGCGTGTCCATAGGGCGCAGGGTAAGGTAGGTTAAATCCGGAAGATACATTGTGTCTAATCCACCCTGACCTGTTGAAGACGCAGTCTTATAAGCCTTAATACCGGCACTTGTTCCAACAAGTGTTGCTGCCGTGAGAAATGCTGTTGCGCTGTATATCAATCTGTATTTAATATGGTCTTTCATAGTGAATTATTTCTATTATAGAATATTTCTTTAAAAATGGCAATTTTTAGAAGTAAATAACGCATTTTTTAAGCAGAAAAGCTTGAAAAATCCCTTAAAAATCATCCCAAAATCCCATCAAAAAATCTTAAAAATCCCCCGCGGCTATTTTTTATTCAAGCCAATCAAGTAGGTTTCAAAAGATTCCGTGCGGCAGGCTTCCGGTTTAAAGCCCCTGGCCTGCAAAAAAACTGACCGCATTTTTTGAAGCAATTTTTGCTGGTCGCCATTTTGAAAAATCTTAACGCAAAAGTTACCACCGCTTTTCAGCATAGCCTCTGCGTACCAGATTGCCATTTCCACAAGCCCCTTGCTTCTTGCCGTGTCCACAAGACGGTTGCCTGTAGTAAGAGGAGCCGCATCGCAAACCACAAGATCAAAAGGTCCCATGGATTTAATTTTTTCGTAAATTTCTTTGTCAGTCAAATCGCCCTGGACAAAAAAAAGTTTGTCATCTTTAACAGATTTTGAAAGCGGGTTCAAGTCGCAGGAAACAACTTTGCCCGTCGAATCAATGTTACGCAAAAGCCATGTCGTCCAGCTGCCGGGGGCCGCCCCCAGGTCAAGAACGATTTTACTTTTTTTCAAAAGCGAAAATTTCTGGTCAATTTCCGCCAGTTTGTAAACCGACCGCGCCGGATACCCTTCGCGAAAAGCTTTTTGTGACCAAAAATCAGGCTTGCTGTAAGAATTTGTTTTCGATGGCATAAAAATATTATCGGCAAAAAAAGCGATTTTTTTTAATGGAAAGTTTTTTTGAATTTTTGGGGAGCATACTTACTTTTCTTCAACCGCGTTTTCGCAACTCACTGTCGTTCGGTCGTCCCGCAGGCGGGCCGACTGCTGCGCATTGCTCAAGTGCGGGCTGGGCTGAATTTTTTTAGAAAAGTTTTTTTACCTAAGCACCAGCCGGACTTCTTTTTTTGCCTTTCGTCTTAATCTTTTTTACAAAAAGATCAATGTTATTTGCAAAGAAAAATAAAATGTAAGCAGTAATTGCAATAGAAAAAAGCAGGG
Source organism: Treponemataceae bacterium (assembly GCA_963649315.1). GTDB lineage: Bacteria > Spirochaetota > Spirochaetia > Treponematales > Treponemataceae > Treponema_D. The sequence continues at coordinate 5,057 of CAVJHV010000066.1, read as the reverse complement.
ATGCGAAAAATGAATAATATTCGTTTTTAAAACCCTTGCTTAAGTAGCCCCAAATCAGCATTACCAGCAGTAAAATAATTCCGCATGAAACCCAACGTGGCATAAGATTTTTTGACTTTTGCGGACTAAGATTTTTGTCTACTTTGGAAATGACTTCCTGAATGGTGTTGTCTTTTAAAGGAAGTGGCACGCTTAAAGGTTTTGCCGCAAGCGATTCAGCCTTAGCCAGGTTTTTTACCTGACTGCGGCACTTTTTGCAAAATAAAAAATGCCATGTCAATTTAAAAGGAATGTGCTGCCTTTTGTCCAGACAAAGATATTCTTCCATGTAGTATTCGTGATTCTTTTTCATATGCGCTCCTTCTTGTTAATTTTCTTTAACAAAAATCCTTTAGTTTTTCCCTTAAAATTTTTTTTGCCCTGAAGACATGAGATTTTATTGTGTTTACAGGAAAGTCTGTAATGCTTGAAATTTCTTCGTAAGAAAAATCGTGAAAAAAATACAAGTCCAGGCAAACGGCATAATTGGCCGGCAGTTCTTTTACAGCTTCACCTACTGCTTCCAGTGTGGATTTGTAAATTTGTGCTTCTTCCGGAGTTTTGCCCCTATAGGCAAAGAATTCGCTGTTTATGTCATAGTCAGAAATGGGGCAGGTAATTTTCTTGCTTTTGCTTTGACTTAAATTAACAGCGGTTGTGTAGGCAATGCGGGTAAGCCATGTGGAAAAGCGGCTTTTGCCTTTAAAAGAATTTAAATTTTTGTAGGCTTTTATAAAAACATCCTGGACAAAATCTTCCGTGTCTGTTGCATTGTGAAAAAAAGACATACCCAAAGCTTCTACTCTTTTTTTGTAAAGACACATAAGTTCTGCAAAGGCCTGTGAGGAACCTTTTAAAGTCTGTTTTATTAAAGCAAGATCGTGTTTGTGAGAAGTTAAATTTTCATTTAAAGTGCTTTCATTCTTCGTTTTTGCCATTTTTAAAATCAGGATTAACCCTATAGAAAATTATAAGGGCAATCCCCAGGGAAAGAGGTATAAGGCCGCCTAAAAGGGACCAGTCTACGTGTGACATTAAAACGAACAAACCTGTGAGTGCCAGACCGACTGCGGTTAAACAAAGACCTGCAAGAAGGGCATAAGTTTTCAAATTGAATTTTTTTGGCTGCTCTGTGCCGCTGCGGATTCTTAAAGAAACTTCTCTGTGGTGCCAGAGGAGGACAAAAAACATCAGGGCTGCAAAAAAAACAATTCCTACAATGGGGATAATTGAAATAATTATCTGAGCTGCTGGTGTGTATTGAATTTCCATACTTACCTCACATTTTTCAAAAAATCAAAAAATCTTTTAAAAGTTAGACTTGTTTTTTTTTCTGTGGTTGCATAAGTTGCCTTCAAAAATTAGAAGAAAACGTATTCGCTGAAGTAAATGTCTTTTATCTGGTTTAAAACCAGCGAAGAATTTATAGTGTCTTTTAGTTCCGCCTTAATGGTGACTTCTCCCTTTTTTAAAAGTTCATCTTTTGTGTAGCATGAAAAATATTCTGTAAAAATTGATTTTAACTGTCTTTCCTTTTTAGACAGCTCTTCTTCAAAAGCACTATCGCCCTGGGGGTAAGAAAACCATGGCGAAACAAGAAGGATGCCGGCGGCCTTGCCTTCTTCCACTCTGAGATTAAGGCGCAGCTGGCCCAGTTGAGTGTAGGCGCTTACTTTTTCATCTGTCTTTCTGGAACGATTTAAAACTTTTTCTACGCTTGGGTCTGACTTTCTGTAATTCTGACCGGCCTTGTCATGGCGGACAATAAAGGCAATAAGGCAGGCAAGAAAAACAATTGCAGCAACTGCAGCTAAAACCTTTAAAAGAATTTTTGGCAGCTTTTCTGCAAAAGCTTCGTGATTTTCAGCTTTTTCCACTGCTTTATCATTTGTGAACAAATCTAAAAAACTCATTTTTTTCTCCCATAAAATAAGGCGTTGGTGGCAGCAAAAGTGCTATCTGCTGCAGCGCCGTCAGTTATCAGTCATAAAATCTTTTGCCAAAGCAAGAGTTCTTGTGCTGGCCTTACCTTGGCTGTCAAAGCTGCCGGGAATTCTTGCTGTAAGACAAATGCAGCCTTCAAGCCATTCTTCCTTTAAGATTGTACCATTTTTGCGTATAAGTTCCACTAAGTCTGTGCGCGACATAGGAATTTTATAGTGACATTCTTTGCCCAGAAGTTCTTCCGTTAAAAAGGCAAGAAGTTCTTCAAAGCCTTCTTTAGTTTTGCTGCTGACTTTTATTGCAGTCGGGAAGGCCTGATCTAATTTTGACATTGTAAGGTCATCATCTTTTGCAAGATCGATTTTATTTAAAATGATTCTTTGCGGCAGATTGTCAGCATGAATTTCTTTTAAAACTTTTAAAACTTCTTCGTACTGCATAATGCAATTCGGGTCACTTGAATCTACGACAATCAAAAGCAAGTCTGCCAGGGAAGCTTCTTCCAGGGTGGATTTAAAAGAATTTATGAGTGTGTGGGGAAGATTTGAAATAAAACCAACTGTGTCTGTTAAAAGCACGCTTGATGCCTGTGAAAGAGAAAGTTTTCTTGTTGTCGGATCCAGGGTGGCAAAAAGTTTGTCTTCTACAAAAACATCTGCGCCTGTAAGGGCGTTCAGCAAAGATGATTTTCCGGCATTTGTGTAACCGACAAGGGCTGCACTTTGTCTGGCCAGGCGCATTCTTTGCTTGCGTTGTGTTTCCCGGTCAACCTGGACTTGTTCCAGTTCTTTTTTTATGGAAAGAATTTTTTCTTCTACCTGACGGCGATCCAGTTCCAGCTGGGTTTCGCCAGAACCTTTTGCTCCGTAATTTCCGCCGCGCTGTCTGGCCATGTTGCCGTACATGTGGGAAAGACGGGGCAGAGAATATTGCAATTGTGCCAGCTGCACCTGCAAGACTGCTTCTTTGGTCTGTGCCCTTTGTGCAAAAATTCTTAGGATAACTTCGTTTCTGTCAAAGCAGGGAATGTTTGTAAGCCTTTCCCAGTTGCGCTGTTTTGTAGGGTCCAGGGTCCAGTCAAAAATTATGCAGTCAGCAGAAAGTTCCTTTGCCCGGTCTGCAATTTCCTGGACTTTGCCTTTGCCAAAACCGTAAACCGGATTTGCTTCAATGCGATTTAAAATTATTGCTTCTAGAATTTCCATGCCCAAAGTTTTTACAAGCCCCTGGAGTTCTTTTGTGCCGTCAGAATCTTTTAACGGTGGTCCAACCAGAATGCATGTAATTTTTTTTTCTTCCTCTTCTTTTATTTCAACCATAGTCTGAAGAATACAAAGTAAATATTTCTTGGTCAATTTGTTTTTTTACAGGGATTTTTTTGCTGCAGCCATGCTTACGTGCGTTTTATTTCTAATCAAAAGCAGCCTAGCCCGCCGTGAAGTGGTTTGCCGAAGGCAAAGTGCAAAGCACCGAGGCGAATAGCCGAGCCACGCAAGGGCGGTTAACGTCACAGGGTATGCTTCAAAATAGAAAAAAATGGCGAAAAAAATTGTGGCTTTTGAAAAAAATCTGCCGAAAATAAATTGATACGAAGGAGAAATATTGTGTCGTCTGGACAAAAAACCGCGTTAAGCCTTTTAGTCTCAATTTTTGTTTTTGCAGCTTGTCTGGCATATGCAATTTTGGGTGGCTTTGAATTTATTCAGATTAGATTTTATCAACCTCGAATTGTTCAAAACGTGAATGGCCGTCTTGAAAAAATTGCGGCGGAATTTGACGCCTATGTTGACGAAAAAAAATCTGACTTTGCACAATATGCTTTTTCGGATTCTGTAAAAACTTTTATTGAGCGTGATGCCAGCGAAGATGATGATGAGGAGCGTTTAAAATTAACAGAAAGGCTTTTTGATTCCTGCCCGGCTCTTGAAGGAATTCGCCTGGTGGCGCAGGATGGAAATGCAATCCATTTTTCTACTTTTGATTCTGATATTCTTTCGCAAAGTGAAAATTTTATTTCTTACAAAAATTATCGCAGCTTAAACGAATTGTCTTTTAATTTAATTTCTTCGCCAGACACAGAGGTTTATCCTGCAACAAAAGAGGCTCTTGCTTTGCGGGCTTCGCTTTATTTTGATTCTGCAAAAGAAAGAATTATTTTTTCACTGCCCTATTTTGATGGTTACACGGCTTACCGCGGCACGATTATTTTTTATGTTAACATTGATGATTTTGTCCGCTCTCTTATTCAGGAAAATATTATTTCTTTGAATACAAGAAGCGTGATTGTTGCAGAAACAAATGACAATGTAAATAAACAGAGCCCTTCGAATATAGGACTGGCCTTTAATGTTCCTTTTACTTCCAGGATGGAAATAAAAAATGAAATCTTAAAAAAATGGAACAGGGGTTTGACTGGCCTTGAGCAGCTGGTAAAAAATGAAAATGATGGCAGAACTTTAATTTTGATTTCTTCGCAAAATTCAAAGTATGTGACTTTGGCATGGATTTGTGATGAAAGCGAATTTGAATTTTCTTATGTTGAGCGCATTTTGATTTTGACTGCTGTCTTTATTACAATTTTCCTTGTTGTTTTTCTTTTGTTCAATATCCGCCACGACGATATGGTTATTATTCAAGGTCGTGTACGCAAATTCCAAAAGGCGCTTTTGTCTGAATATGTTGAAGGAAAAAGTTCCGGCGACTGGGCTGCCCTTAGTCACGAATTAAATTTAAGGCGCCAGGATGTAAATGATGAAATTAAAAAGAGCCTGGGCAAGCGGGGTAAAAAACATTCTAAAGAATTAAACAATCTTTTGGACGAAAGCTGGAAGGAACTTTTTGCGGCTGTCAGTGGCGGCACTTCTTTGTCTGGGGGAAATCCTTCTGATCTGGCTCATGATGAAAGAAATGCTGGTGAGCTGGAGAATGTTGCGGTTTCTGGAAATGCGGCTGGGGCTGCGGATGTAGAAGAAATTGAAGCTGTCGAAGAAGTGGCGCCTGTAGAAGAGTTGGAGCCGTTCGAAGAAGTTGAGACTGAGAATGTAGATGCGGTTTATGCTGTTGAGGAAATTGGA
>CAVJHV010000065.1:0-12344 GCA_963649315.1 Treponemataceae bacterium | reverse complement strand
CGCCATTCGAAACCAAAAGCCCCTCTGTCTACGAAAAGCGCCATTCGAAACCAAATGCGCCTCTGTTTTCGAAAGACGTGAGTCGAAACCAAATGCCCCTCTGTCTACGAAATGCGTAAATCGAAAAGAGTTGCCCCTCTGTTTTCGAAACACGCCATTCGAAACCAAAAGCCCCTCTGTCTACGAAAAGCGCCATTCGAAACCAAAAGCCCCTCTGTCTACGAAAAGCGCCATTCGAAAACAAAACCCCTCTGTCTACGAAAAGCGCCATTCGAAAACAAATGCGCCTCTGTCTACGAAATGCGTAAATCGAAAAGAGTTGCCCCTCTGTTTTCGAAACACGCCATTCGAAACCAAAAGCCCCTCTGTCTACGAAAAGCGCCATTCGAAACCAAAACCCCTCTGTCTACGAAAAGCGCCATTCGAAACCAAATGCGCCTCTGTCTACGAAAAGCGCCATTCGAAACCATTCGCTCCACTATCTACAACCCCCGCCCTTCGAAAACCCCAAAATTCAAAAATACCCCTCTTCCTCTTTCAAAATATCATCCAGCCGCCGTAACTTTTCGCTGTCCATTTTTACCAGAAGATTTTTTTCATGACTTGGCAAAACCAAACCCTTAGGCCCATCCTTTGCCCTCTTTAAATATTTTACTTGAGTGTAGTAAAGATCCGCCTGTCCATTTTGCCTTGCCTTGGAATGGTAGACCGCCAGGTTTCCCGCGTAAAGCAAAATGTCCAGCGGGAAAGATTTTCCTGCTTTAGCTTTTATAAAAACGTAACCTCCATGAAAGTCACGTGTGTGCAGCCACATGTCATTGCCCTTAACCGCATGGCGCAAAAGCTCATCATTTTCAGCCGCATTCCTTCCCACCAGAATTGTCCACCCGTCAACTGAATAATAAAGTCCCGTGCGATTTTTGCTTTTGTCATTTTGTTTTGCCTGAGTCGATTTCCTAAAGAGCTGTTCAATTTTAATGACATTTTTTTCTGTCTTAATCTGATTGTATTCTTTTTCCAAAGATTCCAGCGCTTTTTTTGACAGTTCAATATCGTGCTGCAAATCTTCCATTCCGCTCACGGCTTTTTTGTACTGGGCATAATAAAGACCCGCATTTTGCTGAACATTCAGTTTTGGATCAACCTTTATGTGAACAGTCTTACCGCTTTCGTAATCAGTGCAATCTAAAAATCCATCCACAATTTGATTTCCAAAAGTCAAAATCAAATCACCGGTGTGCTTAAGACTTTCCGCATTTTCAAAAGACTTTTTTTTCTCTTCCAGCTTTTTTAATGCAAGTTCCATTTTGCTGTGCTTAACATTGTACCATTTTTCTGCCTGCAAAAGTAAAGCGTCCCGCGATAAACTTGACGAATGTTCAGAATAATAAAAATCAATTTTTTCGTTAAAAGACAAAGAGTCAAAATCCCTTCCAAATTTTTCCTTAAACTGATTTTTATCAATGTCATCAAAAGTACGGATTTTAAATTTTTCAAAAATCAATTTTTTTTCTTGGGCCTTTTCACTTTCAGAAAGATTTTTTTCTTCTACAAAAAATTTTTCTCCGGACACTTCGCCCCTTTTGGGCCGCCGGAACATGCAGTCACAAATCGTAAAATTTTCATCAGTAACAATCACATTAGCCGCAGCAGACCAAAGCCGGATAAAAATAAACAGCCGCTCCTTCCACGTTGACACATCCATTTTTATAATGCGGTCAAACCCCAGCTGGACAATGCTGTTAATCCTCATCCCCTGCACCCGCGATTTTAAAAATTCGTTAAAGCGCAAAGGCTTATTGTTTTTTGTAAAACGATTTTTTGTCAAATTAATTCTGCACGCGTTTTGCGAAGTGCAAATCAAAAAATTGTAAAGCTGCCCCTTGTCAATAATTTTAAAACCAAGCGTGTCAAATCCGCTTTGAATAATTTCCTGAATAAAAGCGCCTTCAAAATGCAGCTCGCCCAAAATCTCGTTAATTTCCAAACAGTTCAAACTCATTTTTCGATTATACCTTTTTTCCTTTTTCTTTTACAGCATCCCGCCTTTTGTCAAACGGCCCTTCCAGCCTTCGCTAACGCTCATCACCCGCGTCGCGGCCGCGGGTGACTACGGGCTTCCACGGCCGGCTAGGTCGCTTTTGGAAACAAATATTTCATTCGTAAAGCAGCTGCACCATTAATTGTACAAAAAAAAGCGCCACCCCAAAAGAGGCAGCGCCATTCTTAAAATAAATTTTTATATGTTAAAAAAATTATTTTGTTGCATCAATAGGCTTCATGCTTGTCATGTAAGCGCGGAGCTTTTTACCAACAGCTTCAATCGGGTGATTTCTAATTTCTTCGTTGACTTTAACCAAAGTTGTGTTGGCAACAGATGTTGTCTTCAAATCCATTCCCTTACCAATATCTGCAGTTGTAACAGTTTCCATAAATGGCTTTAACAGAGGAACTGCTGCGCGTGCAAAAAGGTAACAGCCGTATTCTGCAGTGTCAGAAATTACCTTGTTCATTTCGTAAAGACGGCGACGGTCAATCAAGTTTGCAATAAGAGGAACTTCGTGCAAAGATTCATAGTAAGCGCTTTCAGGTTTAATGCCTGCAGCAACCATTGTTTCAAATGCCAGTTCACATCCGGCCTTGATCATTGCAATCAGCAGAATGCCCTTGTCAAAATATTCCTGTTCTGTAATTTCTTCACTGGTTTCTTCTTCAACTTCAAAAGGAATTTTTGCATAACTTTCACGCCATTCGTGAAGGTTTTTGTCATCATTAGCCCAGTCCTTCATCATAGTAGAAGAAAATTCTCCGGAAATAATATCATCCATGTGCTTCCGGTAAAGTGGAGTCAAAATCTTTTTAAGTTCTTTGCTCAATTCGTTTGCGCGGATTTTTGCAGGATTAGAAAGACGGTCCATCATGTTTGTAATGCCGCCCCACTTAAGAGCTTCAGAAACTACGTTCCAGCCGTGCATCAAAAGTTTAACAGCGTAGCCCTTGTCAATTCCATTTTCAACCATTTTGTCATAGCAAAGAATTGTACCAGTCTGCAGCATACCGCAAAGAATTGTCTGTTCGCCCATAAGGTCAGACTTAACTTCTGCAATAAATGATGATTCAAGAACACCTGCAGTTTCGCCTCTTTCTGCACAAGCCAAAGCCTTTGCCAAAGCCATGCCGCGGCCTTCAGGATCGTGGGCCGGATGAACTGCAATCAACTCAGGTACGCCAAAACCGCGCAGGTATTCATTTCTTACTTCTGTACCAGGACCCTTAGGTGCCATAAGGAAAACAGTAATGTCATCACGGATTTCTTCACCTTCTTCAATCATGTTAAATCCATGTGAATACCAGAGTGCTGAATTCTTTTTCATGTACTTCATCAAATTCTGAACAACCTGGTGGTGCTGCTTGTCCGGAGTAAGGTTTCCGACAACATCTGCTGTTGGAAGAAGCTCTTCGTATGTACCTACTTTAAAACCGTTTTCTGTAGCATTTTTCCATGACTGGCGCTGCTGCTGAATAGCTTCTTTTCTAAGGCAGTAAGAAACATCCATTCCTGAATCGCGAAGGTTCAATCCCTGGTTAAGCCCCTGAGCTCCACAACCAACAATAACAATTTTCTTTCCCTGAAGAGCCTTTGTTCCATCCTTAAATTCTTCACGTGCCATCTGACGGCAGTGACCCAGTTCACCAAGTGCTTCACGCCATGGAATTGCATTAAAATAGTTCTGTCCCATTTTAGTCTCCTAAAAATAATTAGATTGCAGGTCGGATTTTCCCGCCTTTTTGGGTATTATAGACCCCCTTTTACCTTGCGTAAAGTGAAATAATTTCAAAAGATTGTTGATTGTTTTGCAATGATTTTACCCGGCTGCCAGCGCCCGCTTCTGCCAGGTCCAGCAGCATCTTTTCAAAAACGGCCCTCTCCCGCAAAGCGCTTTCAAAAAACTTTACCTATTTTCTTTTCAATAATTCCATGCAGCAGCGTCCATTGTGGTAAGAAGTTTTCCAGTTGCCGCCCTTCATCTCTCTGTTTACAGGCTTTCCGTCCTTAGTTACGCTGGCAAACCATTCGCCGTTGACCTTATCCTTTTGAAAATCCTTTATCCAAAGCCAGATTTTTTCTACAGCCTGACTGTATTTTTCATCCCCAGTCAAAATCCAGGCATTGTAAAAACCGTTTATTGCTTCAGCCTGATTCCACCATACACGGGTCCTGTCCCTTTTACCATCAAGCATAGTGTTTTCAAAGGCGCCATTTTCCTTGTCATAACCTTCAGCAAAAGAAACTTCCGCAATTTTTAAGGACACAGGCTTTACCTTTTTCTTTAAACTTTCATTTCCCAAAACTTCTGCTGCTTCCCACAAAAGCCAGCTGGCTTCAATGTCATGACCATAAGAAATTTCATCATGGCCGGTTTGCTTCCAGTTTTTATCAAAGTAAAGATCCAGGTGAAAATCCTTTTTATTCAAAATCTTTTCTATATGAACTATGACTAAATCCGTCAAAGACTTTCCAACAGCCTTTAAAAGATTTTTGTTTTCCGGATAAATCACAGGTAGATTTCTGTAAAGATTAGTGTAAGCTTCCATCACGTGCAAATTTGTGTTCATTGATTTTGCGCAGTCAATATCCTTTGCGGAAAGGCTTGTTTCTTTTGTAAAAGACCAGTCCCTGTTTAAAGCCTCAGCATATCCGCCATATTCCTTGTCCAGGGCAAACTTTTCAAGAAGGCCATAAATGGAAAGACATTCATCCATTATGTTTTGTGCAGCATCATCCTGGCTGCGCAATTCCTTAACGGCACAGGCATATTCGCTCAAAGCATAGCAGGCAAAAGCTTCACCGTAAATCTGCTTTCTCTCCAGCTGGCAGAAACCGTCCTCTTTAACAGCCCAGTAAACTCCACCATAATAAGGATCCCTGAAATCCCTCATCATATAAGAAAAAGCATAATCAGCCATTTTTAAATAAGACTTGTTTTTTAAAAGCCTGGCTGCCTGGGAATAAGACCACAGGTAGCGGCTGACCATTACAATGCTGCGCCACATTCTGGCATTAGCCTTATTTGAATTATCAATAGCGCCGTAAAAACCGCGGGATTTTTCATCACGCGAAAACTTTTCCCAGTAAGGAAGAATATTTTTTGTAAGTTCCTCTTTTAATTCACTGTAAATTTTTTTATTCATATTTTGCCCCTGTAAAATAAAAGGTTGGCTCTAAAAATTGCAATCTTTAGAGGCTCCCAAAATTTTTATTAAAAAAGGACTGTAAGCCTACAGTCCTCCTTTTACGCCTAATTCAGCTTTTTTACTGAATCCCTGTGGATAATCCTGCCACCAACAACAGTGTGTCCATGATTGTAAGGCAGACCCCGGATTTTTTTCAGCAAAAGTTCCACACAGGCCCTGGCCGTATTTTGCGAATCAACTTCAACGGTTGTAAGGGCAGGACTTATGCTGCCAGTGGAAATAAAATTATCAAATCCCACAACCGAAATATCCTCAGGCACCCTGTAGCCCTTTTTGTTCAATTCCTTTATAAGATTAACCGCACAGTCATCGCAGTTGCAGACAAAAGCAGTAGGCATATTATCAAGAGGCAGTTCAATAGTCTTGTTTGTACCCTTTGAATCGCGGTCATCAATAATTTCATTAAAATGAACCGAAAGCCCGTTTTCCAGCATAGCCTTCATAAAACCCATAAAGCGGTCGCTGATACTGGTAGTAGCATTAAAAGTTCCCACATAGCGGATTTTTTTGTGACCCATGGAAATAAGATATTCAGTCATCATGTATTCAGAATAAAAATTATCCGTCGTAACAGAATCCGAATCTTCATCAGACAGATAAAAATCCAGAAAAATAAAATTGGAATATTTTTTGCTTATAAAACGCGCATAATCACTGGAAACCTGACCCAGAAAAATCACGCCGTCAACCTTTTTGTCTTGAATCATGTGAGGAATGGTAAGATCAAATTCATCAGTATCTTCCAGCTGTTCCATAATGGCATAATAACCATTAGACAAAAGCTCCCTGGAAAGAGCATTGTAAAGGTTCCAGTAAAAAGAAGTTGACCTTTCAAAAAAGCGGGTAGGAATAACAATGCCGATGTTACCAGTAGAATTATCGCCCTTAGCACCAGGCAGGTGTGAAGCCTTTTGCTTATAACCCATTTCCTGGGCCACTTGTTTAATTTTTTCCCTAAGATCGTCCCCAACGCCTTCCTTATCTGCAATAGCCTTAGAAACCGTAACCGTACTGACTCCAAGCTTTTCCGCAATGTCCGAAAGCCTGACTTTTCGTGAATTTTCCATAAAGTCCATTTTATCACTGGTAACTTAATAAAACAAGTTTTTTTACTTAAAAAACACTTAATTTTTTTTTATTTTAAAGGGAGCCTTTAAAAAATTGCAATTTTTAGAGGCAGCTATGAAGCATACCGTCTTTTGTTAAACGCGCTGTCCGTGACTACGCTTCCGCTCCGGTGCTCAGCTTTGCTTCGCACGCACTTCGTGCTCACTCCCATCGCGGCTATGTTGCTTTTGAAAAGTGAAAAAGTATTTCGTATTGGAGCAGCATGCCGCAGGCATGTGCCGGAACAAAGTGGAGGCATGCAGACGAAAGCCGGAACTGCGTAAAGTCTTTAGGAAAAAAGTTTTCTCCAGAAAAATCACACAAAAAAAAGCGGTAAAAGTCTGGAAAGCAAGATGAAAATTGCGGTGCCGCCAAAGATGCTTACCATGGAATTTTTGAAGGTTAAGTGTAAGGCTGCTACACTGGCTATGGAAATTAAATATTCTATGCCATGACTGGGGCCTTGGAAATTTATGTCTTTTAAACAGTAAACAAAAAGAATGGCCATGATCAGGGCAGGGGCGTAACGTTCAATAAAACGGACAAAAAGGGGGACTTCTTTTTTTGAAAAAATTATGAAAGGCAAAAGTCTGGTGGCCAGAATGATTATGCCGGAAAGAAAAACTGCCAGTAAAACCTGGTAAATATTTAGTGCCTGAGTCATTTTGTGCCTCCTTCTGCAAATTTTGCTTCCTTATAAAAAGCCGATCCTTTTATTAAAAACATTATGGCCAGGCCCAGGCAAATGGAAAGCCATATAATGTTTGAAGAAGAAAAAAGGCCCAGCATGTAAAGAATTACTGTTACTAAAGAAACTCCTCCACCAACCAGGGAGGGCAAAATGTTTTCCTTCTTTTTTAACTGTTCAATTACAAGAACTACAAAAAGTGCTGTGAGTGCAAAGTCCACCCCCTGTAAATACTGGGAAAGGTTGTGGTGCTGCAAAATGCTGTATGCCACAGCCCCCAGTGCCGATCCCAAAAGCCAGTAAAACTGATCAAAAGCGGCAAGCAGGGTGTAATACAAAAATGGATTTGAATCTAAAGGGGGAGTGCTGCCAGTAATTAAGGCGAATGTTTCGTCAGAGTTTGCGTACATCAGATAAAATTTAAACTTACCGGCATCCTTGTATTTTCCAATAAGCGAAAGTCCGTAAAAAATGTGTCTTATGCTCAAAAGGAATTCTGCCAGAAGAATTTCAGACAGCCTTGCCCCGGATGCAAAAAGCGCAATCCCAAAAAACTGGCCTGTTCCCGTGTACATAATAATTCCAGTTAAAGGGGCCAGCCACCAGTCGTACCCGGAATGAACCGTTACCATTCCAAATGCTATGCCCAAAGCTATGTATCCAAAGAAAACCGGCGATGTCGCCCCAAGAGCCTTTTTCAAAATTCCATTTTTCATTTGCCCCAGAATTATATGCACAAGCCTTTTTTTGTAAAGGGATATTTTTTTAGAAAGTCTGCCTTTTTTTCTAAACAAATGCAGAGTGCCTTAAATGTACCTAGCCGGCCGTGTAGTGGTTTGCCGAAGGCAAAGTGCAAAGCACCGAGGCGAATAGCCGAGCCACGGAAGGGCCGTTCAACAAAAGAGGGTATGCTTCAAAAAAATAAAAAAAATCACATTTCATTCTTCTTTCTTGCTTTTACATAAAAGTTAGTGTATCTTTTATTTAGTAAGTTTTTCCATTTTTTAAACTGGAGGGTATATGTTAAAGAAAAAATATTTAACTTTAATTTTTGCGCTTTCGTCTGTGCTGACTCTGGCTTTTTTTGGCTGTAAGTCTACGCCTGAAGATGACACTGGCGAAGAGCCTGAACAAATCGAAAAGACTGAAGAGCCTGAACAAATCGAAAAGACTGAAGAGCCTGAAGTTCTGGATTTTTCTGCTTCGAATGCAAGTAAAATTACTCTTGTAAATGAAGCTCGTGAGGCTGCTGTTAAGGCTGGGGCTGAAAAATATGCCCAGTCTGCTTTTAATGCGGCAGAGGCAGAATATCTTACTGTAAAGGCTTCTTCTTCAGATTCTGCAACAGACATTACTGTTGTGGCTGACGATCTTATTGCCCGCTACAAGGGCCTTGAAGCTTATTCAGATGCCCTGTTCAAAAAAGAATATATCGACACTAATTCATATTCTTCTTATGACCAGAAGGACTATGATGACGCAGGCCTTATTATTGATGAACTTTCAAAAAATCTTGTTGTAACAGGAAAGGATTTTTATGAAAAAGCTTCTTCTGCTGACTCAAAATATACTCTTGTTTTAGCGACTGCTTTTAAGAAGATTGCAAATGATGAAAGGTCGGCTGCCGTAAAGGCTAAAAAAGATGCTGACGCCGTAAAGGCTTCTGTTTCACAAAAGGAACTTTACAAGGCTGCTGTTGATTTGCTCAATAAGGGTGATTCAAATTATGCTACTGGTAATGCAGAAGATGCTGCTTCTGACTACCGCAGCGCCAAAGATGCATTTACAAGTCTTGCCCAGGAAGTTACCAAGGCACGTGAACAGGCTCTGGCTGCAATAGAAGCTGCAAAACAGCGCACACAGAACAGTGAAAATCTTGCGGCAGAAGCTGATGAAAAAGTTCCTTTGGCAGATGGCGCTGAAGGCATCGAAGCAGAAGATGCTGTTCTTCTTGAAGAAGATGATTTTTCTGCACTGGAAAACACAGAAATTGCTGTTGATGAAAACGCAGCAGATGTTTCTCTTGACGATATTGCCGGAAAAATCGAACTTGAATCTTCTACTTCCGAAGAAGTTAAAAGCGACCAGGAAGTTGTAGAAAGTCTTGTTGAAGATGTCGTTGAAAAAGTAGATGAGGTACCTGAAAAATGAAAAAATTAGTTTCATTATTTTTAATTCTTGCAGGCAGCACTTTTGCTGTTTTTTCTGCAAGTTACAAAAACAACACTTACCAGAAACTGGCTGAACAGTACACTGCAAAGTCACAGAAGGCTCTTGACGCCGGACAGTATGCTCTTGCCGAAGAATATGCTCATCTTGCCCAGGAAAATGCTGCTTTATCAGAAGAATTCATTCAAAAGCACCTTGCCATGAGCAATGCTGATGATGCAATCGCAAAGGCAAAGAGTGATTTGGATCAGGTAAAAAAATCTGCCGGTGAAATCGAACTGCCTGCTGAATACACAGAAGCCCAGGCCCTTTACGACAAGGCCCAGGAAGCTTACAAGGCAGGCGATTATGCTGCTGCAAAAACTTATGCTGAAGAATCAAGCGCAAAGTCTGCTCTGGCAATGACAGGTCTGGACATTCTTCTTGCAAAAGCTGGTGCTGACCAGTCCAGAAAGGCCGCTCAGGAAAGAATCACTTATGTAGAAAGCATCCGCGGAAAAGAAAATTTCCCACTTGCATACCAGGCAGCTGTGGATTACTACAGTCAGTCAACAAGCGCTTATGAAGCAAAAGATTATGCATCTTCTAAAGCACTGGCAGACAATGTTCTTACAGCACTGGCAGATGTTAAGGAAATGACTCCTCTTCCAAAGTTCTACGTTGTTCGCCCATGGGCAGAAACAAAAGACTGCTTCTGGAACATTTCGGGTCGCCCTTACGTTTACAACAATCCTTTTCTTTGGGAAAACCTTTACGAAGTCAACAAGGGCAAGCTTCCGCAAAAGAATAATCCTAACTTGATTTTGCCGGGTATGGTAATGGAAATCCCTTCTATCACCGGCGAGTACCGCGACGGCTATTACAGCCCAAGCGAAACCTACCAGGCCTACAACGGTCGCTAACAACTGGTCCCGTCAGACTTATGTCAGGCGGGATTTTTTTTTATTTGAAGCATACCGCCTTTTGTTAAACGGCCCTTCCGTGGCTCGGCTGTTCGCCTCGGTGCTTCGCACTTTGCCCCTGGCAAACCACTACACGGCCGGCTAGTTTTTTTTTGAATAGAAACATTTCATTCGTAAAGTATTTTGGTCTTGGTTGAGCAGTTGTACATATCTTGAAAAGAAATGCTGCATTCCTAAAGCAGACCCTTTTTCAAAATTCCTTTCTTACACTTCATCCCTTTTGGCCAGAAAAAGCGCCAGTGCCCCGGCCATCAAAGCATGCGGGTAGTCCGATCCACCCATATTTTTTATGACATCCTTTTGCGGCAATGAAAGACATTTTAAATATTCGTCCCTGTCCAAATCCTGCCTGCCGGAAAAAGACAATCCCCGTGCCAGAAAAACATGCACATGGTTAGAAAAAAGTGCCGGGTTAGGATTCATTTTTCCCAGTTTTATTATCTCCTTTGCCACAGCCCCGGTTTCCTCCAGAAGTTCCCTTCTAGCTGCCACAGCCGGGCCCTCCCCAGGATCCACAATTCCCCCGGGAAATTCTATGCTCAAGGCCTTTTCTCCGTGCCGCCACTGCTTCACCATAAGAAAATTGTCCCCGTCCACAGCAATCACAATAACCCAGTCAGGCGCATCATTAACAATGTAAGTACCCTCCAGCCCCTCCGGACTCACAGACTTCCTTTCCGTAATCGTAAAAACTCGTGTCTTTAAAATTTCCTTTTTTTCCTTTTCCGTCCAAAGTAAATCCTTGTCATTCTGCATCTATCTGCCTCCTTTTGCCTGGTGAATTAAATTTTGTGTGGGGCGGCGGTTTTGGAAACAAATGCTTGTTTCCAAAACCGCCGCCTGTTTACGAAACAGATGTTTCTTTCCAAAAGCGGTGCCTGTTTACGAAACAGATGTTTCTTTCCAAAAGCAGCGCCAGTTTACGAAACAAATGTGTCTTTCCAAAACCGGCGTGTTTACGAAACAAATGTGTCTTTCCAAAACCGCCACCTGTTTACGAAACAAATGCTTCTTTCCAAAACCGTCGCCTGTTTACGAAACAAATGCTTCTTTCCAAAAGCGGTGCCTGTTTACGAAACAAATGCTTCTTTCCAAAGCCGGCGTCAGTTTACGAAACAAATGCTTCTTTCCAAAACCAGCCTGTTTACGAAACAAATGCGTCTTTCCAAAACTAGCGTGTTTACGAAACAGATGCTTGTCCCCAAAACCAGCGCCAGTTTACGAAACAAATGCGTCTTTCCAAAACCGCCGCCTGTTTACGAAACCATTCCCACTCCCCATTCCCCAACTACCCTTCCATCCCACAAAAAAAATCTAGCATATTCCCAATTTTTTTCGTATATTTAAACCATGAAAACATCAAACAAATTTACACTTTGCAGAATAATTATTTCTCCAATATTTTTTATCATTTATTTTTTGCCCATCTGGTTTTCCTCACAGGCAAAAAGCCCCCTTGCTATAGCTTCAGTAGCCATTTGTATTCCCCTTTTAGCCTTTGCAGAATTTACAGACTTTTTAGACGGCCACTATGCCCGCAAAAATAACGAAGTCAGCGATTTTGGAAAAATGTTCGACCCCTTCGCCGACGTTTTCCTACACCTTTCTACATTCACGGCCTTCGTTTTCTCCGGCTACCTGCACCCAGTTCTCTACATCCTCATACTCTACCGCGAATTCAGCCAGTGTTTCCTCAGAATGGTTGCTGCTAAAAAAGGTCAGGCCATTGCCGCCCGCAAAGGAGGCAAAATAAAAACAGTTTTCTACGTAACATGTTGCTTCACATGTCTGGCCCTCGAAAGCCTTTGCCGCCTGGGCCTCATCCAAAAACCTCTGACCCTCATTTCCAACGCCGTTTTTGCCGTTTGTGTCATTCTTTCATACATTTCCTTCATCGACTACCTCAAAAATTTCGGCAGCCTGCTCAAAGACGAAGCCAAATGATTTTTTAGGGCAAGTTTTTTCTTTCTATTTGTAATGGCAAAGCTGGACCTTCAAAGAAGCCTTCCGCAGCCCGCTGGCGCTCGGTCTCCGCTTTGCCCGTTTTAAAAAGTTTTTTCATATAAAAAAGACAATTTTTCCTTTCTAGACAGTAAAATCCATAAAAAAAGCCCGCTACGCCTTTTTTTGCTTCGCAAAAAAACTGCTCCACGCTTCTTGCG
>CAVJHV010000064.1:0-12404 GCA_963649315.1 Treponemataceae bacterium | reverse complement strand
GGTGCAGACTCTGTGATGATTGGCCGGCCAGCGGTGACAGCCCTTTGTGCATCCGGCGAAAAAGGCATTTTGGAATGGGCAGAAAATCTGACTTTGTAAAAAAAATAAAATTTTAAAATAATCTGTGAAAAAGCGGCTTTATTTTTTTTAAGCCTTGATTGTAAAAGTGCGCAAGGGATATTAGCAGCCGCGAAGCGGTTCTGCCTTTAAGCCTGCTTAAAGGCAGAATGAAGGCGAAAGCCGGAACTGCGTTTAGCCCGGCCCCGACGCCAGTCGGGGTGCGCCCAGAAAAAAATCTTCAAAAAAAACAAAAAAAATTTTTACAAGTAAAAAAATGAGTGCTATAATTTTTATATGTGATAGTAACACTATCAATAAAAGCGAAATGCGAAAAAAGGAGGCACTATGGCTGCCAAAAAAAAATATGTGATTGCTTTGGACCAGGGCACGACTTCTTCACGTGCCATAATTTTTAATTCAAAGGCACAGAAAGTTTTTCAAGACCAGCAGGAGTTTACGCAATATTTTCCAAAACCGGGTTGGGTTGAACACGATGCGGAAGAACTTTTTTTGTGCCAGCTGGCGGTGCTGAAACAAGTTGTGAGGGAAGCAAAAATTTCTGAAGATCAGATTGCGGCAATTGGAATTACAAACCAGAGGGAAACGGTTGTGCTGTGGGACAAAAAAACCGGCAAGGCTTTTTACCACGCGATTGTCTGGCAATGCAGGCGCACGGCAGAGATGGTGGAAAAATTGAAGGCTGACGGTTACAGCAAAATGATTCAGGAAAAAACAGGTCTGATTCCGGATGCGTATTTTTCTGCTACAAAAATAAAATGGATTTTGGACAATGTGCCGGGTCTTGCAGAAAAGGCTAAGAATGGTGAAGTGCTTGCCGGTACGATTGACACATGGCTTGTCTGGAAACTTACAGGCGGAAAAGTTCACGTGACGGATTACACGAATGCTTCGCGAACAATGCTTTTTAATATTCACACTTTGGAGTGGGATGATGATTTACTAAAACTTTTGGGAATTCCAAAATGCATTTTGCCGGAGGTAAAAGATTCTTCATGCGTTTACGGTTACACGGATAAAGCTGTCTGTGATTTTGAAGTTCCTATTGCAGCATGCATTGGTGATCAGCAGGCGGCTCTTTTTGGTCAGGGATGTTTTAAAAAGGGAAGCGTAAAAACAACTTATGGTACGGGTTGCTTTATGCTGATGAATACTGGCAGCAAACCTATTCAATCTAAAAATAATCTTTTGACAACAATTGCAATCGGGCTGAATGGAAAAATTCAATACGCGCTTGAAGGTTCAGTTTTCATGGGTGGCGCTACCATTAAGTGGCTGCGGGACCAGCTGGGGTTAATCCGCACTGCTCATGAATGCGACATTCTGGCGGAAAGTGTGGCGGATTCGAATGGGGTTGTTTTGGTTCCGGCTTTTACGGGACTGGGAACTCCTTACTGGGATCCTTATGCCAGAGGAATTTTAATCGGGCTGACACGAGGAGTAACAAAGGCCCACATTGCAAGGGCAACCATAGAAGGCATTTGTTACCAGGTAAAAGATTTGCTTGTGTGCATGAAGGAAGACACTGGCATTTCTATAAAAGAAGTGAAGGTTGATGGCGGGGCAAGTGTCAGCAATGTGATGCTGCAATTCCAGTCTGATATTTTAAACAAGGCTGTCTACAGGCCAAAGAATGTTGAAACAACTGCACTGGGCGCTGCCTTTTGTGCGGGACTGGCAACAGGCTTTTGGAAAAGTCAGGATGAAATTCTTGATCACTGGAAGGTTGATAAAATTTTTACTCCGGAAATGAAGAGTGTCCAAAGAAAAAAACTTTACGAGAAATGGAAGCGGGCTGTTGAAAGAGCCAAAGGCTGGGAAAGTGACAGTGAAAGCTGAAGCTTTTTGCTTATAGAATTTTTATTGGGTAGAATTTTTACATGGATAAAAATTCTAAAGGCAAATAATTTTTTTTAGTAGAAGGTAGCAGATGGAAAATACGAATGAAAATATTTTTGACATTGCGATTATTGGAGCCGGCATTTCCGGTTCCTGCATTGCAAGAGAACTTTCAAAAACGAAAGCAAAAATCGCTTTGCTTGAAAAAGAAAATGATGTGAGCTGCGGTTCGTCAAAAGCAAATTCTGGAATCATTCATGCGGGCTATGATGCCATGCCTGGAACTTTGATGGCAAAGTATAATGTTAAGGGAAATTCCATGTTTGAAGAATTTTCTAAAAAATTAAATTTTGATTTTAAGAAAATCGGTTCCATGGTTCTGGCTTTTGATGATGAAGGAATAAAAAAAATCAATTCGCTTTTGGAAAGAGGAAAGCAAAACGGCGTAAAAGATTTGGAAATTTTAAATCCGGAAGGAGTGAGGGCTCTTGAAGGAAACATAAATGAAAATGTAAAAGCGGCCCTCTTTGCAAAAAGCGCTGGAATCATTTCTCCATACCAGACAACGTGGGCTTTTGCGGAAAGCGCTGTAATAAACGGTGTAAACTTTTTCAGAAACACCATGGTTCACGAAATCAAAAAAGAAGGAGAATATTTTATTTTAAAAACTTCCGGCGGTTTTATGAAAGCAAAATTTGTAGTAAATGCGGCAGGACTTTTTGCGGATCAAGTTTCAAAAATGGCAGGTGCCAGAGATTTTAAAATTTTGCAGCGCCGTGGTGAATACTGCCTTTTGGACAACAAATGCAAAAATCTTGTAAATCATGTTTTGTTCCAGACACCAACTGCTTTGGGCAAGGGAGTTTTGGTAACGCAAACTGTAGATGGAAATATTTTAATTGGACCTTCAGCAGAAGATGCAGATTTAAAAGGAGCATTTTACACAGGAACAACTTCGGTGTCGCAGGAAAAAATTCTTCAGGCAGCTGCCTTAAGCATAAATGACATTCCTAGAAGAAATATTATTAATTCTTTTGCAGGACTTCGTGCCATAGCCTGTGAAAAAGACAGTGATGGCAACCTTAAAAACATTGAAGATTTTATTGTAGAGGAAGATAAAAATGTTAAGGGCTTTGTGAATGTAGCAGGAATTTGTTCACCGGGACTTACATCCGCTCCGGCGATTGCAGAAGACGTTTTTGAAATTCTAAAAAATGCAGGCTTCAAGGCAGAAATGAAAAAGGACTTTATTGAAGAAAGAAAAGGCATTGAATCTTTTAAAGACGCAGACAATGAAAAAAAAGTCCAGCTGATAAAAAAGGATTCCCGCTATGGGCAGATTATTTGTCGCTGCGAAATGATTACAGAAGGAGAAATTGTTGCTGCAATAAACTGCCCGCTTGGAGCAAGAGATTTGGACGGTGTAAAAAGAAGAACTCGTGCCGGCATGGGAAGATGTCAGTCAGGATTTTGCTCTCCAAGGGTAACTGAAATTTTAAGCCGTGAACTGGGCATTCCTATGGTCAACGTAACAAAGAAAGGAGCTGCTTCTTATGTTCTTAACAGCAAGACAAGGGCCACGGTCAGCGACTGCTCTAAAAAAGTGAGGTAAAAGATGGAAGGCAATGTTTACGATTTAATTGTTGTAGGTGGCGGTCCGGCAGGATTGGCAGCTGCAATTTCTGCAAAAGAAAATGGTCTTGAAAAAGTTCTTATTCTTGAACGCGACGACAGAGCGGGTGGCATTTTACTTCAGTGCATTCACAACGGATTTGGCCTCCACTACTTTGGCGAAGAATTAACTGGCCCTGAATATGCAGGCCGCTTTGTAAAAAAAGCTGAAGAATTAAATGTTGAAATAAAAACAAGTACGATGGTTTTGAGTTTGGAAAAGGGAAATCCTTACCACAAAATCTGTGCAATAAATTCTAAAGACGGTCTGATGCTTCTTGAAACAAAAAGTCTTGCACTTGCCATGGGCTGCCGCGAAAGGACAAGAGGCGCTCTTGTAATTCCCGGCACAAGACCTGCTGGAATTTTTACAGCTGGTTCTGCACAGCGCTTTGTAAACATAGATGGATTTTTGCCGGGAAAAAAAGTTGTGATTCTTGGTTCAGGTGACATTGGTTTGATAATGGCCCGCCGTCTTACTCTGGAAGGAGCAGAAGTAAAAGTTGTTTGCGAAATAATGAATTACTCCGCAGGACTTGCACGAAACATGACACAGTGCCTTTACAATTTTAACATTCCTTTAAAACTTTCAACGACAATAATTCAGATTCATGGAAAGGAAAGAGTCACTGGCGTTACGATTGCAAAAGTTGACAGCCGGAGAAAAGTAATTCCCGGCAGTGAAGAATTTGTTGAATGTGATACAGTTCTTTTGAGTGTAGGTTTGATTCCTGAAAATGAACTTTCCATTCAGGCTGGCATACAAATGGATTCGATTACATCCGGCCCTTCTGTAAACCAGTTGATGGAAACATCAGTGCCTGGAATTTTTGCATGCGGAAATTCTGTTCATGTTCATGACCTTGTTGACTATGTAACAGAAGAAAGTCTTCTGGCAGGAAAATGCGCAGCAGAATATGTAAAAGAAAATTCAAAAGAAAAATTTTCTGCAGAAAAAATTTCAGTTACGCCAGGCAACCGCGTCCGCTACACAGTTCCACAGCATCTTGATTTTCCCCTGTCTTTGCAAAATGAAGTTATGCTCATGTTCAGGGCAACAGATGTTTACAAAAATGTTACAGTCACACTTTATTCAGGTTCTGAAATTATTATGCAAACAAAAAAGAGAATTGTCCGTCCTGGAGAAATGCAGACTTTAAAACTCAAGGAAAATCAAATTAAAAAAATAAATGAAATAAAGCAGAATATAACTCTTTCTATTGAATTACCGGAGGACTCAATTGACTAAAAATTTAACCTGTATTATTTGCCCAATGGGATGTCAGCTGGAAGTTGATGTTGGAGATGAGTGGAATGAAGAAAATATGGCAGCCATAGATCCTTCAACTTTTAAAATCACCGGCAACACTTGCCCGAGAGGTCTGGATTATGCAAAAAAGGAACTGACCACTCCGGAAAGAACATTAACATGCACGGTTGCAGTAAATGGAAGTAAAAGGCCTCTTGTTTCTGCAAAGACAAAAGGTGAAGTGCCAAAGTCTATGCTGCTTGAATGCATGCAGCTGGTAAAAAGATGCCAGGTGAATGCGCCTGTAAAAGCAGGAGACATTTTGATAAAAGATATTTTAAATACTGGAATTGATTTAGTCGCCTGTGAAGATGCCGAATAAAATCAAGATGAAAATAAAAAATCAGGGTCTTGCAATTTGCAAAGGATAAAAGTAAATTGTCCAGGGAGAGCGAGGAGTTTTTATGCCAAAGACAAATGCTTCTTTGAATTTTAAAATTGCAATGACCGGAGTTTTTGCAGCCTTGAGTGTTGTACTTGCCTTGACACCTATAGGCTACATAGTAATTCCAGGAACTTTTATTTCCATAACAATCATGCACGTACCGGCAATTCTTGCAGCCTTAACAGCTGGCCTTGGTCCTGGCATCAGCGTTGGTTTTGTTTTTGGTTTGACCAGTTTGATTCGTGCGGCAGTAAACGGTGGCGGTTCAAATCCATTTTTTCTGAATCCACTTGTTTCCGTTTTGCCGCGCATGATTTTCCCGATTGCGGCATGGGTCATTTTTAAAATCTTCAATTCAATTCCAAAAATGCCAAAGGCTGTAAGTGCCGCATTTGCTTCAGCAGCAGGAACCTTTGTAAACACAGCACTTGTCATGCTTGCCATTTACCTTTTCTATGGTCAGACACTTATTTCAGGAATGACAGAAACTTTTGAAAAGTTCGGCTTTAACATTTTAGATTTGTCAGGATTCAAAGGCTACTACGCAATCATGGCATGTACTCTTTTAACAAATGGATTTTTTGAAATTATTGCCGCCATGATAATTTGCATTGCTGTAGTAACTTCAATTTATGCAATCAAAAATAAAAAATCTAAAATCACAAGGCTTGAAGAAGAAAGCGAAAAAGAATAAGGGCCGCTTTACGAATGCAGCTTCACTACTTTCAAAAACATACACTTATTTAAATCAGCAAAACTTCATTCGTAAACATCACGCCCGCTTTACGAATGCAGTTTCACTGCTTTCAAAAACATACACCTATTTAAATTAGCAAGGCTGCATTCGTAAACATCGCCACCCCAACGTCAATAGCAATCTTTACCCAAATCTGGTAAAATAAAAAATCATGAAGATAGTGATTATTGGGGCCGGCTATACAGGAGTCGAACTTGCCCGCAAACTTATCAATGAAAAAAATGAAGTTGTTTTAATTGACAACAATCATCAAATTATTGAGCAGCTGGAAAACAGGCTTGACTGCATAGTTTTACAAGATGATGGAAACAATCTTGAAAATCTGGAAAAAGCCGGAATTGCAAAAGCGGATGCTCTTGTGGCAGTAACAGAAAGTGACGAAATCAACATGATCACATGTTCTATGGTTGATGCCATTTATCCGGATCTTTTAAAAATTGCCCGCGTTAGAAATTATGCCTATTATGTAAATTCAACTCAATCTAAAAAAAGACATTCAGAAACTTTTACAAAAAATCATCGTCCCCTTTACGGCATTGACTACATGATTCACCCGGACGTAGAAGCTGCAGAAGCAATTGTCAAAGCAGTTGAACACGGAGCCATTTCAGACGTTCTGACTTTTGGTGACGGCGAATATGAACTTGTTGCCCTCAACATAGAAAAAAATTCTAAACTGGATGGGCTGGCCCTAAAAGACATCCGAAACATTACGGATGAAACTGTTGTAGTAACATACATAGAAAATCAGAAAGGCACAAAACTTCCTTCAGGAGACACTGTTCTTCATGCAGGTGACAGGGCAGGCATTTTGTCAAATCAAAATGGCATAAAAAAAATAATTGAACTGTCAGGCTCAAGCATGGACTCTTTAAGAAACATCATCATGATCGGGGCCGGCAGAATTGGCAGCATCGTTGCAGACCATTTAATTGAAAAAAGAAAAAATTCGTTTTTCAAAAAACTTTTTTCTTTTCAGAAAAAACTCGCACAAAAATTTGTCATTGTCGATTCTAACAAAGAACTTTGCGATGAAGTTTCACAAAAATTTCCAGAAGCAAAAGTTTTCTTTGGCGACATCACAGACCAGGGCTTTATAGAAGAAGAAGGTCTGGACAAATTTAACCTTATAATTTGCTGCAGCCACAATCACGAAATGAATATGATACTTTCCGCCTACATGGAATCATTGGGAGTAGAAAAATCCGTGGCGCTTGTGGCTAGAAGCGACTTTGCAGAAATAGCGCGCAAACTTGGCATAGATGTAGTTGTTCCCCTTAGGGACACAGTTGTTGATTCCATCATGAGTCACTTAAGAGGAAGATCTGTTAAAGAAATACACACAGTTGCAAACGGCGAACTTGAACTGGTAGAATGTGACCTTTGCGAAAAATCCAAATTCGCAGGAAAAGAATTAAAGGACATTGCAAGCCCAGGAGAATTTCTTCTTTTGCTTTCACGCAAAGCAGGACAAAAAAATTTTTCTCTTGCCACCGGAAAAACAAAACTTTCTGCAGGAGATCATCTTGTAATAATTCAAAAAGCCGGAAGTACAAAAGTCCTTTCAAAATTCAGCGGTGAATAAAATGACATTTACTATTTTTAAAATCATCACTTTGATTCTTGGCATCGTAGGAACAACATTCATCATCCCGGAAATTACAGCCCTTGCCTGCAAAGAATATTCTGTTTTGCCAGCCTTCATTATTCCAATGATTTCCAGCTGGCTTTTACCCCTTGCCTTCCACTTTCTTTCCAAAAAGCATAAAGCCAAATTAAGTACGCGCACATCTTTTTTAGTCGTCGCACTTTCATGGCTGGCAGTAATTATTTTTGGCAGCATTCCACTTTATGCAAGCGGATCCATTCCAAACATAACGGACGCATTTTTTGAAAGCGCATCAGGTTTTACAACAACCGGAATTAGCGTTTTACAAAACGTAGAAAATCTTCCCCGCAGCATAAATTTATGGAGATGCCAGACACACTGGCTGGGTGGCATGGGAATAGTTGCCTTAACAGTCGCCCTCCTTCCAATCCTGGGCGTTGGAGGATTTCAACTGGTAAAGGCAGAAACAACAGGACCTGAAAAAGGCAAGCTCACTCCAAAAATGACAACCACTTCAAAAATTCTCTGGCTCATTTATTTTACACTCACCATAACAGAATGCCTTGCTTTAAAAATCGCCGGCATGGATTTTATAGACGCCTTAAGCCACGCATTTTCTACAGTAGGAACAGGCGGATTTTCCACACGCAACAAAAGCATAGCCTCTTACAATTCGACGGCCATAGACACCATAGTTACAATTTTCATGTTCCTTTCCGCAATAAATTTTTCCCTTTACTATTACGCCCTGTCAAAAAGATGGAAAGACATAAAAAACAACACGGAACTAAAAGCCTACCTTTTGATTTTTTTCACCGCCTCCATTTTGATTACCATTTTAAACATACCGCAATTTAAAAATATTTTTTCTTCGGCCCGCTTCAGTTTTTTCCAGACCGCCTCAGTCATATCCACCAGCGGCTTCATCACAAGCGATTACACAAAATGGAATAAAGGTGCACAGGCAATAATTTTTCTTTTATTTTTTGTTGGTGGAATGTCAGGTTCAACTTCCGGCGGCACAAAAGTAATTCGCCTTGTCATCTTGAGCAAAATTCTCCACAACGAATTTTCAAAAATGGTTCACCCCCAGGGCGTCTTTCAAATTCGCGTAAACAAAAATCCCATTCGAAAAGAATTAATCAACAACGTAGCCGCATTTTTTTTCATCTACCTTTTGCTACTTTTCTTCGCAACATTTTTCGCCTGCCTTTTCGGCATAGATCTCTTCGCATCATTTTCGTCCGCCCTCAGCATGTTGGGAAATTTCGGCATCACATTCACCGCCACCGGTCCCAGCCCAAGCGCCGCCACTTTGCCCGCCACCATAAAATATTTTTACAGTCTGCTCATGCTTGCAGGCCGTCTGGAATTTTTCACAATCGTAATTTTCCTTTCGCCTTCCTTTTGGAAAAAATAATTTTTCTTTCGGGCGTTACCCCAAAGATTTTTTTCAAAAATCTTTGGGGTCGGGCTAGTCCAGGTTCCGGCTTTCGCCTCCAATATTTTTTGCCTCAAATTTTTTTCACAAAAAAATAGTTAGATATAAAACTAAATAAAAAAATCTGCAAAAGAAAAAATAAAATTCTCCGGCAAAAAACATCAGCAAAAGCTTCGCTTTTGCTGCCTTCCCTATCCCTAACGCAAAAGGCTTTAAGCATCTCTGAATATTGAACTTCCTGAAAGCTCCTGTAAAAACACAAATCAAATTTTAAATGAATTCTTTTTCGAAAACAAATCAACTAAAAAAATCAGCAGAGAAATTTAAACAAAAAAAAGAGCTAGATGGAGAAATACTAGCTCTTTAAGATAATCCTTTAAAGACAACTCAAACTAACAGTCCGAATCGCTTCCGCCCCCTGCTGGGCTTGAACCAGCGACACATGGATTAACAGTCCATTGCTCTACCGACTGAGCTAAGGGAGCACACATTCATTGCTGAATGTAGAAATACTATACAGGAAAGAAAAAATTGTGTCAATAGAAAAAATAAAAAAAGCAGACAATTTTCTAAAAAAAACTGCCCGCTTCATTAAAAGCCCTTTGCTTTATTTTCCTGCTTTATTTTGTAAGCAAAGAATTTATTGCCTTTATAAAATCTTCAGGGTCAGGCAATTCCACTCCGGAAGACAACAAAGCCTGATCCAAAAGCACTTCGCTCAAATTCTTTGTGTAATCATCATCACTTGATTCCTGCAACTTTTTTACAAGGGCGTGATCTGCATTTACTTCAAGAATTGGCTTTATGACAGTGCCATTTGACTGGCCCATTGCCCTCATCATGCGTTCCATCTGAATGCTTGGATCATTTTCATCAATGACAATGCAACTTGGACTTTCTGTAAGGCGGTTGCTCAAAAGAACATCCTTTACTTTGTCACCCAAAGCCTTCTTCATCTTTTCCTTTAGATCCTTAAATTCTTCATCGCGCTTTTTAGCTGCTTCCTTGTCAATGCCAAGCTCTTCGTCAGTGCCGGCGCGGTTTACAGACTTAAGTTCAAAATCCTTGTACTTACCGTAAGCAGGGAAAACAATATCATCAATTTCATCTGCCATAATTAGGACTTCAAAGCCCTTCTTTTTGTAAGCTTCCAGAAGTGGAGAAGAACGCAAAAGTTTTTCATCCTTACCGGTAATGTAATAAATATACTTCTGACCTTCCTGCATGCGCTTCACGTAATCCGCAAAACTGATCCACTTGTCATCGCCAGTACCTTCCTCTGCAGTAGACTTAAAGCGCAAAATATCAGCAATTTCGTCGCGGTTAGCAAAATCTGAATAAAGGCCTTCCTTTAACGGACGATTATAATTCTTTACAAAAGTATTCCACGTAGAAAGCTTTTCCTTTTCTTCGTCACCAGGATTTTCTTTAGACCGCACTTCGTCTGCTGCTTCACCCATCTTCTTAAATTCAGAAAGCAGTTTTTTTACAGACTGACTCTTTATGGTTTCCAGGATCCTGTTTTGCTGCAAAATTTCACGACTGACATTCAGAGGCAAATCCTCAGAATCAATAATACCGCGAACAAAACGCAGGTAACTTGGCAAAAGCTCGCGGTCATCATCCGTAATAAAAACGCGCTTTACATAAAGCTTTACGCCGCTCTGGTAGTCGCTCTGGTACATGTCAAAAGGAGCATGCTGTGGAACATAAAAAAGTGTTGTATATTCCTGAGTACCTTCAGCATGAGTGTGAACGTACATAAGAGGATCATTTCCATCATGAGAAATAGTTTTATAAAAATCGTTGTAATCTTCTTTTTTAAGTTCGCTCTTGCTTTTTTTCCAAAGGGCATTTGCAGAATTTACCTGCTCAACTTTATTTTCGCTGCCTTCAGCCTTACCTTCCTTGTCATACTTTGTCTGGGTATAGTGCAGGTAAATCGGGAAAGCAATGTGGTTAGAATATTTTTTTATCAGTTCATCAATCTTCCACCTGGAAGCATAATCCTTTGAATCATCATTCAAATGGATCTCAATAGCTGAACCAGATAAAGCCTTATCCGTAAAACCATACAAAGCATAAGCAGCCTTATCCTGGTCCAGTTCTTCAATGTCATAAGAATTTGTTCCATCTGAAGACCAATGCCAGACCTTACCGTCACCGCCAGCCTTTCTGGTGTAAACATCAATTTGAGAAGCAGCCATAAAAGCGCTGTAAAATCCCACACCAAACTGACCAATCAAATCCGACTGAGAATTACCGCTTTTTGACAGCTGGTCAATAAAAGCCTTTGTGCCGGAGCGCGCGATTGTACCCAGGTTGTTGTTCAAATCATCCTGGTCCATACCAATACCAGTATCCTGGACAGTCAAAATCTGCTTTTCTTCGTTAAAAGTAATATCGATTTTTGGATTAAAAGTAATAGACTTGTAAGCGTCATTTGAAACTGTAAGGTACTTGAGCTTATCAAGCGCATCTGAAGCATTAGAGACAATTTCGCGAAGGAAAATGTCTTTGTTGGAATACATAGAATGAATAATCAACTTTAAAAGCTGATTTACTTCTGTTTGAAACTGATATTTAGCCATTTCGTCCTCTTAAATTTTTAAAGTTACCTATGAATATAATAAAATTTTCCCCATAAGGAAATATTTTTTTTAAAGACATTTTTTTTACCGGACAAGCAGACGCCAGACACTCATCTGTCTGACATATACCCGCCGGACATTCAACTGTCAGACCTACAGCTGCCAGTCAGTTAAAAAGACAATCCGTGGGTCACAAAAATTCTATTTACCACTTTTTTTAAGAAGCAGTTTTTCACTTTCTTCCCTGTCATACCTTACAATCACATCCGAAGAAATTTTTGCCGCCTTGTAAACTTCAAAAGCCTCTCTTGTATTCATTTGCCTGAAGCCCGTCAGTTCCAGGTAAAAAGTCATGGGCGCCCCATTTTCAAAAACCCATTCTTCTGCATCAAAAGAGTGAGTCGCATTCATCATATAGCAGGGCTGGTAACCCAAATCCGCACTGGCCCTGTTTAAAACATAGTAAGTAGCAAATTTCACGCTCACCTTTGAAAGATCCTTTGGATACAATTTGTGCAAATCTTTTAGTGAAGGGTAAAGATAAAGAACTTCATCTTCAAGCACAATTTTTTCCGCCCTGGCATTTTTAAAAATTTCCAGCGCAGCCTGCCACTTTTCATTTTCAATTTTTTCCGCCTCAGCCATTTCCACTTGGCCAGAAAAATTTTCCTCTGCAAAAAGGGACAGGCCTGCAAAAATAAAAAGGCAAAAAGCCAGCCCCCAC
>CAVJHV010000063.1:0-12492 GCA_963649315.1 Treponemataceae bacterium | reverse complement strand
TAGCAGACTATAAGGGCTGGCAGCCCCAGTCCCAGACTTGCCATAAGAAAAAATGAAGAAAGTTTCATACTGAAAAGACCTAAAAAGGCAGCTGCCAGAAAAAAAAGTGAGTATGTAAGCCACATTATGCCGTTTGCCCTGTTGTATTTTTTTACGTCAGAAATTTCGTCTTCGCTTACTCTTGTGCCAGACCAAAAGTGCATAGGCTTTTTGCTCAGCATGGCAAAAATTCCAATGACTATAAAAACAGCCGCTGAAAAAATCATTGAAGCCACCCATATAAAAGTTTCCATAATAGTTTTTTCCCCCTCCCAGTGCTTTTTTGCCCGGTCATTTTTCAAAAAAAAAGGAAGACCCTTTAAAAAGAATCTTCCCTTGTGAAAGCAAAAATTATCTTGCGTATTCAATGATGCGTGTTTCGCGAATCATCGTGATTTTTATTTTACCAGGGTAGCGCAAGTCACTTTCAATTTGCTTAGCAATGTTTTTTGCCAGATCCTTAACATCGTTGTCCGGAATCTTTTCATTGTTAACCAAAATGCGAAGTTCGCGGCCAGCCTGAATTGCATAGGCCTGTTCAACACCTTCAAACTTTCTTGCAATCTCTTCAAGATTTTCAAGACGCTTAACGTAATTGTCAACAGTTTCACGTCTTGCACCCGGTCGGGCTGCAGAAATAGCATCTGCAATTTGAATGATTACAGCTTCAAGTGTCTGGGCTTCACAGTCATTGTGGTGAGCCGCAATTGCATTTACAACGCGAGGGTCTTCACCCATCTTGCGGGCCATTTCTGCACCAACTTCTGCATGGTTCTGGTCAGTGTCTGCTTCAGCTCCCTTACCAATGTCATGGAGCAGGGCAGCGCGTTTTGCCAGTTCCCTGTCAGCCCCCAGTTCAGCTGCAAGAATTGAAGAAATTTCTGCAACTTCCTTAGAGTGGGTAAGTACGTTTTGACCGTAACTTGTCCTGAAGTAAAGGCGGCCAATTGCCCTGACTCCTTCCTGAGGCATATTTGCAATGCCTAAGTCAAAGAGGGTCTTTTCACCTTCTTCATAAATCTTCTGCTGAATTTCGCGGGTTACTTTTTGAACAATTTCTTCGATGCGGGCCGGGTGAATTCTGCCGTCCGTAATAAGGCGTTCAAGGGCAACACGTGCAATTTCCTTTCTGACAGGATCAAAGCATGAAATAACAACAGCTTCCGGCGTGTCGTCAATGATGATGTCAACACCGGTAAGAGTTTCAAGGGTACGGATGTTTCTGCCTTCGCGACCGATAATTCTACCCTTCATTTCGTCACTTGGCAGGGAAACAGTAGCAACCGTTATATCGCTGGTTGTTTCTGTAGCCAGACGCTGCATGGCGGAAATTAAAACTTCCCTTGCCTTTTTTTCTGCGGAAACCTGAGCTTCCTGGTCAATTTTGTTAAGAAGAAGCTGGGCATCGTGGCGGGCTTCATTTTCAAGATTCTTGATGATAAGAGCCTTTGCCTGTTCAGCAGTCAGTCCTGAAATGCGTTCAAGTTCAGTTCTAAGCCTTTCTTCCTTCTGGTTGGTCAAAACTTCCCTTTTGTCCAGGGCAACGTTACGATCCTGAAGGTCCTTTTCACGCTTTTCAATTTCCAGGTTTTTCTGTTCTACTAATTCTTCTTTTTTTTGAACTCTGCTTTCGTACTGCTGTACTTCCTTGCGACGTTCACGGTTTTCGAGCTCCTGTTGTTTACGCTCTTGGTTGAGTTCTTCTTTTGCCTGATAGTGGGCTTCTTTTTTTATAGCCTCAGCTTCATTTATAGCATCTTGTTTTACACGCTCGGCTTTTTGTTCCGAAGCGGAAAGTTGAAATCTGGCATAAATCCAGCGAATAGTCCATCCAACAACGATTCCTGCAACAGGGAGACCTATCAATAACCACAAATTATTCATATTTTCTCCTAGTATAAGAATACATTATTATACTAATGGATTTTGTATTAAAAGTCAAATAGAAAGCCCCTTTTCTACTATACACTAGGCAGGTAAAAAAGGAGCTTTTTTTCGGGCTTTAAGAAAAGTTTCTTAAAAGACACTGGATTTTTTTAGGCAATTTTAATTGCAATCTTTTTAGGCTGCTCTTCAAGGCGGCGGGCAATTGTTACTGTAAGAAGGCCGTTTGTAAAGCTGGCTTCAATCTTTTCGTTGTCTGCATCGCGTGGAAGGGTAAAGCTTCTTTTGAATGAAAGAGGGCTTCTTTCGTGAAGCAGGAAAACTGTTTCGTTTTTCTTTTCATCTTTTTCAGTTTCTTTCTTTACTTCTTCAAGCGGTTTTGTGCTTGCAATAACCATTGTGTTTTCCTTTACATTGATGTCAATGTCGTCTTGAGTCATGCCAGGCAGATCCATTTGCAAAACATAACTGTCTTTTGTCTGTTTTACATCAACGCTTGGTGTGTTGTGTAATCTTGGATTGCATGTTACATCAAATCCAAATCCGTCGTTTAATAATGTGTTAAGGAATGCTAATTCGTTCATATTGTGCCTCCAATTTTGTCTTTTTTTTGGTAAGGCTCTTTTTTTGCCTTACATTTAGTATTATGCAAGTCGTGTGCCAACTTTCTTGAAAATTTGAAAAAAATCTTAAAAAAATTAAAAAAAATCTTTTTTTTGGTGGATTTCAGCCTGATTTTTGCCCTTTTTTGCGGGATTTTTTTTCTGATTTGCTGCTTTTCTTGATTTTAATTTGCTTTTACAGTGATTTTGCTGTTTTTTTTCCGGATTTTACAGATTTTTTGCAATTTTCGCAGGATTTTTACTGTCTGAATTTCGCACTTGTGAGGCAAAAAATAAAAAAAATTGTTTCAAAATGACGCAAAAAAAATTATTAAAAAAATTGCTATGTATCAAAATGACATAGTTTTTTATGGAAAAATGCATTATATTAGTAGTTATGGGGCATTAGAAAAAGCACTGCTGTGTTTTTTGGGACTTTCAGTCTTTTGCCTTAGGGATCGGAGGGGCATGCCGCAAGGCATGTTCCGGAGCGTAGCGGAGGAATGGAGCGGAAGCGTAACCCCGCAGAGCCCGGCCTTCCTTAAAGCCACCGGATTTAAGGAAGGCAAGGCCCATAAAAATGGAAAAAAATATGAATGACACTTTTGAAATATTAGTTGAAAGTTTTCTTAGAACTTGTACCGGCGTTTTTACTGTGAAGGATGCCCAGAAGGCTTTTTCGTCTGTGGGGCTTAAGTGTACGGAAAAGGATTGCGAGCATATTTTAAGCAGTAATCCCCTAGTTTTTTCCCTGAAAAATAAGGAGTACGTAACCAGGGCCGGTGTTTTTACAAATGAACTTTTCAGCATAAAACCGACTCCTATGGAATATGAAAAGGGAGTTGTTCTTGTAGGCAGCCGGTGCATGCCTTTTGTGGATTCAAATTTGATTGCTTCTGCCCTGGATTTTTATATTGACGGCAGAAAAATTCCTAAAAAGACTGAATCTTTTTCTTCGGATTTTGCTGTTGATGTTTTTCAGTTTTATGGACAGGAATATGCTTCTCAGTATATTGCTTCTGATCCGGCTAATGCAAAACTGCATCTGGAAGAAAATGGTTTTCTTTTGCCTAAAAATGTTTATATGACCGGCATGAGCATGGCCTTTTTGCAGAGGGAATTTGGTTTTAGAAAGGGTGATCGTCTTCTTTGCTGCGTTAATGACTGGGTTGAAGGCAGCGTTAACGTTATGATTTTGCACGAACACGAATTTCTTTTTAAAGAAAATGAAATTACCCGGAAAAGGCAGAAGTGGTATGAGCTTTTGGAAAAGTACCTTTTGGAAAGTTTTGATACAAGCGGTCCTTGTTCTTCCATCGAAGGGCAGCTGGCTAATGTTTTTTGCAGGCACCTGGGTGATCTTTGCGTAAGTTACTGCGGTTCCCTGGAAGAATTTTTCCAGAACTATGCTAAAAAGATAAGTTTTGAAAGTTTTGGTGTAGAAACAAGAATCTGGCGCAAGGGAGAAGATATTCCGGCTGCCGGTATGTGGAATTATGTTGATGTCAAGGAAGACGCTGCTGCCAAGGCAAAGAGGCTGGCCCCTCTTGTTTACCAATGTCCGCCTTTTGTTCAGGATTTGTATTTGAAAGATATGCTTTACAGGCGCAAGGAAGATTTAAAGGAAGTTGTGGACTTGATTTTTCCCTGCCGCTACAAGCAGTCCAAGGCCGAAGAAGAGGAACTGTTATTGAACTTGAAATCAAGAATCAATATAATAAAAAAAGATTATAACTGGTTTAAAGACCAGGTGGCCGGTCCTGCAAGAAGAATGGCCCTGGAACTTTTTACCGAAGTCAATTATTTGATCCTTCAAGTGGACAAGCTTGGAAACTTCGTAATAGAGCTGCCTCAGCACGAATTGATTGTTTTGACCCAGCTTTTTTCGCATCTGCTTAAGATGATTGAAGCTTTTGCCCTTGATCTTTGCGATGAAGCAGTTCTGAAAGGTCAAATGGATTCCCTGGAAGGAATGAAATGGAATTTTGAAGAGATTGAAGGCGTTCTTCATGATTCCATAAAAAATCTGCAGCTAAAGAACTTTGAAGTTTTTTAGCCCGCCTTTAAGCTGAAGGGGCCTCTGAAATTGCAGTTTTTGGAGCTGCCCTGAAATGTACTTTAAAAAAGTTTATTTTGTAAAAAGGAAGTTTTCTATGGGTGATGGATTTCAGATTTGTTCATTAATTGAAAATGGCGGTGTTTTTTATGATGTGGAGGGTTCCAGCCCTCAGGAAATTTACAAAAATATTGTAGAAAGTTTTACCCTGCCAGATTATTTAAATAAAGAAGAACTTTTGGAAGAACTTCTTACTCGCGAAAAGATTTTGAGTACGGCTGTTGGAAGCGGTATTGCTATTCCTCATCCCCGCCGGCCTATGATGCAAAATGATGAAGATCAAAAGATTTTTGTATGCTTTTTAAAAAACAGTCTGGACATGAATGCTCCGGATGCCAGAAAAGTTTTTGTAATGTTTTTTGTTCTTTCCAGTTCTTCAAAAACACACCTGGATGTTCTTTCCAGCCTTGCAAAGGCCATAAAGTATACTGAATTTAAGCAGATCCTTCAGACAAGACCTTCTGCAAAAGACCTTATTGAAGCATTTAAAAAGTATTCCAAATAGAATGCTTTTATTTATAGAAGCCACTTGTTTTAACGGGTGGCTTTGATTTTTTACCCTATCAAAGGAGTTTTTTTATGGACAAACAGGGAATTGAAGCTGTTGCAAAATCTATCCGCAGTCTTTCAATGGATGCAATTCAAAAAGCAAAGTCTGGTCACCCGGGCCTTCCTCTTGGCGCTGCAGAAATAGCGGCTGTTTTATACGGCGAAATCATGAAGCATAATCCTCTTGATTCTGCATGGAAAGACAGAGATCGTTTTGTGCTTTCGGCAGGTCACGGTTCTATGCTTCTTTACAGCATTCTTCATCTTGCAGGATATAAGGTTTCGATGGATGACATCATGAACTTCCGTCAGGTTGGTTCAAAGTGTCCGGGCCATCCTGAGCGCCTGGTTACTGATGGCGTTGAATGTACCTCTGGTCCTTTGGGACAGGGAATTGCTGCTGCTGTAGGTATGGCTATTGCAGAAACAATGCTGGCTGCCCGCTTTAATACTCCAAAACACAAGATTGTTGACCATTACACATATTCTCTGGTTGGAGAAGGCTGTCTTGAAGAAGGTGTTTCTTCAGAAGCTTCTTCTCTGGCAGGACATTTAAAGCTTGGCAAATTGATTGTTTTCTATGATCAAAATAAAATTTCAATTGACGGCAGTACAGACATCACTTTCACAGAAGATATTGAAAAAAGATATTTGTCTTACGGCTGGCAGGTTTTCAGAGGCAGCATGTACAATGTTGGCGAAATTGCTGACCTGGTAGAAATGGCTAAAAGAGATCCTTCAAAGCCTAGTCTTATCATATTGCATTCAACAATTGGAAAAAGCGCTCCTAAAGAAGGTACTGCTGATGTTCACGGTGCACCTCTTGGAGAAGACGGTTGCCGCGAAGCAAAGAAAAATTTAGGTTTGCCGGAAGATAAAACTTTCTATGTTCTTCCTGAAGCCTACAAGTATTTTGAAGAAAGGCGCAAAGTTTTTGCTAAGGCAGAAGAAGACTGGAACAAGGAATTTGATGAATGGTCAAAGGAAAATCCTGAACTCCTCAAAAAGTGGAATGCTTACTGGAATGGTGAGCAGACAGGAGATGCAGCTGCTCCTTCATATAATGCCGGCGATTCTCTTGCAACACGCGATGCCAGCGGAAAGAGCCTTAACTGTATGGCTGACCGCTATGAATGGCTGGTTGGTGGTTCTGCTGACCTTCAGGGGCCTAACAAAACAAAAGTTAAAAATGATGACGGCACTTACAGCCCTGAAAACCGCAAGGGCCGCACAATTGAATATGGTATCCGCGAATTTGCAATGAGCCAGGTTATGAGCGGTATTAATCTTCACGGAGGATTAAGGGCCTTTGGGGCAACATTCCTTGTTTTTGCAGACTACCTGCGCGCTTCACTTCGCGTTGCTGCTTTAAGTAAACTGCCAAACATCTACGTTCTTACCCACGATTCAATTTATGTTGGTGAAGATGGTCCTACCCACCAGCCAATCGAAACACTCGCATCTTTACGCTGCATTCCAAACGTTCAGGTTTTGCGTCCGGGAGATGCTGAAGAATCTCAGCTGGCATGGGAAATGGCTTTGTCCAGCAAAGATCATCCTGTTTGTATGGCATTTACAAGACAGGCAATCACTGTTTATAAAAAGGAAGACGGTGACTGGAAAAATACTGCCAGAAAATATGGCGCTTATGTAGTTGCTCAAGGCAGTGATAATCCTGACATTACAATTCTTGCTACCGGTTCAGAAGTTGAAATGTCACTTAAGGCTGCTGCCCTTGTTACTGACAAAAAGATCCGCGTTCTTTCTATTTTGGACAAAACTATGTTTGACAATCTTTCAGAAGAAGAACAGAAGAAGTTCATTGGAAATGCAAAGCGCACTGTTGTTGCAGAAGCAGCCTGCCGCCAGGGGTGGGAAGGTTATGCAAAGAAAGAAGACATCTTTACAATCAACACATTTGGCGAATCAGGTCCGGCTGCAAAAGTTGCAGAATATTTCAACTTTACACCAGCAGGTCTTGCAGAACTTTTAAAAAAATAAAGCCATGCTGCTGATTTTTTAAGGTAAGTTTTCGGGGCTTTTTTTAAGTCCCGGAAGTTCCTTTTTGTTACAGATGTCTTTATCGTAAAAAAAAAACTCCAGAGGGAATTTCTTTCTGGAGTTTTTTTTGTTTTCATAAATTCATTAATTTACAAAAGAACCTGTCTAAAAAGAAATTATTTCTTCAAAGACTGTCAGGGCGTACTGGTCCGTCATGCCGCTTATGTATTCAATAATGCACTTTTCAAAACTTTCAGGACTGTTAAC
This sequence comes from Treponemataceae bacterium, assembly GCA_963649315.1. Lineage (GTDB taxonomy): Bacteria > Spirochaetota > Spirochaetia > Treponematales > Treponemataceae > Treponema_D. The sequence continues at coordinate 5,034 of CAVJHV010000063.1, read as the reverse complement.
GTCAAAGACTTCTTTTGTTTCGTAGTGCAAAATATTTTTGCGATTTTCGTCCCCCCTTGTTTTGTAATTTGTATATTTTACCAGCCAGTCAATAAATGTGTTTGAAAGATTTGGTGCGTAACGCAGGCATCGGTCCATGCTTCCGTTTTGAGCATAAGACTGGGTTTGAATGAGGGTTCTGTAAATGGTGCTTAAAACGTTTTCTGCATAGCGCTTAAATTCAACCAGGCGCCAGTGATTGTAAATATTTGAAAAACAGAATTTCTTAAGTTCAATAATGAATTTAAAATATGGATCCGAAAAAGAAATGCCCGCTTCAGGACTGGAATTTTCGCAAAGGTCAACAATCATGTCATTGATTAAAACAGTTGTGTTTACAGAAATTCCTGACCGGTGCACCTGGGATTTTTCCCCCTTACAGCTTCCTTTTTTTGTTGCGTTCCAGCCCAAAGTGGAAGCCACAATTTCCCTAAGCTGCCTGTAGCAGCCCATATCAATTATGTGGTACTGACCGGCATCTTCAATGTCCCTGCCCAAAAAAGCAATTTTATCTGAAACTTTTACAACGCAGCCTTCCCATGTAAAAGGCGAAACAAGCCCAGGCCTTTTTATGTCATAAAGATTCATGGCTTCTTTACGGGGCTTTATTCCCTGCTGATCAATTTCGCCGCAGTGACAAATCAAACCGTCACGAACAGCGTATGTTAAATCCAGAGTGCGCTCCATTCCTTCAGGGTCAGGCAAAGTTTCAATGTAGTCCGCAAAAAAAAGACTGTTCCTTTCATGCCAGAATTTTTTTGGATAATTTTTTGCATCGCAGTCTTTTTTTATAAGGGCATTTAAAATTTCTTCGCCAGTGTGACCAAAAGGCGCATGCCCAATGTCATGCCCAATAGCAATTGCTTCTGTTAAATCCCGGTTGAGTCCCAGATATTTTGCAATGGTTGTGCTGACACTGGCCACATGATTCACGTGTTCAATCCTTGTGCAAATGTGATCGTTGTGGGGAGCGTAAAAAACCTGAGTCTTGTGCTTCATCCGCCTGTAAGCCTGGCAGTGCAAAAGTCTGGTGTAGTCCCTTTCAAATTCGCTTCGAATGGAATTGCCTCTCTGGTAAAGAGAATTTTCCCTCTTAACGGCCTGGGCAAAATTCGGATGCCCTTCATCCATTTTTACTTTAACAAAAGAATCTTTCATACCAAAATATTATTCTTTCTTTTTTTCTTTTACAAGGAAAATTTATTTTGGGGAAGCTTTTTTTTAAGACGGCTCTTTCGCCCTTCGCTGTCGCTCATTGCCAGGCATCCGTTGCTTTGCACCAGATGCCTGGCAACTAAAGGGGCTGCACAGCCGGCACCGCCTGCTTTCCAGACAGACACTTTTTCAAAAAAGATTTTTTTTATTTTTCCTTTATGAAAACTGAGCTTGCCTTAGTTTGTAGTATTCTCCTTTTTTTGCCATCAATTCTTTCGGGCTGCCGCTTTCAACAATTCCTTCTTTATCAATTACAAAAATTCTATCAGCATTTTGAATGGTAGAAAGACGGTGGGCAATTACAAAACTTGTTCTTCCTTTTAACAAATTTGCAATTCCTTCCTGAACAAGAAGTTCCGTCTTTGTATCAATGCTGGAAGTTGCTTCATCCAAAATCAAAATTGCAGGATTAGAAATCATGGTTCTTGCAAAAGCCAAAAGTTGCCTTTGCCCGTTGGAAAGTTCGCCGCCCCTTGCAGTCAGTTTTGTGTCATAACCATTTTCAAGAGTCACAATAAAATCGTGGGCATGAACAGCCTTGCTTGCTGCAATCATTTCTTCTTCGCTTGCATCAAGTTTGCCGTACATAATGTTTTCGCGGATAGTGCCGCTGAAGATATAATTGTCTTGAGTCATTATTCCCATTTTTGTGCGCAAACTTTTAATTTTTATTTTGCGAATGTCTTTTCCGTCAATCAAAATCTGACCGGATTTTATGTCATAAAAGCGGCTTATCAAATTTACAATTGTAGATTTTCCGGCTCCGGTCGGTCCTACCAGGGCAATGGTTTCGCCTGCCTTTACATCAAAAGAAATGTCTTTTAAAACGTCCCGGCTTTCGTCGTATGCGAATGTGACGTTTTTAAAAGTAACATCTCCCTTTATGTCTTTAACTTCCTGACTGTCCCTGCTGTCAACAACTTCTGCTTTTGTATCAATTATTTCAAAAATGCGTTCAGCCCCGCTTGCTGCATTTATAAACTGATTGTAAAAATTGCTGAGGTTCATAATTGGCTGCCAGAACATGCCCACATAGGAAGCAAAAGCAATGTATGTTCCGACGGAAACATTATCAATTCCCAAAAGCATTACACCGCAAAGGTAGAGGGCTGCAGTTCCGAAGGCCCAGCACAAATCAATCCATGAACCAAAAGCGTCAGACCATCTTACTGCCTTAATAAATTCACTGCGGTCAGCCCAAACAAGATCTTTAAAAGTTTTGTCTGTTTCTTTTTCTGCGCGGAAACTTTGAATGATTTTTATTCCGGACAAATCTTCATTTATAAAAGCATTCATGTTTGAAGATTTTTGTCTTTTTGCTTTCCAGTGTTTGTCTGCCATTCTGGAAATTAAAAAAATTCCTGCCATCATAAATGGAGTAGAGCAGAGGGCTGCCAGAGCCAGCTTCCAGTTTTTTACAAACATAATTGCCATAACCGCAATAACAGTAATGATGTTTGGAATTAATGTTGTCACGGAATTTTCAATTACGTCTTTTAATGAATTTGTGTCCCCAATAATTCTTGCAAGAATTTTTCCAGACGGGCGCGAATCAAAAAATGCAAGATCCATTTCCTGAATGTGGTCATAAAGTTCCTGCCTTAATTCCTGAATAACTTTGTTACTTGTTTTTGACATAACAAACATTCTTATTTTAATTGCCACTACTGCAAGAACATTTAAAAGTCCGGCTATAATTACAATCTTTATAAGCCCCGGCATATTGCCTGGCATAATGTATTTGTCAATTGCACTTTCTGTCAAAAGAGGATTTATTAAATCCACGGCTGTGCCAAAGGCCATCAAAATTAAAACTAAAATAATCTGAGCCTTATATTTAAAAAGATATTTAAAAAGGCGGGGCATTGTTTCAAGACTCGATTTCTTTACTTGCTTTTCATCCTGTTTGTAGCTGTTCATAAATTTTCCTCAAATCAATTTTCAAAAAAATAGTCTAAAAAAATTAGTACTGGGAATCATAGGTTTCCTTGTACAAACCATTTTTCTTAAGAAGGTCTTCATGCTTTCCTTCTTCTGCTACTTTGCCTTTTTCAAGGACAATAATTTTGTCTGCATTTTTTACAGCGCTGATTCTGTGGGCAATAATTATTTTTGTCATGCCCTTAAGTTCGGAAAGAACTTTTTGAATATCTTTTTCAGTTTCTGTGTCCAGGGCCGAAGTTGAATCATCCAGAACAAGAACAGGAGTTTTACGTGCCAGGGCTCTTGCAATTGTAATGCGCTGCTTTTGGCCGCCACTGAGGCCAACTCCACGCTCCCCAATAACAGTCTGCTCCTTGTTTTCCATCTTGTTTACAAATTCCATGCTGTGGGATTTTTGCAATGCGATTCGAACTTCTTCTGTAGTAATACTTTCTTTTGCACCCAGACGAACGTTGTCTTCGATTGTGTCACTAAAAAGAAAAACGTCTTGCATTACAGTTGCAATTGAAGAGCGCAGTGCATGTAAAGGCAGCTGCCTGATGTCAATTCCGTCAATTTTAATGCAGCCGCTTGTAACATCATACATTCTTTTTAAAAGATTTATGATTGTTGATTTTCCGGAACCTGTTGCTCCCATGATGCCCAGGGTCTGGCCTGCTTTAATTTCAAAATTAACATCATCAAGAATTTTTCTTTCACCTGCTTTGTAAGTAACGTGTTCAAAAGAAATGTTTCCACAAATGTCATGAGGTGTAAAAAGTGAAGCAGAAATTTCTTCATCAGCTAGAAGATTTTTACTATCAGTAATTTCTGGCATTTCAGAATAAATTTTATTTAAACGCGAAATGCTTGCCCTGGCAGAAGAAAGACCGTTTGTAAGCCAGCCCAGCATTTCAAGCGGCCAGATAATATTTCCCACATATTGTAAAAATGCCATCAGCTGGCCGATTGTAATTTTTTCTCCGCCAGTAAAAGGGTTTCCTTTGATTACAAAAAATCCGCCAATCAAAAGAGTAATTACAGACAAAAGTTTTGTAATGATTTGAATCTTAGGATTGTATTTTACAAAGACCCGCGACATATCAATGTTGAGTTCATAATATTTTTGATTATGCCTGTGGAATTTGTTGATTTCAAAACCTTCGCGGGCAAAAGCTTTTACTGTCCTTACTCCTGCAAGATTTTCTGCTGCAGTGTTGTTGAGTTCAGAATTTTCCTGGGCTGCATCTTCGTAGAGAGTGTTCAGTTTCTTTTCCATTTTGATTGCAATGTAGGCTGTAAGAATCATGGCAAAAAATGGAATGATTGTCAGGAATATATTAATGCGGATCATAAAATACATTGTTGTGATTACGCGCAAAACAACTTCTGCAATTAAAATGCCCATAAAGGCTGTTACATTCCAGATGCTGTCAACGTCATCTTTTACACGGCTCATAAGTTCACCGCTGTTTATTTTGTCAAAGAAATTTGCAGAAAGACTCTGGATTTTTTCAAAGAGATTAATTCTTATTTCACATGCAATTTTTGAACCGCAAAAGTCGCAGATAAATTCTTTGCCATACTGGAAAATAAATCTGCCAAGACCAATTGCCAAAATTCCAAGAAGCAGAAGTTTTAAAGGTTCAATATTTTTGGCAATAAGAACATCGTCCACAATGTGCTGAATAATCACAGGGGATATCATGTCCAGAAAAACGCTGGCCGTAATGCAAAGAAGAGCAATCAAATAAAAAAAAGAATACTTTCTAAGATAAGGAAAAAGACTGAAACTATTCTTTTTCATTTTATCCTCCAAAAAAAATAGCCTTAGTGGCAGCCCTGTAATGTTAACTC
>CAVJHV010000062.1:0-12550 GCA_963649315.1 Treponemataceae bacterium | reverse complement strand
TAACGGCAGCACAGGATGACAATTTTTAGGGCATCTCTAAAATTTGTAATTTTTTATGCTGCCCCTTAAAGGACTTTAGCAAACTCTTTGACGATTGCGGGAATCAAAGTGTCAATCTTACCTTCTGTACTTGCCCCGGAAGCGTTTTTGTGTCCACCGCCACCGAATTTGGCTGCTATTGCACTTACATCGCAAGTATCTTTTGACCTGAAGCCCAAAGTGCATGTGTAGTCGGTTTCCTGCCTTACAAACAAAACAGCCTGTACATTTTCTACTGCCAGCATAAGAGTGTAGAGGGCATCGCTGTCCCTGCCTTCAAGACCATACATTTTTGTGTCTTCCATGGTTTCGTAAGTAACAATAAGGCGGTCATTACAGTAGGATTTTGCCCTGTTCAGCATGATTCCCAAAAGTTTCCTGGTCATAAAAGGCTTACCCCCAGTCATTTTTGAGTAGAGTTCGCGAGGATTTGCTCCTTCTTCAACAAGACGGGCTGCAGCGTTAAAAACAGAAGCTGATTTTTCATCCAGAAAGCGAAAAAAGCCTGTGTCTGTCCCTAATCCAAAGAAAAGAACTTCTGCTTCTTCTTTTCCAGGTTTGCCAACTATTGCTTCATACAACTGCTGAACAATACAGGCTGCTGCTGGAGAAGTTGAGTCTACAATTGAACTTTCCTTTTGTGCAGAGGCTGTTTTATGGTGATCAATTATGAATGAATCTAAAAGGCTTAAATCAAAATCAAAATCACCAAGGCGGGCAATTTCACTGCAGTCACAAATGATTAATCCTGTGTTTTTTATGTCCTCATTTGTTAAAAATGGGATTTGATCTGTAAATTTGTCTTTAAAATCCTTGATTTCAGAACGCTTGAAGGGGCCGGCATTTATTAAAATAAAAGGCTTTTGCAAAAAATTCAAAATGTAGGAAACGCCAAGACAGCTTGCCATACAGTCTCCGTCTGGTTCCTTGTGGCCGGCAATAATAAATTTCTGATATTTTGAAGTAAAATCCCTGAAATTTTTAATTTCTTCTTCTGTAACTTCTTTCATTTATAAATCCTTAAAAAATGCAAAATAAAAGGCAGGCCATGACAAAAGTGCTCACTGCCTGCCTCTTTTCAGATAAAGAGAAGTCAAAAAAATACTTGTGATATTTTTAGAGGTCCCCAAAATGAATTGTTTTTTGAGCAAAGGCTTTTTGTGATTTTTTTTAATCAGCCCTTTGCTGCATTATAATTCAATGTCTAAAGTTTCTTTTTCTGTGTCTCCTGTGTCATAGCCGTTTGGAGCAATACCCCAGACTGAATCCAGCTTGCTTACAGGAAGAGTCAGCCATACCTTATAGAATGAACCTTCCTTGTAAAGAATTGTCATATATGGAGGTACTGTTTTTGGACACTTTCTCAGTTCAAGTTTGCGAGGAACCATTGTGCCCCATTTCTTTGGAATAGAAACGGTTCCTGTCTTTAAGCCTTGCTTTTCGTAAAGAATGACATAAGCGTCTTCTGCTTCAAGCACCCTGTAAATCCTGACATTAGTATAGGAAATCTTTGAAACATTGTCTCCGTGATCCCAAATAGGCTTTTCACTTTCACTTGTTTCAGAAGATGTCTGAGCCGTTACAGGCAAAAGAATCACTGCTGAAAGGAGGGCTAGCAAAATCATCTTAATTTTTAAGGTCTTTTTCATAAATACTTCCTGTTATAGTCCTTTATTTTGATTTATAACTTTGAATTCAACCATAAATTCAAGTATAAATCAAACTGTTCTATATCTAAAATTTTATCGGCATGAAAGTCCTAAAAAGATAGCAGCAAATTTCTGCTAAAGTTAAGGTCATGCCAAAGAAATCAATTGCCTGCTCAAGCCCGTTTTTTTTTTAGATCAAAGCAAGCATAATTGCCTTGATTGTATGTTTTCTGTTTTCAGCCTGATCCCAGACTTTGCTGGCTGGACTTTCGAACACATCTTCCGTAACTTCCTCTTCCTTTACGGCTGGCAGACAGTGAAGGAAGATAGTATCCATCTTTCCAGTGGCCTGCATAAGTTTTTTGTTGACCTGGAAAGGACTAAGGAGCTTTACACGCTCTGCCTTCAGCGCTTCTTCACCCATAGAACACCATACATCAGTATAAAGGCAATCTGCTCCTTTGACAACTGAAATTTGATCAGAGATGCTTATTTTAGCGCCACTTTCTTTTGCAAATGGCTGGCATATATCCTGAATTTCCTGGTCAGGGGAAAGTTCCTTGGGGCAAAAGACTGAAAAATCTATGCCGAATTTTGAACAAATGAGCATAAGGGATCTGGCCATATTGTTTCTGCCGTCACCACAAAAGCAAAGTTTCAGTCCTTTTAATTTGCCAAAGTTTTCTTTTAGGGTCATTATGTCTGCAAGAACCTGGGTCGGGTGAAAGTCATCTGTAAGTCCGTTAATTACGGGGATTCCTGAGTATTTTGAAAGGGCTTCTACATGTGACTGCTTAAATCCACGGAATTCTATGGCACTGAACATTCTGCCCAAAACGCGTGCTGTGTCTTCAACACTTTCTTTACTGCCCAACTGGATGTCTGCTGTGGACATGAAGACCGGATGACCGCCTTCTTCGGCAAAAGCTGTTTCGAATGAAGATCTTGTACGGGTAGAGCGCTTTTCAAAAATGAGGGCAATTGTTTTTCCTAAAAACCTCTGGTGGAGTTCCCCCTTGTGGGCTTCTTTTTTTACTTGAATGGCCCAGTTTAAAATCTGATTGATTTCCTGTGGAGTCCAGTCAATCCAGTTTAAAAGGCTTCTTCCCTTATAAGGACTTTTGAATTTTTCAGCTTTCATAAAAACCTCGCATAAGGGCATCTGGTAAAAAATCATTTTCAATGCTTTTTTTACCAGATGCCTTCGAATTTTAAGTCTTGAAATACAAAGCCTTAAAATGTCGCATTTTTATAGCTGCCTCTAAAAATTGCAATTTTTAGAGACTCCCATAAATATTCTTAATTTATACAACTTATTGTAATTTTATGCAATAAAATTTGGGTAAAACTGCAATTTTATGCAATATTTCTTTTGATTATTTAAAATAAAAAAGCACTCCGATGCAGGATCGAAATGCTTTATAGTGGCAGGAGGGATCGAACCTCTGACATACGGAATATGAGTCCGTTGTTCTACCGACTGAACTATGCCACCACGATGTAAAAGACTATAACTCAAAAGGACTTTCTATGTCAAGAGTAAAATCGCAAATTTGAACTTTTTTTTGCAAAAAAAATCAATTCTGCAAGTGAAAGCCTTCTTCTTCGCCATTTGCCCCCTTTGTAGGGGAGTCTTTTTTTTCTCCGGCTTTTTTTGACTGCTCTTCAATAGACCTTACTTCTTCAATAAATTCGTCTAAATCCTCAAAATGCTTGTAAACTGAGGCAAAGCGGATGTATGCAACTTTATCTATTTCGTAAAGGCGTTTTAAGACAAGCTCTCCTAAATCGGCAGTTGTTACTTCACGGCTTGTTTTGCCCAAAGAATAAGCCTGGTCTTCAATTTCTGTGACGATTTGTTCAACCATGGCAGTAGAAAACGGCCGTTTTTCCAGGGCCCGTTCAATTCCTTTAGAAAGTTTTTCTGTGTCAAAGGGTTGTCGGCGGCTGTCTCTTTTTACAACCATAAAAGGTTTTTCTTCAATTCTTTCATAACTGGTAAAACGGTAGCCACAGCTTAAACATTCACGTCTTCTTCGCATGCTTTCACCGTTTGCCATTGTCCTGGATTCAATTACCCTGTCATCAAGACTTCCACAATATGGGCAGCGCATTATTTACCTCCCTTTTTCCTGGATTTTGTAAGTTTGTCAAAAAAATCCTTTTTCTTTTTAAGATTTTCAAAAATGGCTTCCTCTTCTTTTTCATCGGATGGATAAAGCAGCCTGGCAGCAAGAGGCCTAAAAATTGCTGTAAGGGGAATGCTTATGATCCACTTTATTATATCCGAACTTATAAATGGAAATAAAGTTTGATTTAAAAGCCATTTTCCAGCCTGTTCTTTTTCAAGAAGTATGTATGTTTTGTAAAGGGCCTCTGTTCTTTCAGGAAAGGTGTTTTCCATGACCGAATGTCTGAAACACAGGATGCCTGGAAGGTAAATGACTGCAAAGCACAAAAGTGAAGTTACTGCAATTTTTATCCATCGTTTAAGGGAAAAATCTTTTTCGAAAAGATGGGGGCTTCCTAAAATCATTCCTCCAAGGAGGGAAGAAATAAAATATCCCCAGATGTAGCCTCCTGGTGGTGAAGAAAAAGCTTCCAGCCCCGAAAGATTTGCCGGGAAAACAGGAAGTCCTAGAACTCCGGCTATAACAAAAAGTCCTACGGCGCCTGCTCCCTGAAGACCACCTAAAATTGTTCCTGCAAGAATGGCAATCATATTTTGAATGCCAAGGCTAAAGGTTGCTGGGACTGAAAAAATATTTTTTGGAATAAAGGCAGAAAGGCAAAGGAGAAGGGCAAAAATTATAACTGAGAGGCTTCTTGTTAAATTTCTTTTTCTTTTTTTCTGCATGATTTCTTTCCCTTATTTTTTTGTTTTTGTAGAAGTGGCCTTCTTTGTAGAAGAAACTTTTTCTTTTACAGAAGGGTCCTTCTTTACAGAAGCAATTTTTTCTTTTACAGAAGTGGCCTTCTTTACAGAAGAGACTTTTTCTTTTACAGAAGGGGCTTTCTTTGTAGAAGAGGCTTTTTCTTTTACAGAAGGGGCCTTCTTTACAGAAGAGACTTTTTCTTTTACAGAAGGGGCTTTCTTTGTAGAAGAGGCTTTTTCTTTTACAGAAGGGGCCTTCTTTACAGAAGAGACTTTTTCTTTTACAGAAGGGGCTTTCTTTGTAGAAGAGGCTTTTTCTTTTACAGAAGGGGCCTTCTTTGTAGAAGAGGCTTTTTCTTTTACAGAAGCAGCCTTATTTACAGAAGCGACTTTTTCTTTTACAGAAGGGGCCTTCTTTGTAGAAGAGGCTTTTTCTTTTACAGAAGCAGCCTTATTTACAGAAGCGACTGCCTTTTTAGCGGAAGGCTTTTTTGTCAAAGAAGCCTCTGTTTTAGAAAGAGTGTCTTTTTCTACAGAAGAAATTTTTCTTTTAGACTTTTCTTTATCATTAACTTCTGCCTTATCATTTTCCAAAAGATTTTCTTCCTTCTGTTTTTCATTTTCTTCCATAAAGATTTTATGAACATGGAAGTCTATTGTAATAAAGCGGTAAATTCGTTTTTCAGGCCATGGGAAGTTTTTAACAAAGAAGTAAAGGGCGTAAATGGCCATGCAGATAAATACCAGATAAGCAAACCAGTCACCGCATTTTGAAAAAATTGTATTTTTCCTTTCGTAAACTGGTATTTCGGTGTACATGGCAGCGTCTTCAAAAACCTTCATGTCTTTTATAACGCGGCCTTTTGGATCTACAACGACTGAATATCCGGAATTACATGTTCTTACAAGAGTTGTTCTGTATTCAATGGCCCTGTAGCTTGCATTTATAAAGTGCTGGTATTCGGCAATATCAGTCTTTGACCATGAATCATTTGTGATGTTTATAAAGACTTCGCTACCCATTTCCCACAAAGGCCGGCATACATCGTTGAATGAATCTTCAAAGCATATTGGCGTTGTAAAAGAAAGGTAGGAGTCCGGATTTACAGCTTGATTTTCTGAAAAATATCTGATGTCATCACTTGAAGCGCGGCCGTTTTCAGAAAGAGTGATTGTTTTGTATAAATCATTTCTGTATTCAAGTGGAGTTGGAAAATCCTGCATGTTCTTTATTGGAATCTGGTAAAGCACATATTGATTTCCGCTTCTGTAAAAATTGAAAGGTATGAGTTTTTTAAACAAGGCAGAAATTGTAGGATTATTTTGATATGGCAAACCTTCTGCAAAAGGAACAAGGTGAATCTTAGAATAAAAGGCTGAAAATTTTCCGCTGGCATCGAAAAGAACCGCTGTATTTGTGTAGTGTCTTTTTAAATTGTTGACACTTGTCCTGGCCCCGATTATGAAAGGAGTGTTTGTAGAAGCTATAAAATCTGAAAGACTTTCTTCTTCCGGATGGGTTGAATAGTAGGAGGCTGAATTTGGAAAGGCCCTTGCTAGAACTCCTTCGCTCCATATGATTAAATCCACATTTTCGTCTTCATCAAGTTTGTCAAGCTCGGCCCGGGTTAAATCCATTGATTTTTTTATGGCTTCGCTTTCTTCAGCTTCCCAGGGGTCAATGTTCTGCTGAACCATAATTGCCTTTATTGATTTTGTTTTTTGCTGCGGCATGATATAGGCAAAAATTCCATAGACAAAAACAAGGGCGAATATGGTGAATGTAAAATATGCAAGCTGCCTGTAGTTTGAAATAAGCGCTTTTGCATTTTGAACGCATGTGTTTTTATAAATGAGCAGAAATCCTTCTCCAACCAGAGAAGAAAAAAGTGCAAAGATAAATGTTATTCCCCAGACACCTGTCACAGAAGCAAGCTGGGCAATAATGCGCCACCGGTAGGCTGCAGAAAAAAGAGTTCCCCAGGGGTAGCCTAAAAATCCATTTGATTTATTCCATTCAAAAAAGAGCCAGACTGCAGAAAACCACAAGGCTCTTTTAAAACCTGCAAATGGTGCTTTTCCGCAGCCTTCTTTAAGTTGATTTTCCAGATTACTTTTTGTGTTTAATGTTGAAGGGTAAAGAAAGGCTGCTATTCCGCACAGAAAGCCTTCCAGGGCAGTTCCAAAAGCAGATGCTCCTAAGGTAAGGGGACCATATCCCCTGTAATTCGCCAGCCAGTAACTTGAAATCATGTGTACTGTAAAAATTTGAATCATAAAAAGAAATCCTGCTTTTTTGTAGGACTTGCATGTGTAAAGGGCAAAATAAAGTGGAGCGAGTGAAAATAATGCTAAAAATGGAAAGCCAAATTTAAAAAAAACGTTCGAAATGGCCAGAGATTCTACAAGAGCAGAAAAAAGAGCACAAAAAACTTGTAAAATGGAAATATTCATTATATTATTTTATTAACTTACATAGAAAAATACAACTTTTTATGTAAAAAAAATAATTACAAAAATCGGGAAGTGGAAATGGAAGCTGTAATTCAGTCTCATAAAAAGGAATATGGCGTAAAACCTGATGTAATTGCCCAGGCTCCATGCAGATTTCATCTGATGGGAGAACATACATGGTTTTTTAAGGACAAGACTCTTTCTATGGCAGTAGATTTGCCTGTCTATCTTGCAGTGTCAAAGAGGACGGACAATAACCTTAAGTTTAAATATGTCCAGCTGGATGAAGAAAAGCATACCACGCTGATGACAAACAAATTTAAGAAGGAAGATAAATGGGCTAATGCAATTAAATCAATTATTGCGGGCTACCATTTTAATGGTTTTGAATGTCCTTCTGGTATGGATTTTACTGTTTATTCTGAAGTTTTGCCTTCTGCCGGCTTTGGGGTAACAACAGCAATAAAAGTTGCAGTATGCTGGGCTATTAAAGAACTTTTTTCTTTCAGATGTTCAGAGGCTATTCTTCTTAAAGTTATAGAAGCCGGTAACCGCCGCTTTTTGCAAATTGAAAATCATAAGGAAGATAATTTTACATGTATCTATTCAAAGGCAAATTCCCTTGTTTTGACAGATCACAGTAATTCTAATTTTGATATTTTGCCCTTTCCTTTTAAGGATAAAGTGATTGTTTTAACTGATGCCCAGGTGCCCCGCGTTACTTTATGGAATGAAGAAAGTCTTTTACAGCCGGAAAATGTTCTTTTGCTGGGTGAATTAAAACTGAGAAATGCGAATGTTTATGGTGGCTGGAAATATGAAGAAGCAAGTCAGGAAGTAAATGAAGTGCTTTCTGTTGCCTCGGAAGAAACAAAAAGGCGCCTTCTTTGCGTTATGAATGAACATAAGTGCCTTCTTGACGTGGTAAATGCCTTGGATAAAAAGGATTTTTTTGCTTTTTCACGTGCCGTAAACCGCAGTTATGCAAATATGCGGGATCTTTACGAATTAAGCTGCCCTGAAATAGACTGGATTTTAAAAAGGGTACAGACTCTGGATGAAAATCCGGATGATGTAAGAAATCCTGTTAACTGTGGAAGAATTACCGGAAAGGGCTTTGGCCGCTGTACATATTCTTTTTTGCGCCAGTGCGATGTAGAAAAATACGAGGAAAAACTTGAAGAATATTCAAGAATCTTTGGTTTTAGTGCAAAGACTTACATTGTAAAACCTGCCCGTGGAGTTCAGTTGCTTTAAATTTTAAGGCATCTTAAAAAAAACATTTTTTGCGGGGGAAGAATAGTGAAAATTCTTTTGACGAATGATGACGGCTATTTTGCTGAAGGAATTCAGTCTTTATATAAAGTTTTATCTAAAGAGCACCAGGTAAAAATTGTGGCACCTATGTCAAATAAGTCTGGTTTTTCTGCTTCTTTTTCTTTTTTTAAGGGTCATGACTTTAAGCAGATTGAAGAAAATGTTTTTGCCCTGGAAGCTTCACCGGTTGACTGCGTTATGGCTTCTATAAAGGGAAAGTGGCTTTCTTACAGTGATGGTTCTTTTATGCCGGATTTACTTATTTCTGGCATAAACCATGGCGCAAACCTTGGGACAGACATTACTTATTCGGGAACAATCGGGGCAGCCAGACAGGGAGCCTTGTACGGCATTCCAAGTTTTGCTTTAAGCCTTGAAAAACTGGACTGGTCTTCCCCGGAGTCTTACTGCTTTGATGAATTTTCTTTATTTATTTTAAAAAATTTAAAAACTTTTCTTGAAATTTTGCCTGGTAAAAAACTGGACTTTCCTGGTTGCCAGGATGGGCTTTTGCAAAATCCCTTAGAGTATTTTTTTAACATAAATGCTCCTTCTGTAAAAAAATATAAGGGACTGAAAGTTGCTTCTGTAAGCCACCGGGTTTACGAAGATGAATATTTTCTTAAGGAAAATGAAGATGGCAGTAAAACTTCTTTTTGTAAGCCATGTGCTTCCATAAAAACTTACGGGGATGAAAATTGTGACTTTGAAATTGTAAAATCCGGTTTTGTTTCACTTTCACTTTTAAAAACTTCTCCTGAATCGCTGACTGATTTTGACAGGTCTTTTATGGGCAGGCTGACTTTTTAGGAATGTCTTTAAGGAAGCCGCTAAAAATTGCAATTTTTAGAGACAACTATGAAAATTACGGGGCCTTTGCTTTTTAAGAGAATGGTGCTTTTAAACTTGATAGAAGTGATATCTTTCTTTTATAATTGATTCATTGTTTTGGAGAATTTTTTGCTATTCTTCTATGAAGAAAATAAATGTGCAAAGAGCGTAAAGGATTGGAGCACCTGCCAAAGGCAGTTCCGTAGCGAAGCGGAGGAATGAAGGCGAAAGCCGGAAGTGCGGAAAGCCTGGCCCGACGTAAGGAGGGTACGCCCATAAAATAAAAATCCGATTTTAATTTGGGATTTGCTTTAAGTTTTGGGAGGACTTATGGCTGAAGGAAGAGTTCTTAAAGAGGGAATTGAACTTTACAATAAAAATAATTTTACCGGTGCTTTGACTTATTTTTTGTCTTTGCCTTCTGATGCTGACTGTGATTTATTGGATTTGTCTTATTATATTGGTCTTTGCTATACAAAGCTAGGACGTTTTGATGATGCCCTCTTGTATCTGGAACAAGTGGTAACTTCTTCTGATGGCGAAAAAGATAAGGCAAGGGTTTTGCAGTGCCGCTATCTTCTTGCTGTGATTTACTGCAAAAGTGGCCGTATGAAGCTGGCTGATTTTGAATTAAAAAAACTTCTGGAAATAAATTATAAGCCTGCTTCTGTTTATTCTTCTCTGGCATATCTGGCATGGGAAAATAATGATGTTAAAGAATGTCTTGATTATTATGAAAAGGCACTGCTAGAAGATAATCAAAATCTTACGGCATTGAATGGAATGGGCTATGTTCTTGCTAATGAAGAAAAGGATTTAACACAGGCTTTGATGTATTGTAAAAAGGCTTTGTCTATGGCTCCGGAAAGTCCTGCCTGTCTTGATTCAGTGGGTTGGGTTTATTTTAAGATGGGCCTTTATTCTGAATCTAAAAATTATCTGGAAAAGGCTTATAAACTTGATTCATCTAATTCCGTAATTCAGGAACATTTGAAAATTCTTCAGAGGGTAGCAGATTGAAATTAACTTCTCTAAAAAAAGTCATTTTTACTTTTGTTTTTTTTACTTCTTTTTTATTTTGCCCTTTAGCTCAAATTAATCTTGAAGACACTATGAGGGAAGAGGACTCGCCTGTCCGATCTGCAAATTCCGGTTTTGCTGAAGATGAATTCAGACGGGGTGTGCAAAGTTATTACCGCGGTGCTTACAATGAAGCTATTCTTGAATTTGAAAAGGCACTTTCTTATCTGCCTGATGAAAATATGATTCTTGAATGGCTGGGAAAGGCTTACTATAAGGCTGGTCTTGAGGGCAGCGCTTTAGGCGAATGGAATTATGCTTTGGAAAACGGCTATGGCGGAATTCTTTTAGCAAACAAGATTGAAATTGTCAGTGAAAGGCGGATTACTCAAGCTGAATATTCTTACAATTACAACTTTACGGAAGCGGGTTCCTTTCCATATACGAATGGAAAAAATTTAATTTATTCCCAGCCAATTTCTTCTTTGTCCAACAATGATGGCTCTGTCTGGATTGCGGCTTACGGTTCCAATGAAATTGTGCGTTTTGATGTAAACGGAATTGTTACAAAAAGATCCAGGGGGCCTTTGAATGGTTTTGACAGACCCAGTGATATTATTCGCCTTTCTTCCGGAGATTTGCTTGTCTGTGAAAGTGCAGGTGACCGCCTGGCCCTTTGTGATCAAAATGGGCTTTTTAAAAGGTACATTGGTTCACAGGGAATTTATGAAGGTCAGTTGATTGGGCCTCAGTACATGGCAGAAGATTCTTATGGCAACATTTATGTAACCGATTTTGGTAATTCGCGTGTTGTTGTTTTTGACCAGGATGGAAATGCTCTTTTGTCTTTTGGAAAAAATGACGGGGTGTTTAAGGGATTTTCTTCTCCGACCGGAATTGCTGTGAAGGATGACAGGGTTTTTGTTGCGGATAGCGTTTATGGCGCAATTTACGAATTTGATCGTTCCGGAAACTATATTGGAAATCTTACTACAGAAAATGCAATTGCCAGACCTGAAAGTATGAAGACCTGGGGGGAAAGTCTGGTTCTTACGGATAAAAATAAAATTATCACAGTTGACACGGAAAGTGGTTCAATTTTTGAAAATGCTACAAGCGGAAATGGTTTGTCTGAATTGACAAGTGCGGTTCCTGACAAAAATGGAAATCTTATTGTTACAGATTTTAAGGCTAATGAAATTTACATTATGTCCAAAATGAGTGAAGTGGCAGGCGGTTTTTTTGTTCAAATTGACCGAGTCCTTGCAGATAACTTTCCAAATGTTATTGTTGACGTGAGTGTAGAAAACAGAAGGCGGGAACAAATTGTCGGTTTAAATGCGGACAACTTTTTTGTGACTGAAAATAAGCATTCTGTTGCGGAATTTGAATTTCTTGGGGCTGCTAACAATAATGACATTTGTGACATAACTTTTGTAATTGATAAATCCAGTCAAATGGAAAATTATGTTGATGAAATTAATGAAGGGGTCCGCCAGATTTGCCAGGCCATGGGCAGCGAGGGAAAAGTTCAGATTGTTACAGCGGCTTCCCTTCCTGTGCTTGAATATGAGGGCAGTCCTTCAAACCTTTACGATTTTGACATCAGGTCTACAAAAAATGTCTTTGAAGAAAATACCCGCATGGACCTTGCACTCCGCCTTGCTGCAAATAAGTTGATTAACGGGGAAGTAAAAAGGGGAATCATTTTAATTACAGACGGAGAAGTAAGCCAGAATTCTTTTGAAACTTATACCCTGTCTGATTTGACGGCTTATCTCAACAATAATCGAATTTCTCTTTCGACTCTGATGGTTGAGCAATCTGCTCCTTGTGATGAAGTAAAATATCTGACAGATTATACGACCGGCGAAACATATTATGTTTACAGGAAAGAAGGTTTGGCCCCTCTTTTAAGTGACATAATTTCTATTCCACTGGGCCTTTATCAGTTTTCATATACTTCGGCCCTGGCAAGAGACTACGGCAGAAAATATTTGCCACTTGAAGTTGAAGTTTATCTTTTAAACCGTTCGGGTCGTGACGAAAGCGGATATTTTGCTCCTCTTGATTAGGGAAGTCTTTTAAAATTTGCAATTTTTAGCGATGCCTGCGGATTTTGATTTGGGGATTTTTGAATTGATTTTTAAGAATCCCCATTTTCATTTTCATCTGTTTTTAAAAGCCTTGCCTTTTTTAATTTTATGGAAGGATTTTTTTGTTCCATCTTAAAAATTGCTTCTTCCAGGCGGGCTTTCTTTTCATTTTTTTCGTTAAAGAAATCCCTCTGAACCGGAATATTTTTTGCTTCCAATTTTTCTGCTGTGACTCCTAAAAGTCTTATGCCGTGGTCAGGACTGTATTT
>CAVJHV010000061.1:1736-12581 GCA_963649315.1 Treponemataceae bacterium | reverse complement strand
GTGTTTATAATCCATTCTGTCTTTTGCGATGCTTAAAAAATTTAGATTTCGGTTCATATTGGTTTGAAAGCGGAACTCCTTCGTTTTTAATTAAAACTTTGCAGAATCAGCCATTCCAGCTTTTTTCTATTATGGACGGAAGAAGAGCAACTGAAAGCCAGTTCAAAGATTATGATCCGGACAGCAAAAATATGCTTCCGGTAATTTACCAGAGCGGATATTTAACGATTAAAGACTTTGAAGAAACAGAAGACAGTCGCATTTACACATTGGGCTTTCCAAACAAAGAAGTAGAAGACGGATTTTTAAACGCGATTTTACCAAAGTTTATAAGTGTTCCCGATGATGACTTAGGACTTTCTGTTGATTATTTACGAAAAGCCTTTGCCGCCAATGAACTTGAATACGCAATGCGGATTGTAAAAGCCTGTTTTTCTGATATTCCGACAATCGTGCAAAAAAATATGTGTGAAAACTTTTACGAAGCAATAACCCATGTTTTGTTTAGAATGACCGGCTTTGACGTTGTAAGCGAAATGCAGTCAATTTTTGGGCGTAGCGATATAATTGTTACAACTCAAAGTGATGTTTATATTTTTGAACTAAAAACCGTCGCTCCATCCGATTTTGAAAAAGGCGTAAAAGAAGCCTTAGAACAGATTGAAAAGAAAGGCTATGCAGAACGTTACAGCGTGAGCGGAAAAACAACTCACAGAATCGCACTTGTTTTTGCTGATGACGCAAGTGGAGTGCTGGGCTGGAAGGAAGAGTAGTTGCATGACTACAAAAGGGGAGAATTTGTACGTAAAATAAAAAGGTAAAAAAATACAGATATTGTTTTTTACAAAAAAGTGTTATAATATAAAAAATAGTTAAAAGTACTTGACAAAGGGAAAGGAGATGGCACACTTACTCAACTCAACTCAACTCAACTCAACTCAACTCAACTCAACTCAGCGATAAATCTCTTTTTAATAAAATATATTTGGTAAAAATAAGACCGTTTGTGTCCGCGAAAAATGCGGAGTGCAGGCGGTCTTTTTGTATTTAAATTTCATCAATAAGGAGAAAGAAAATTATGATGAGAAAAATTAATGCTTTTGCTGCTGCTTTGGTGGCAGGAATTTTGTTTGCCTTTACGGGATGTGATAATGGTTCTGTTGCAGTAGAAAAGGTGGAAATCACAGCAGAAGTGACAGAAGTCTTTGTTGACAGCACAATTAAACTTACGGCTACTGTAAGTCCAGCCGATGCGACAGACTCGGCAGTAACATGGTCTTCGGATAATGAAGAAGTTGCCAAAGTTGATTCAAATGGTGTAGTAACAGGTGTAAAAGCCGGTAAAGCAACAATCACTGCAAAGGCTGGGGAAAAAAGTGCAACTGTAGAAATTACGGTAAAAATTCTTCCACTTGTAAGTAAGATTGAACTTTCAAAAAATCGCTTTGCATACACAGAAGGCGGAAGTACATTTACAGCGACTGTTGAGGGGGCTAATTTTGATTTGATTGAAAGCCAGGACGATAAAACCGTAAAAGTTCAGATTGTAGACGCAAGCAATAATGTAACAGATGTTGAAGCAATTGTTGACGCAACAAATAACAAGGCGACTGCAACTCTAACTCTTCCAACTTTGACTTCTGCCACATCAGACGGAATAACCTACACCGTACGTGCAAAAATCTGCGGAAATGTAGATACTGAACACACTGTTGCCTTTAATATTTTGGCTGCAGAAGTAACAGACATAACACTTGAAACAAGTCAAATTTTTGTAGGCAGCGTAACAAGTGACACAAAAACAAAGGCAAGAGTAAGTGGAAAAAACTTAGACTTTGCAGGATCAATTACACTTTCTCTTTATGACAGTAGCGACAAACAATACGGCGAAAGCGTAAGCGTAGATACAAGTTCATTTACACAGAATACAACAAGTTTTGATGTCGATTTAGCGATTCCAACTGAAATTGATACTTACACTGCAAAAGTTTTATTTGCAAATGTCGCACAAAGTAAAACAGCAAGTTTGCAGGTTTCGATGTTTGCAAGTTTTAAGATTCCAAATGCAGGAATCTCAAAGAAAGGTAATACTGTAACTGCAACTGTTACAGGTAAAAACTTTAAAGCCCAGGATATAACAAGTGAAAGTTTTAGTCTTTCCTGCACAGACAATAGTAATATTGTAAAAGATTCAAAAATTACAATTTCAAGCGATAGTCTGCTTACAGTAACCCTTACAATTCCAGAAACTGCCGACTCTTATGAAGTAACGATTGCAAGCGGAAAAAGCAGTTTGACCAGGACTTTTACAGTAAAAGATTACAATTCTTATGCGGTGGGTGATGTTATCTTAAAAGATGGAAGTAAGATTGATGTAACAAGCGTTGAAAGTACAACTTTTGAAACAAGTGGAGATAAAGTTCCTGTTGCAGTAGTTGCAGGCTTTAATGCAAACGGTGCAGCAATTGGGCTTGGTTTAACACGGTCAAAATATGTTTTAAGCTGGTGTCCAAGTGGGACAACCGGTTACGACAAAGAATTTACAGATATAATCGGTACAACGACTAGTGGTGATATGGACGGAAGTGACAATTGGGAATATATTTGTTCAGAAGACCCAACTGGTAGTGCAGATGCAGCAACAAATTATCCTGCATTCAACTTTGCAGCAAATTACGGAACGGAAACCTGCAAGTTTGATGCAGCTGATGAACTTGCAACTGGCTGGTATATTCCTTCTATCGCAGAACTGAATACAATTTATAATGATAAAACTACAATTCAGACAAGTTTGACGAAAGCAAGTGGCTTTACCCTTGCCCCATCTGAGTCGATGAATTTTCCTTATTGGAGCGGTTCGACATATACTGAATACAAGTGTAACTTCTCGCTCGGATTTGATTTCACCAATGGAAACTCCTTCTCTGGTGGTAGGCAAGGTATGTATTATGTCCTAGTAGTTCGGGCTTTTTAAGCAGTTAGTCACAGTGTCATGCTGAGCAAGGCTTCAGAATCTCCTCTTACAGTGAGATTCCGGGGCAGCCCGGAATGACGATTTTTATTGTCATCATGAACTTGTTTCAGCATCTGCCAAATAAAAAAAATACTTTGTTTGACATACAGTTTCCAAACCAAGTTCGGGATGACAGATTGTTAGGATTCTGTATGACAAAATTGAGTCATTCCGAATTCATTAACTTTGTCTGTTTCGCTGAATGGCTGATTGTTTTTCCAATCTGATGGGGGGGGGCTTTTATTACGAGTGGCCATTGTCGCTGGTTGATTTTAGAACAGTTCTTGAACTGGAAATAAAACTGTGCTTTCCAGAAGTTATCGAAGAATTTAATGAAATAAACAGGTACTCTTTCAAAAAAACTATAGAATTTTTTTTTGAAAAGAAAAATTGATGGTGATATTAAAAATGCTTTTGACAACATTAGAATGGACTGAAATATTGTGGCTCACGAACTATGGGCTGACGATAAATTCAAAAGCAGCAATGTATGGCAGTTTCTAAAAGTATTGGAATTTTTTAACAACTATAGAAAAGATTATTCAGATTTCCTGTCAGAAAAAATAAAAGAGCCCCTAAATCAGTTTTCCCTGGAAGAATTTATACAAGAATTGGAGGTCGTGTCTAAATTTTCTAAATGATAAACTCTTTTTAATACGGGCGTGCCCCTCCGTTTCGTTCGGGCTTCGCCTCACTTCACTCTGGGTCGGCTGTTAGCTTGAAACTTCACACTTCGTGTTCGTTGTAGATAGCGCACTTCGCTACCGCTCTAAGTCCTCGGCCCGCAAATAGTGTGCCTGCGGTCTTCTCAGGACTTTTGTTGAAACAAAAGCCCTTCGGTGCTCCATAGCCTCACGCAAACCACATATTTGTTACAGCATACACACAGCATAAAGCGGAATGTTCACCATCCATCCCTGATTGGAATAAGGTAAAAGCGAAAATCTTACAGAAACTGGTGGCTCATATTTATCGTAAAAAGCTTTTAAACTTTGAGAGCGGACATTTGTCTGTGCTTTTACTTCAATTGGAACGATGTTCATTTCTTTTTGGATTAAAAAATCCTGTTCAAAAGTGGCACTTTCGTTTCCATAATAATATGGCGTGTATTTTGTAGAACAAGATTTTCGTTTTTACATTTTTTTTGGGGGCTGAATGCAATCTTTACCTTATCCCTTTTTTTATTCTCAAAGTTGCTTCCACGTGCATAATCCAGTGCCGCGAAAATGGCATTTGAATTAATCCGCGAGTGTCTTTTCCGCACCAGTAGTCAATCAACCAAACAGCCCCCTCATCACTACTCACCACATTCAGATTTTCCAGTTTTATTTTTCTTTCTGCAGGGATTTTCTTTTTCAAATCATCAAAAGAAAGGCCTGTAAGATTTTTTTCCGTACTTTCTTTTACATTTTGGGCGTAAGAATAAAGTTCTTCAAGATTAAGTTTAGATGAAAAATCTGCAATTTTCTGTTTTACAAGTTCGTTTCCGGTTGTGATGATTGGGGAATTAATTCGCTCCTTGTAATTTCCGGCAAAGAAAACCTCCTGGTCGTCACAAATCAAAGTGTGGGCAACAATGTCTTCAATGCGAAAAATATGCCAAATTGAATAAGCAATTGTTTTGTTGTGAAAGCCGTCTGCATTCATAAAAGGAATTGCATCAAAATCCTCTCGCAACAAGTCTGTTTTAAACTTTAAAAGCGTGTCCATTAAAGTTTTTCGTAAAGAAAAAAGTGTTTGAATGCCATCCGCAAAACTTTCTTTCTTTTTCAGTTGAGACTGCATTGTTTTATTGAGAGCCGACCATTCTTTGTTTATTTTCCTCCCCCTTCCAAAATCCATTCCTTTAATTTCTTGATGATAAAACGTTCCATATTTTAGATTTTACATTTTTTCGGGCCTGAAAACAAGGAATTTTTACATTTTTTGGGGGCTAAAAGTGGGTGAATTTTACATTTTTCCGGGTCTGAGTTATCACAGTGACAAGCTGAATGTAAACTGCGTGAGGGATAGTAGGGGCAGCGTAGCTGTTCCGTAGCGAAGTGAAACGAAGCGGAGGAATGGAGGCGAAAGCCGGAACCCCGAATAGCCCGGCCCGAAGTGAGCGAAGCGAACGAAGGGACACGCCCATAAAAAAATCTTTTAAATCCGCCAGTTTCACTCCTCTCTCAATTCCTAATCATCTTAAACATTCCAGGGCCATCCCAATCACACGGTCTTTCCTCAAATCCCTGCTTTTTGTAAAAAGCAACAGCCTCTTTTGTACTGATTAATTCCAGACTGACAGCCCAGCCTTTTTCCACGTGAGCTAAAATATAATCCTGAAGAGCAGACATCAAAGCCTTGCCAACGCCTTTTCCCTGCCAGTCCGGTACCACGGCAAAATCCTTTACATAAAAACTCATTCCGCCGTCACCCAAAAGCCTGACCATTCCCAAAGCCTTTTCGCCATCATAAGCCACGAAAGTTGCGAGGCTGTTTTTCAATGCAAGAGCCACCTGCGCCCTGCAAGGTGCTTCCCAGCCAACCGAAGTGTACAATTCAAGAAACAAGTCTGCGGATAATTTATTTATTTCAATTTTCATTTTTCTCCCCCTTCCAGAATCCATTCCCTGATATTTTTGCGGATAATGCCGTTTTCGTTTGAAGGGGGCAGCAAATCCATAGTCAAAATTAATTTTGGAAAATTGTCCCCTGCCGTTATAAGTGATTTTAAAGGCCGCATTTCCCTTTCTTTTGCTTCTTCGGAATTAATAAGGTAGGCAACCTGAATATACAATTTTTCGCCATTTTTTCCTGCCACAAAATCAATTTCAAGATCCCCTATTTTTCCAATAAATACTTTATACCCGCGCCTCAAAAGTTCTATAAAAACTATATTTTCTAAAATTCCGTTCAGATAGGTGTCTTTAAAACCGTGAAGAAAAATCAAAAGTCCGTGGTCAGTAAAATAATATTTTTCCATAGTTTCAAGGATTCTTTTTCCTTTAAGGTCATATCGCTGAACTTTGTGCAGAACTAAGGCATTTTCCAGATATTTTATGTCGTTGTAAATTGTTTCCACAGAAAGATTTCTTCCATTAGATTTCATAAAATCCGAAATCCGTTTTGCAGAAAAAATGTTTCCAACATTATCCGCAATGTAAAGAATGATTTTTTCAAGAATCTGAGTGTCGCGAATTTTATTTTTAGTAATTACATCTTTCAACAATACAGTCGAATAAATTCCTTCAAGATACGAACGAACCTGAATGGAATTTTCAGTCATATCCTTTAGACCAGGAAATCCACCTACTTCAATAAATTTATTAAATGCCTCAAGCGAATCATTTAAATTATTAAAATAAAGAAATTCCTTGTAAGAAAGTGGCCAGACATGAATTAAAACATAACGGCCGCTTAGATATGTTGCAAGTTCGGAAGAAAGAAGATTTGCGTTGCTGCCGGTTATATAAATATCCGCTTCAATCGTGTCAGAGGAATAAAGCGAATTTACAAGTTTTTCCCAATTTTCAACTTCCTGAATTTCATCCAAAAAGAGATAGAGTTTTTTATTTACCGCCCTGCTCCGACTTTTTATAAAATCATAAAGTTTTTTGGAATCTAAAAATTCAGAATTTTCAAAATCTTCAAGATTCAAAAGAATAATCTGCTCTTCTTGTGCCCCATTTTGTCTGATTTTTTCGGCAAGCAGTTTGAGCATAAAAGATTTTCCCGAGCGGCGTATTCCCTGTAAAACTTTTATGACAGCTTTGTCCTTGTAAAGAGAAATTATTTGTTCGAGCCCTAAACGTTTTAATTGATTTTCTTTCATTTGTTTCTAGTATACCTGAAAAAGTTTGTATTTACAAAAAAAGTTTCGGGTATAACTGAAAAGTTTTCTTGATTTTTATAGGGTTTTATATTTTGGGCGTGCCCCTCCGTTTCGTTCGGGCTTCGCCCTCACTTCACTCCGGGTCGGCTGTTCCGCACTTCGGTAACCCTCAAAGTCCTCGGCCCGCAAATAGCGTGCCTGCGGTCTTCTCAGGACTTTTGTTGAAACAAAAGCCCTTCGGTGCTCCATAGCCTCACGCAAACCACATATTTGTTACAGCATACACACAGCATAAAGCGGAATGTTCACCATCCATCCCTGATTGGAATAAGGTAAAAGCGAAAATCTTACAGAAACTGGTGGCTCATATTTATCGTAAAAAGCTTTTAAACTTTGAGAGCGGACATTTGTCTGTGCTTTTACTTCAATTGGAACGATGTTCATTTCTTTTTGGATTAAAAAATCCTGTTCAAAAGTGGCACTTTCGTTTCCATAATAATATGGCGTGTATTTTGTAGAACAAGATTTTCGTTTTTACATTTTTTTTGGGGGCTGAATGCAATCTTTACCTTATCCCTTTTTTTATTCTCAAAGTTGCTTCCACGTGCATAATCCAGTGCCGCGAAAATGGCATTTGAATTAATCCGCGAGTGTCTTTTCCGCACCAGTAGTCAATCAACCAAACAGCCCCCTCATCACTACTCACCACATTCAGATTTTCCAGTTTTATTTTTCTTTCTGCAGGGATTTTCTTTTTCAAATCATCAAAAGAAAGGCCTGTAAGATTTTTTTCCGTACTTTCTTTTACATTTTGGGCGTAAGAATAAAGTTCTTCAAGATTAAGTTTAGATGAAAAATCTGCAATTTTCTGTTTTACAAGTTCGTTTCCGGTTGTGATGATTGGGGAATTAATTCGCTCCTTGTAATTTCCGGCAAAGAAAACCTCCTGGTCGTCACAAATCAAAGTGTGGGCAACAATGTCTTCAATGCGAAAAATATGCCAAATTGAATAAGCAATTGTTTTGTTGTGAAAGCCGTCTGCATTCATAAAAGGAATTGCATCAAAATCCTCTCGCAACAAGTCTGTTTTAAACTTTAAAAGCGTGTCCATTAAAGTTTTTCGTAAAGAAAAAAGTGTTTGAATGCCATCCGCAAAACTTTCTTTCTTTTTCAGTTGAGACTGCATTGTTTTATTGAGAGCCGACCATTCTTTGTTTATTTTCCTCCCCCTTCCAAAATCCATTCCTTTAATTTCTTGATGATAAAACGTTCCATATTTTAGATTTTACATTTTTTCGGGCCTGAAAACAAGGAATTTTTACATTTTTTGGGGGCTAAAAGTGGGTGAATTTTACATTTTTCCGGGTCTGAGTTATCACAGTGACAAGCTGAATGTAAACTGCGTGAGGGATAGTAGGGGCAGCGTAGCTGTTCCGTAGCGAAGTGAAACGAAGCGGAGGAATGGAGGCGAAAGCCGGAACCCCGAATAGCCCGGCCCGAAGTGAGCGAAGCGAACGAAGGGACACGCCCATAAAAAAATCTTTTAAATCCGCCAGTTTCACTCCTCTCTCAATTCCTAATCATCTTAAACATTCCAGGGCCATCCCAATCACACGGTCTTTCCTCAAATCCCTGCTTTTTGTAAAAAGCAACAGCCTCTTTTGTACTGATTAATTCCAGACTGACAGCCCAGCCTTTTTCCACGTGAGCTAAAATATAATCCTGAAGAGCAGACATCAAAGCCTTGCCAACGCCTTTTCCCTGCCAGTCCGGTACCACGGCAAAATCCTTTACATAAAAACTCATTCCGCCGTCACCCAAAAGCCTGACCATTCCCAAAGCCTTTTCGCCATCATAAGCCACGAAAGTTGCGAGGCTGTTTTTCAATGCAAGAGCCACCTGCGCCCTGCAAGGTGCTTCCCAGCCAACCGAAGTGTACAATTCAAGAAACAAGTCTGCGGATAATTTATTTATTTCAATTTTCATTTTTCTCCCCCTTCCAGAATCCATTCCCTGATATTTTTGCGGATAATGCCGTTTTCGTTTGAAGGGGGCAGCAAATCCATAGTCAAAATTAATTTTGGAAAATTGTCCCCTGCCGTTATAAGTGATTTTAAAGGCCGCATTTCCCTTTCTTTTGCTTCTTCGGAATTAATAAGGTAGGCAACCTGAATATACAATTTTTCGCCATTTTTTCCTGCCACAAAATCAATTTCAAGATCCCCTATTTTTCCAATAAATACTTTATACCCGCGCCTCAAAAGTTCTATAAAAACTATATTTTCTAAAATTCCGTTCAGATAGGTGTCTTTAAAACCGTGAAGAAAAATCAAAAGTCCGTGGTCAGTAAAATAATATTTTTCCATAGTTTCAAGGATTCTTTTTCCTTTAAGGTCATATCGCT
The DNA here is from genome assembly GCA_963649315.1 of Treponemataceae bacterium. Classification (GTDB taxonomy): domain Bacteria; phylum Spirochaetota; class Spirochaetia; order Treponematales; family Treponemataceae; genus Treponema_D. The sequence continues at coordinate 3,350 of CAVJHV010000061.1, read as the reverse complement.
GAACTTTGTGCAGAACTAAGGCATTTTCCAGATATTTTATGTCGTTGTAAATTGTTTCCACAGAAAGATTTCTTCCATTAGATTTCATAAAATCCGAAATCCGTTTTGCAGAAAAAATGTTTCCAACATTATCCGCAATGTAAAGAATGATTTTTTCAAGAATCTGAGTGTCGCGAATTTTATTTTTAGTAATTACATCTTTCAACAATACAGTCGAATAAATTCCTTCAAGATACGAACGAACCTGAATGGAATTTTCAGTCATATCCTTTAGACCAGGAAATCCACCTACTTCAATAAATTTATTAAATGCCTCAAGCGAATCATTTAAATTATTAAAATAAAGAAATTCCTTGTAAGAAAGTGGCCAGACATGAATTAAAACATAACGGCCGCTTAGATATGTTGCAAGTTCGGAAGAAAGAAGATTTGCGTTGCTGCCGGTTATATAAATATCCGCTTCAATCGTGTCAGAGGAATAAAGCGAATTTACAAGTTTTTCCCAATTTTCAACTTCCTGAATTTCATCCAAAAAGAGATAGAGTTTTTTATTTACCGCCCTGCTCCGACTTTTTATAAAATCATAAAGTTTTTTGGAATCTAAAAATTCAGAATTTTCAAAATCTTCAAGATTCAAAAGAATAATCTGCTCTTCTTGTGCCCCATTTTGTCTGATTTTTTCGGCAAGCAGTTTGAGCATAAAAGATTTTCCCGAGCGGCGTATTCCCTGTAAAACTTTTATGACAGCTTTGTCCTTGTAAAGAGAAATTATTTGTTCGAGCCCTAAACGTTTTAATTGATTTTCTTTCATTTGTTTCTAGTATACCTGAAAAAGTTTGTATTTACAAAAAAAGTTTCGGGTATAACTGAAAAGTTTTCTTGATTTTTATAGGGTTTTATATTTTGGGCGTGCCCCTCCGTTTCGTTCGGGCTTCGCCCTCTCTTCGCTCCGAGTCGGCTGTTAGCTTGAAACTTCACACTTCGTGTTCGTTGCAGGTAGCGCACTTCGCTAACGCTCTAAGTCCTCGGTACGCAAATAGCGTGTCTGCGGTCTTCTCAGGACTTTTGATTCAACAAAAGTCCTTCGGTGCTCCATAGCCTCACGCAAGCCCTGCAAGCGTCCTCAAAAACACTTCCACATTCAAATCTTCCTACTGCTGGAAAAACTTCCCCTTGTAAAAATTCTCTTTTCCAGTCTTTGTCGCCTTCAGCCGAAAACAAACACAACCATCCGGGCAGACATAATCCTTTACCAGAGCTTCACTTCCGCCGACCAAAGTCAAATCCCCACCGCTTCTTACAGCCTGCATATCTGCAAAAAGAATCTGCATCATTTTTGAACAGATTCCAAAGCCCTGCTCATTTACAGGACAACCGTAAGTGCAAAAATATTTATCGCCAATTTCTTCGCCATTTCTGCAGTAGCCTTCTGTGTGGTCTCCGCGTAGAAATCCCGTAACTTCAATTTCAAAATTGAATTCTTCTTCGTACCATTTTTTCATTTTTATTTCCTCCCTATTTTTTCATCCCGTTGATTAAAACATCCAGCGAAATCTAAAAACTTTATTCAATGGAAATAGGATTTTCAAAAGAATAGTGTAAGTAAGGCTGTTA
>CAVJHV010000061.1:0-1726 GCA_963649315.1 Treponemataceae bacterium | reverse complement strand
TGTTAATTTTTGTCAAGAAAAATGTAAATTTTCTTAAAAAGTCATCAAGAAAAATGATATTTTTCCTTGAAAAGTTGTCAAGAAAATTGACATCTCTCCTTGAAAAGTCGTCAAGAAAAATGTAAATTAAAAACATGGAAAGAAATATAATCAAAAGGCTTATAGAATGGAAAAACAGTGACTCTAGAAAACCTCTTATTTTGCAAGGGGCAAGACAGGTAGGAAAAACCTGGATATTAAAAGATTTTGCAAAACGCGAATACAAAAATCTTGCCTACATTTCTTGTGAAAAAAACGAACGTATGCTGGAACTTTTCAGCGATTTTGATACAGAACGAATTATCCGCGGTATTTCTGCTCTTACCGGCCAAAGTATTGAAAAAGGTAAAACTTTAATTTTCATAGACGAAATTCAGGAAATCCCAAAAGCAATTTCCTGCTTAAAATATTTTTGCGAAAATAGTAACGATTATCATATTGCGGTTGCTGGTTCACTTTTAGGAGTTGCACTTCACCAGGGAGATTCTTTTCCGGTTGGGAAAGTTGATGTACTTCATCTTTACCCCATGAATTTTAAAGAATTTCTTTGTGCCATGGGAAAAGGAAAACTACTTGAAATTCTTGAATCAAAAAACTGGAACGAAATCTGTATGTTAAAAACGGAATTTATAGAAAATCTTAGAATGTATTATTTTACAGGTGGTATGCCGGAAGTTGTTGAATTGTTTGTAAAAACTCAGGATGTGCAAAAAGTTCGTGCCTTGCAAAAACGTATTCTTTCTGATTATGAACTTGACATTTCAAAACATGCCGGAAAATCAGAAATGCAAAAAATCTCTCTTGTATGGAATTCAATTCCGTCCCATCTTGCAAAAGAAAATAAAAAGTTTGTTTATGGAGCCTTACGAAAAGGGGCCCGGGCTTCGCAATACGAAAATGCCATTCAGTGGCTTGTAAATGCGGGCCTTGTTTATAAAGTTTGTAAGGTTTCAAAAGCGACAATGCCTTTAAGTTTTTATGAAGAAAATGATATTTTCAAACTTTACATGCACGACTGCGGACTTTTTGGCGCTATGTCAAATACCCCGCCGGATTTAATTTTACTTGGTTCAAAAATTTTTGAAGAATACAAAGGCGCCTTTACAGAAGAATTCGTTTTGCAGGAAATAAAATCCATGGAAGATTTATATCTTTACTACTACACAAATGATGATTCAACCCTGGAAATTGATTTTTTGATTCAAAGTGGAAATAAAATTCTTCCGGTAGAAGTTAAGGCTGAAGAAAATCTGCAGTCAAAGTCAATGAAATATTTTCTTTTAAAAAATCCCCTGCTTCACGGTATACGCTTTTCTATGTCCAACTACCGTGAGCAGGAAAAAATTACAAATGTCCCGCTTTACTGCGTAGAGCAATTTTTACGGGTATGATTTAATCAGTTTCCGTCGCTTCTGCCAAAGGCTCTGCAACCCCAGTTTCCGCCGTAAAAGATGCAATTAATTCTGCTTTTTCCAGTTCACTTTTTCCAAGGGGTTTGTATAACATAAGATGCCTTCCTTCAATATGTACCCTTACAGCTAAATCGGCAACTTAATTGCGTGAGCGCTGGGAAGGGCGCCGAAGGCGTTCCGGAGCGTAACGAAGTGGAGCGGAGGAATGAGCGTTAGCGAACCCTGGACATAGCGACCCGGAGTGAGCGAAGCAAACGGAGGGGCACGCCCATATT
>CAVJHV010000060.1:0-12615 GCA_963649315.1 Treponemataceae bacterium | reverse complement strand
CCCTATATTAACAGAAAAAATATTTGTTTGGAAGACAGGTAAAAAATTGATAAAAAAAGCTTTTGTTAAACATTTGTTTTTTTCTACCGAAAATTAGAAAGGCTTTTTCTTTTAAAAAGATTTTGCCAGAAGCTTTGCTTTTTCTGTTAGTGAATTTTATTTTGATTTTGGAAAATAATTTTGTTTAAGAAAAAAAAATTATTCTTTTCGATTTTGATTTTTCTCTTTTCTGTTCTTGCTTTTTTTTCACAAGAAGCAAACTACAATCAATTAATCCAAAAAGGAAAAGAAGCTGAAGAAAATTTTCAATACATTCACGCATTAAGTTACTACTACGATGCAATGACAGAAGATTTGGCAAATGGTGCAGACGAAGCATACCAAGCTTTTGACACTTTGATAAATGGAATTAAAAGCGGCTTTCCAAAAGTAAAAGGGTTTAACAATACAGAACTTGGCTGGAGAAGGCTACATGAGGAATTTGATTCTTTCTGGATTACAAACTGCCCTCTTTCTTTTGAATTTTCAAATTTAAAAAAAGAAAAAATGGGATATGGAAAAAATTATATTACTTACTCAATTTCCATTCAAAGTCATTACAATCCAAAGTATCTTGAAATCTACGATGCTGTTCAAAAAGGTTTTGACAGAGTAAATAATGAAAGCTGGAAAAATTTAAATCTTGACTGGCCTAGAACTGCAAATAAAAAAGCAAGCGAATTTATTCCGGGCTACATTCGAAAGGGAAAAGAAATATTTTCTGCTGCAAGATATTCACAGGAATTTTATTCACTTGATTTTTGCATAGCTGATCTAAATGGAAATATTTTACTGGAAGCCAGGAACTGCAAAAATGGAAAAAGTTACACTTTTGTAAATCCATCAAAGAGTGTTGAAAAAATTTTAGATTCAGGAAAAATAAAAATCATTCCAAAGGCTCTTTATCTTTCTTACGGAGACATAAGTGGCTTTACAAAAAACTATTCTTACAATCTTCCGGAAATGTCTGTAAATATTTCTGACACGCGCTTTTCTTCTCCATACAATCATCTTTTGCACGAACGCTCTTCCTATAAAAGTCTTTCCTTCAGAAAAAATATTTCCAGCTACATAACAATGATAAAAGTTGAAGGCGGCACTTTTACAATGGGTTCTTCAAGAGGCTACCCGCGTGAAAAACCAGTTCATACTTTGCAAATGTCACCATTTGAAATTTCTTCCACAGAGGTTACTCAACTTTTGTACGAAACAGTCATGGAAGAAAATCCAGCTTTTTACAAGGGAGAAAATCTGCCTGTTGAAAGAGTCAGCTGGTATGATGCAATTTATTTTTGCAATTTGATTTCACTGATGACAGGAAAAAATCCATGCTACTCTCTTAACAATTCTAAAAATCCATACGAATGGAATTACTGTCCTCACAAGGGACAGCACATGGAAGGCAAAGTTGAATGTGATTTTACGGCAGACGGTTTCAGGCTGCCAACAGAAGCAGAGTGGGAATATGCGGCAGTTGAAGGAGCAAATAATTCTCCATACAGATATTCTGGCAGCAACACAGCCAGTGAAGCAGGCTGGGTTAAAAATAATTCGGATGGAGTGACGCACCAGGTAGCTGCAAAAATAAAAAACGCACTTGGCATTTATGACATGACCGGAAATGTTTCAGAATGGTGCTGGGATTTTTATTCATCATATTATTATTACGAAAGTCCTGAATCAAATCCAAAGGGGCCTTCATCCGGTTCTTACAGAATCATAAGGGGCGGTTCCATCTGGGATGATAATGTTTACTGCCGGGTAGCTGACCGATCAAACATGGATCCTGAAAACCGCCTGGGAACTATTGGAATAAGACTTGCCAGAAACTGGACGGAGGAATAATTTTTTTGCATGTGGGATTTGGGGAATTTTAAATTTGGTGATTATTTTGGAAATGACATGTTTTTAGGGAGGAAAGGTTTCTTTTGTCCCCCCCCCACCGCTTTCCTAAACAGCCGTCACTTTCCTAAACAAACACTGCTTTCCTAAACAGCTACTTCTTTCGTAAACACCCTCCACTTTCGTAAACATCCATCGCTTTCCTAAACAAACACTGCTTTCCTAAACAGCCACTTCTTTCGTAAACACTCACCGCTTTTGTAAACATCCATCGCTTTCCTAAACAGCCCTTCACTTTCTCTCACCAAATTTAAAAAACAAAAAAGGTTTAAAGGCACAAATTACTGCACCCATAAACCTTTTGCGATTCATTTTTTTACTTACAATCTTGCTGCAATTTCATCAATGAATTCCCAGCTGTTTACAATTCTTTTTGCAGCTGGATCAGAAAGGCGGGCAAGATCACCAGTCATAATTCCGTCTTCTATAACAGAAAGTGTTGCCCCTTCCAGTTTTTTTGCAAAGTCAACAAGTTCCTGGTTTGCGTCAAGTTCACCACGTTTTGCAAGAGCGCCTGTCCATGCAAAAATTGTTGCTACAGGATTTGTTGAAGTTTTTTCACCCTTAAGGTAGCGGTAGTAATGTTTTTGAACAGTACCATGACTTGCTTCAAATTCAAATTTGCCGTCAGGGCTAACCAAAACAGATGTCATCATTGCAAGTGAACCACATGCAGAAGCAATCATATCACTCATAACGTCACCATCATAATTTTTTGTTGCCCACAAAAAACCACCTTCACTTTTCATAACGCGTGCAACTGCATCATCAATCAAAGTATAAAAATATTCTATGCCGGTCTTCTCAAATTTATCCTTGAACTCTTCATCATAAATTCTCTGGAAAATGGCTTTAAAGTTTCCATCATAAATTTTGCTGATTGTATCTTTTGTGCCAAGCCAAACACTGATTTTTTTGTCCAGTGCGTAATTAAAACAACAGCGTGCAAAATTTTCAATTGAAGAATCCATGTTGTGAATGCCCTGAAGAATTCCAGGACCTGTCATAACTTGAATTGTTTTGCGGATTACACTTCCATCGTCACCCGTAAAAAGAAGTTCAGCCTTGCCAGGACCAGGAACTTTTATTTCACAGTTTTTGTAAACATCACCATAAGCATGGCGGCCAAGGACAATAGGCTTTTTCCAGCTTGTTACGCAGCAGTGAATATTTTTCACAAAAATAGGAGCGCGGAAAACTGTGCCGTCCAATGTTTCGCGAATAATTCCATTTGGAGAGCGGGTCAGCTGCTTAAGATTATATTCTTTAACACGAGCTTCGTTAGAAGTAATTGTTGCACATTTTACGCCTACGCCCAGACGCTTAATGGCTTCGGCTGCCTGGTAAGTAATTTTATCATCACTGTCATCGCGACTCTTTAAGCCCAGGTCATAATACTCAGTATTCAAGTCAATGAAAGGAAGTAAAAGTTTTTCCTTGATTACAGTCCAAAGGACTCTAGTCATTTCATCGCCATCCAGTTCCGCAATAGCATTTTTCATTTGAATCTTTGCCATTTTTTTCTCCACAACTTTGATTTAGGACATTTTTAAAATTCAAGTTAAAAGTGCCCGTGTAAAATTTAAGGGCAGATCTAAAAATTACAATCTTTAGAAGGACCCTTAAAATCAATTTTATTTTTAAACCTGACAGGCATTACCATTGTAATTCAAGTCAGATAAAATTTCCGTGTGATCCGGATAAACTGCAACAGTGTGTTCTTCGTGACAACTCCAGCTACCGTCGCAGGTAATCACTGTCCAGTCAGAACCTTCTGCTATTTCCACATCATCTGTTCCAATATTTACCATCGGTTCAATTGCCAGAACCATTCCTGCCTGTATGCGGGGATTTGGTCCGCGGCTTGGACAATTCGGAATGCTTGGATCTTCATGAACTTCAAGTCCAACCCCGTGACCGCAGTAATCATAAACAACGCCATAGCCATTTTGTTCATAGCAGATGTCATAGACCGCTTTTGAAATATCTGATATTCTGTTTCCAGGTCGGCATGCGTCAATCCCTGCCAGCAAAGATTCTCTTGTTACCCTGACCAGTTTTTTAATTTCAGGCTTAACATTTCCAACCATTACAGTGTGGGTTGAATCTGAAATGTAACCATTCAAATCAATTCCAATATCCAAAGAAACAATGTCACCGTCTTTTACAATTTTATGTTTTGATGGAACTCCGTGAATGACTTCTTCATTGATAGAAATGCAAGCCATTCCAGGAAAACCTTCCAGCATCCATGCAGGCTTTCCGCCATACTTTCTGCAAAAGTCCTGACACCACTGGTCAATTTCATAAGTACTTACGCCAGGTTTTACTTTAGGAATTATTTCGTTAAACAAGTCTGCAAGTTCGTGGCAGCTTTTTCTAATTCCTTCAATTTGTTTTTCATTCTTTAATCGAATCATATATAGCCTCTAAAATGTTTACTAAAGAAGTGTGCATTCCTTGTAAACAATATTTACATTTTTAACCCGTAATTCTCACACTTTCCTGGCGGCAGATTTTTGCGCTCACTTTGTCCCCTATTCTTTCATAAGCATCAGCCATTTTTCTTAAGAAAAAAGCATCATCATCTTTTGAAAGACGCAGTTCCAAAGCGCGTTCCCATGCATCAAGGGCGAGTTCATCACTCATTTTGTGTTCAATATTATTTCTAAAAATTTTGCGGGCAAAATCTTTTACATCCTCTATAAAAAATTTAAAATAATCATAAGAGTAATTCATAAGGATGACTTGCGAAATTAAAATGGCAGCGTCGTAATATTCCTGACGCAAAAAAAGTTCCTCTGTAAGAATAAAACCGTAGTCCATAAAATCTTCGCGGGTAAAGTAACGGCTCATTCTGAAGTTGCTTCTTTTCATATTCATTTCTTTGTAACGTTCAACAGCCATGTCTTCCCGATGGTGCAGCAAATCAAATAAAATTAATTTTGCCATACTTTCGTCATCGCCGCGTTCCAAAAGCCAGCTTCTATAATCAAAGGACTCACTCTTTTTCCTGGAAAAATCAAAATGATCTTTATAAAATTGTTCAGAGTCAAAAAGTTTGCGTACCTGCTGGTTTGAAAGAATTTCATAAGCCTGCTTAAGTTCAAGGAATTCTTCATTGCCATTTTCACTGTGATTTAAATCCGGATGAAGAAGTTTTGCTTTTTGTCTGTAGGCCCTTCTGATTTCCGCAGCTCCAGCTGTTTTAGAAACGCCTAAAATTTTATAACAGTCACGCATCAAAAAAGATTTTACTGATTTTTAATAATTTTGTACATAAAGGCCACTTGGAAAATTCCCCAGCAAAAAATCAAATAAAAAAAGACTGGTACTTTGAAAAGGAATTTTCAAAATGGAATTTGCAAAAGTAAACTTTGTAGACAAAGAAAATTATTTTTGCAATAATTTCGCCGTGCACTTAACTTTGCACGAAAATACAAAGAGAGGTTTTAAATGGCAGTAGCATCTTTAGTTTTAGGAATTGTTGCTTTACTTTCGTCTGTTGGAGGACTTCCAGGAATTGTCTGTGGAATCCTTGCAATCATTTTTGGCGTAAAAGGCAAAAAAGATACGAGCAAAAAGGGAATGGCAACAGCAGGTTTTATCTGTGGAATAATTTCACTTGCTGCAAGCGCTATTGTCCTTATTACAGGAGCAGCAGGACTTGCAGTTTTATCTGCACTTTTTCTTTTGTAAGCCTCTGAAAATTACAAGTTTTTTTACCTTCTTTAACCAAGGCTTAAAAAGCAGGCGCAACTTTTCTAAAGTTATATAAAAAAATCTTTACAAAAGTGCGCCAAAAAAATTAAAGGTAGCCTCTAGAAACTACAAGTTTTAGAGTTGCCCTAAACTTCCATAATCTGCTGAATGTCAGCATGTTCAGAATTTGCAAAACTTTCATCATCTTTACGGCTTCTAAAAGGAGAAGCAGGCAAACCATTTTTTCCAAAAAGAATTACAGGACCATAGTTGAACCAGGCATAGCGGGCATAAAGAGGATGACTTACTTTTTCTGAAGAAAGAATTATTATATTAAGCCCTTCTTCCTTAGTACCAAAAGCAAAATTCGCAGGATAGAAAATTTTATCCTGACCGGCAATTTCAAAACCATTAAAATCTTCCGGCAAAAGATTGCCCTGGACTTTTTCCATCTGGCGGTATTCTTCAAGAGCCTTATCATCATCCTTCAAAGTAAAACCATCATCAGCATAATCAAAGAAAAGATAAATGCGCGACTCTTTTACAAAAGCCTTTTTAAAAAGAGGACCATTTGCTTTTTCTGCAGGAAGTTTTTCGTAAACATTTGAAAGAGCCTGCAAAGCAAGCCTCCTTCCCATTTCCTCTTTTGCCTTTGGATGAATGTCATTGTACTGTCCCAAATCCGCACCAACGCAAAGACCAGTATTTTTTGTAGTCTGGAAAATCTTCAACTGGGCTTCACGAATAATCGGCCAGTTTTTATAATCCTTGTCTGCTCTGTAGCGGTGTTCAGGAAGCTGAACATTTATAAAAGGCAACTCTTCATCATTCCAGTCGCACCTCCACTGATCAATCATTTCACGTAAGAGTTTAAAATAAGAATAAGGCTTGTGGTCATCACTTTCACCCTGATAAAAAATGAAACCTCTTAAAGAATAAGGCATAAGTCTTTCAAGCATCGTGTGGTAAAGACCTGAAGGGCGATAAGGATTTTTGCAGCACTTAGGACCAGGCCAGGGACAAGGGCCCAGTTCTTTTAAAACATCAGACCATTCAGCGTTTGGATTTGCACTGTAAATGGCATTACACTTTTCCTGCCACTTATCATTTTCAATAAGGTAATCATCATATTCTTTGCACTGAATTTCAACAGACTTGCCCTTTTCGGCTTCTGCATATTCGTCAAGGTAAGTTTTTAAATCGCTGTCTTTTTCCATACGGCTTTCACTCATCCAGGCAGAAGCAGAAGTGCCGCCCCAGTTACAGCCAATTACGCCAACTGTAACGCCAAGTTCAGCAGCAAGTTTTTTCGCAAAGAAATATCCGACAGCGCTCCAGGATTTTTTCCATTCGCTTTGCCATGTCTGCCAGCAGGTATTTTTTTCTGCATCATAAAAGGATTGATCAATCCAGCCATTTTTTTGAGTATAGTAAAATCTTACATTCGGAGCCTTTTCAATTTTTAATTCATCCGGACCTTCGCTGCAATTTTGAAGTTCAAATTCCATATTGCTTTGACCGCCGGCCAGCCATACTTCACCGGTAGCAACATCCGAAAAAGAAATGCTTTCTTCTTTGTCAGTCACAGTCACTTTTAAATCGTCCATAGCCTGCAAAGGAGGCAGATAAACTTCCCATTTATTTTTCATTGCCCCTCTGTCAAAAAAAACTGAAGTCGAATTTTCACAAAGAATTTTTCCATTTCTCTCAATAGAAACACTTACTTTTCTTTTCGAATCCGAAGTTCCAAAAAAACAAATATCTTTATTGCGCTGCAAAACCATATGGTCAGAAAAAACCGCTGCAACTTTCAAGCTCATAATTTACCGCCTTAAAAATTTATTTTGTTGCCTAGATATTAATTCACTGTCAAAAAAAGAGCAAATGTTTTTCAAAAAATCCAGAGATATTTTTTATTTTTTTAAAGCATACCGTCTTTTGTTTAACGGCCCTTGCAGCCTTCGCTAGCGCTCATTGCTCCACTTCGTTCCGCAACTAAAGGGCTTGCAGGGCCGGCTAGGTATTTTTTGGAAAAAAGTACTTTTTTTCGTAAAGGAAAAATCCTTTAAAAATTTGCCAGTTAAAAAGTACGCATAAAAAAAACATGTTTCTTACACAGGCTTTCTAAAAAAATGGCAAAAACTATTCTTGGGGATTCTTATCTAGGGCATCTCTAAAAAAGCATTGAAAATGATTTTTTAGAGATGCCCTAATTTGTTTAAATTACAAGACAACCCTTTATTTAAAACAGGCAAAACAAAATTAACTAATGTTATTTTCTTTTTTATTTCTGAAATTCCCCAGCACTAGTCGGACATTAGTGGCCAGCCGCAGGCTGGTTGCGAAACGAAGTGGAGCAATGGAGCGGGAGCGGAACCACGATTGGCCGTCTTTAAAGGCGGCATCTTCAAAAAAAGAAAATTTAAAAAATGCCACCGAAGGGAATGGAATAATTCTGGCAGAGGATTTTGTATTCTTCTTCGTCGCTGGGCTGCCTGAAAGCGGTGACAAAAAAGCTCATGTCTTTTTCGTCGTGGAGGGGGCTGCCCTGAACTTTGGAAAAGTGAGCGGCTTTTATTGCGGCGGTGGAAAGTTCTTCCATGCGGATGGCCTGGTTTGAAACTCCGTCGCGGCTGTCAATGACATTGATTTTTTCGCCGGCAAGAAGGGCATATTCTTTTGCTATGTGGGTAAAATGTGTACATCCTAAAATTATTGTGTCACAATTTTTGGATTTAAAAAAATTCAGTCCTGGTTTTATGGCAGCAAAGCGTTCTTCCTGGCTGGCTTTAAAATATGAATGTTCAATAAAAGAAACTAAATCTGGATCTCCCCGGCTGAATATATGACAGTCACTGGCAAAATCTTCCATAAGTTTTTTTGTGTATGGATGATTGACTGTTCCGTTTGTGGCTAAGAGGCCGATATTTTTATTTCTGGTAACTTTTGCAGCCAGGCGGATTGCGGGTACTGTTCCTACAAAAGGCGTGTCTGGAAAAGTTTTTCTTAACTGGCTTAAAGCTGTTACGCTGATTGTGTTACAGGCAATGACAATTGTTTTGGGATTCCATTTTGAAATCATTTTTCCAACAACGTCTATGGCACAGGAAATGATTTCTTCATTTGACTTTTCGCCGTAGGGAAAATTTTTGGTATCTCCAAGGTAGAGTGTTTTTAATGAAGGCTTTTTGTTTTTTAAATCCAGCATGTAGGGAATGCCACCCGTTCCAGAATCTAAAAAAGCCAGATCGATTGAGTTATTCATATTTCTTCCTTAAAAATTGTCTGCAAAAAAAAATGTCCCCAAAGTTCAAATTGAAAAGAGGGAATTAAAAGCGTCTTTTGCCTTTTGCTTTTTTTCTTCAAAAGATAAATCTTTTCCCTGACTGTCAAAAATTCTTTTCACCAGAAAGCTGTCACAAAAATTCGCTTTTTCTTTGTCTTTGACAAGTTCATCAATATCTTCGTGGCAATCATAATGAAAACCCGGCGCATAAAATTTGCAGTTTTTGCAGCAATGCAAATCGCTTTTACAAATGCTGCATTCGTCTTTAAAGGCAATATTTTCTATTTGGATATTCTTCTTACATTTCCAGCACATGGGTGAATTTTATATGTTTGACTTAATTCTTTCAATAGCGTAACATTTTTATATGTATCTTTTAACAACTTGTAAATGCCCATCGTGCAACAAACTGCCTCTTAGCAATTTTGATGAAGAAGGAAATATTCTTGAAAGTGACGGCTATTGTCTGGAACACCATCCGGATCCTCAAGGAGCCATAGAAAAAATTCGTGACTACATAAAATGCCATGACAAAATTGTAGGATTAAATGCGCCCGGGGTAAGCGTTTCAGACATCAATCTGGAAAACAAAAAACTTTTTGGCTGCGTTTTTTCTAACTGCAATTTTACAAACCTTCATGCCCAGGGCCTTCATGCCAGAATGTGCATTATGGATTTCTGCACTTTTACTGATTCGGATTTTTTGAATTCAAACATCCAGTATTCTTCTTTTGCTGGCAGCCGCATGGTTCACGTAATTCTTACGGGCAGCGATTTGATTCACAATAATTTTAACGGAATCACATGCTACCAGTCATCCTTTGACAACAGCGATCTTTACAACAGCCGCTTTATAAAAGCAATTTTGATGAACACTTCTTTTACAAACTGCAACTTGAAAAAAACTATTTTTTATTCTTCCATCAAAGAAGGAATTTCCTTCAGGCTTTCGAATACAAAAGAAGCTCTTTTTGAAGAAAAAAAAGACAAGGGCAGCCAGGGGGGACTTTACGATGATCTTCAGGGGGACACATTATGAAAATTTACTTTCACCTTTGCATTGAAGATTTTACAAACTGCTACGTTGTAGTAAACGATGCTGAAAATGTAAAAGAAGCAATCATCATTGACCCAGGTCAGATTTCAGAAGAAATGATAAATCAAATTGAAGGCGGTCCCTACAAAGTAACAGCATGTCTTATAACCCACCGCCACTTGAATCACGTTGCAGGGCTGGAAACTTTAATGCGCATTTACTCTCCAAAAATTTATGCTGCGGATTCAGAAATTATGGGAATGAAATGCGAATTAGTTCACGGTGACGGCAAAATGAATCTTGCAGGAATGGACATTGAATTTTATTCAGTACCAGGCCACACACCAGACAGCATGGTTTACAAAATAGGCAATGTGCTTTTTACAGGAGACACTCTTTTTGCAGGAACAATCAGTGAAACCTCCAGCCACTATTCGGCCCGCCTTTTAAAAAGCAACATAAACTTAAAATTGCTTTCGCAAAACAGAAATCTGGTTTTAATGCCGGGGCACGGACCTCCAAGCACTTTGAATGCAGAAAAACTTTTTAACACAGATTTAGGAAAATGCTGATTTTTTTAAGCCCTGTCACTTTCAATTTTCAGGGCTTTTTTTATTTTCCTAGTTTCTTTCGCAAAGCCATGCCTTTCCACAGGACAAGCCCCATGTTTTAAAAACATAGTCACTGAATCTTTGTGACTGTTCCGCAATGTGGGAAGCGTTTGTCTTTCTTACGTGAGCGCACTGGGCTGGAGCCATTGCATTTACTGCTGACCATGAAGCCCTTTCCTTCCAGTAAATCTGGCTTTCTTCTACAGACCGTTGCATGTGGTAAGCCATGAATTCATTTTTCATCAGATAATCATCATTTGGATCGTAGCCCAAATTTTGCGATTTAAAATAGGCCTTCATGAATGACCAGCAAGTTGGATCAAAATTATTGTATTCACTTTCAACAAAATTTCTAAAGTCCTGGGAAGAAAAATAAATTCCGTGCCAGCTTTCGTGAGCCATAAGCTGCACTCTTGTAGAAGCAGCCGTTTCTCTTGAAATGGAAATTATGGAACCTTCGTTTCCTGTAAAAGTACCGTCGCTTTGTGGATTTATAATTTTATTGTGAACAAGAATTGTTCTTAAAAGAAGTTCTTCTTCATTAAGAGTAAAATTTTCCAGGACAGCTTTTGAAAAAAATGCTGCCATGTCCTGGGCCTTGTAGTCGTGGGCATTGTAACCGCGGTGAGTGGCAACAAAATAGTCACTTTGAAGACTTCCTTTATAACCTTCCTTTTCTACAAAATATGCCATGCGGGTTAAAAAGCGGCTTTGGGTGTCATAATCTTTAAAATCAAAAAATAAAACTTTTGGAAAAAGATTCCACTGGTAAAGTTCATAGTCATCGCATCTCCAGTTTTCACGCGGCCAGTCCAGAACAAAGGCCAAATCCGTTTCAAAAGGATCTATGATTTTTTGAGAAGCAGAAGCTTTTGCATTGGCCTTCATCATAATTGATGTAACAAGGTCTGCATTTTCCTTTAGCTGCAAGATGGAATTTTTTGATTTAAATGCTGATGTTTGGAGGGTAAGTTTCTGGCAGGCAGGGCTCATAACAATAGAAAAATTTTCGCTGCCATATTTTGCTTTTACTTTAACAGGATTCCTTTCGCTTCCATAGTCTGAAAGTTTTTTAAATGACATTTCGATTTTTGGAAGCAGACCTTCACTGGAATTAAATGGCACAAAAAGATTATCTGCTTCAACAAAATCGGCGGATGTAAAAGTCTTTTGTAAAATTCCTCCATCATAACCAAAAGCAAAAAGCAGGGTCTTGTCACTAATTTCAAAACCAATTTTTAATTCTTCAAAAGAAATGCCTTCAACTTTTACACCAGGCTTTGCCCTGACATAAAAACCTGCTGGTACAATCCTTGAAGCAAGGCTGACTTTTATATTTTCACTCTGGTAGTCACAAATATTTCCAGACACCTGGCCACGTCCTTCAAGCTGACTTTTTAATTTTCCCTTTTCATCAAAATCATCTTTGTACAAAAGTCCCAAAGTAAAGGATTTGTCTTTTTCTTTGCCATAGTCACCCTCGCTAAGATTTTGCAAAGTAATTTCCACAGAGCGAAGATTTTTGTCAATAAAAAGAGCATTCACTTCATTCATTTGATTTTCAGTGAATTTGTAAAACATGTCACCAGTTTCATCTTTTAAATCAACAAAAGAATTTACAGCTGCAGGACTTAAAGCCAAAAGATTTTCTTCCGCAAAATTCAAAAGTGAAAACTTAGAATTTTTTTGCGAACATGAAATAAAAGTAAAAAAAAGAATTGTAAAAATAAAAGTTAAAGAAAGTTTTCTCATAAAGCAATACTACACTTTTTAAAATCTTTTCTCTATACTTAAAGAATGGAAGCCATCTTACTTCACAAAGACTTAAATCATTTAATTACAAATTTCGCAAAAAAATTTGTCACAACCTTTAATTTAATGGCCAATGAAGAAGCAGAAAAAAATCATGGGGAAAATAAAGTTATGCTTTACCAGATTTTCCCTTTGTGGATTTTTTTTGATGATAGTGAATGTCAAAAAATTGACTTTAGCAAAATAGAGGATTTTGTTTTACAGGACATTTCTTTTAGTGGTCACAG
>CAVJHV010000059.1:3943-12664 GCA_963649315.1 Treponemataceae bacterium | reverse complement strand
ATTTTAACATCATTTTTTAATTTTCCAAAATATTTTTTTTATTTTTCCTTATTTTTTTAAAGCATACCGCTTTTTGTTAAACGGCCCTTCTGCCACTTGCTGCGCGCGGTCCTTCGGACGGCCTTCGGCCTGGCGCCAGGGCCGGCTAGGCGTATTTTTATAAGAAGAACTTCATTTGTAAAGCATTAGGCTTAGACCTCTTTGCATAGAAAGGAACCATTCGTAACCCCTCTCGCCATGTGGGAAGAAAATTTAAACAGCCTCATCTTTAAAAATAAAAAAGGCCACCATCAGGGCAGCCTTAAATTCTTTGAAAAAAAGTTATTTGTTTACCTTTTCTTTCAATGCTTTTCCAACTTTAAACTTTACAGATTTTGAAGCAGGGATATTGATTTCTGCACCAGTTAAAGGATTGCGACCCTTTCTTGCAGAGCGGTTTGAAATATCAAATGTTCCAAATCCAACCAAAGAAATAGGGTTGCCCTTTGCAAGTTCAGCTTCTACAACTTTAATAAAAGCCTTAAGTGCCCTTTCTGAATCTGCCTTTGTAAGACCAGTTTCATTAGCCATTGCTTCAACAAGTTCTACTTTGTTCATAGTAATCTCCCAAATAATGTTCTAAGCGCATGTAATTTTTAAGCGCTGTGCTGAACATTATAACACACAAATGCCTAAGATACTAGTAAAATTTAATTATTACTAATTATTATTTTTACAGGATTTTGCTCTTCAAAGATATTTTTTTTGGCAGCAGAAACAAAAAAAGGCTCCTTTCCATAAGAAAGAAGCCTTACTCGGGACAACAGGATTCGAACCTGCGACCCTCTGGTCCCAAACCAGATGCGCTACCAGCTGCGCTATGTCCCGTTATGGAGGATGAGGGGATCGAACCCCCGACATTCTGGGTGTAAACCAGACGCTCGTACCAGCTGAGCTAATCCTCCAAAACTTTCGTTGAAGTGATTAAGAATATATACTTTATTAAAAAAAGTGTCAATAGATAAAGTTAAAATCTTAAAAAAAATATTTTTTTTCGGTCTGTTAAAAGAAAAGGGTGGAACTTCAAAAAAGCAGCCACCCTCTTAAAAAAATTAAGGGCACCTCTACAAATTGCAATTCTTAGAGATGCCCTTAATTTCCTATCACAGAAAAAAATCATTCCATTGAATTTACAATGTCATCACGGAAAAGGAAAATGTCATTTATCTTTTTTGAATAAGAAGCATCCACTTCGCGGCGATCTAGCTTTTCGCTTGTTAGATTTACTGTAAAAGCAATCGTTGCCGGAGTGTACCCCTGACATTCAACGCTCAGGGTAAAATTAAATTCTTTTGTAAAATTTTCCCTGTCAGCAAGCTGTGGCGCAACCCAAAAAGAAAATGAACCATTCGTAACCTTAAAAGTCTTGCAGGGATTAGGCCATGTAACATCCATCATCTCTGCTACCTTATCATTCATTTTTAAAAGAATACTTGCATCAGACAAAGGTTCAAAAGTCGAACCATCGTAAACATTTCCTACAAAATTCGGAAAGTTAAAAAGAAGGGCATTGACATCCGGCGAGGCAGTTGTATTTTTTCTGGCATCCTTGTGGTAAGGTCTTTTTGAAGCAGAAACAAGGCGCATTCCTTCAATAATCAATTTATCAATATCAGCATTAATTTGAGAATCTTTTAAAACCGTAGAATGGGAATGTGTAATGCCACGACCGCTTACAACATATTTTGGTGAAATGCGGTTAAGAACGTAGCAGGATGTGTCAAGACGGCAGTTTTCGCAGTCACATGACAGCCAGACGGCTTGTCTTTCCATAACCTGGTTATAAATATCATTTACCCTGTTTATAACCTGTTCTTCCATGATGTTGTGGATATTTATCATTTTGTCCTCGAAGTAAATCTATTATAAACTCAAATCTTTTATATTGCAAAGAAAAAAGTAATATCAGTTTTTTTTTTTTGTATGTGGCATGCCGTCATTTCTTCAACCGCCCTTCCGCCACTTGCTACCGCGCGGCCGTCTTCGCTTTGCTGCGACGGCGGCCTTCGGCCTGGCTCCACGGCGGGCCAGTCTCTTTTTCTTTAGAGACAGGCCATTCCTAAAAAGAATGCCTTTTCAAATTTTGAACTTTTTACTGACCACCTTTTTTTGTGTAGCGGGCAAGGCCACCTTCAAGAAGAATTTTTCTTGAACGTTCGGCTAAATCATTTACACCTTCAATTTTTACATCCCCAAAATCCTTTTTCAAAATAATATTGAAAGCAGATCCATTTTTAAGGCTTTCAAAAATATCCTTAATTTCAAGAATGTCCCCTTCAGAAATTTTATCATAATCATCCGGATTTTTAAAAGTGATAGGAATGATGCCATAGTTAATCAAATTTGCCTTATGGATTCTTGCAAAAGATTTTGTAAGAATTGCACGTACTCCCAGATACATAGGACCCAAAGCCGCATGTTCACGTGAAGACCCCTGACCAAAGTTTTCACTTCCCACAACAAAACAGCCTGAAAAATCAATAGCCTGGGCTTTTTTGTAAAAGTCAGGATTCAGTCTTTCGTATGTGAATTTTGAAATTTCCGGGATGTTACTTCTAAAAGGCAAAACTTTTGTTCCTGCCGGCATAATGTCATCTGTAGAAACATTGCTTCCGGCTTTTAAAAGAACTGGCAGTTTAAGATTGTCCTGACATTCTTTGCAAGGAGGGCATGGCTTAATGTTAGGTCCGCGCAAAATCTCAACATTTTTAGCTTCTTCCTCAGAATATGGCGGAATGAGCATGCCTTCATCCATTGCATTTTCAAGTACATCTTTTGAAGAAAGGCGTTCATCCTTACCTTCTAGCAAAGAAATCCTTCCATTAGCGGTATAAGTTTTGTCTTCGTAGTCAATGCTTGAAGGATCTGTTATGTAACCTGTAATGGCAGAAGCAGCTGCGGTTTCCGGGCTGACAAGGTAAACACTTGCGTCTGCAGTTCCAGAGCGGCCTTTAAAGTTTCTGTTAAATGTCCTGAGTGTAACCCCGTTTGAGTTAGGAGCAAAACCCATTCCAATACAAGGGCCGCATGCACTTTCCAAAATGCGGAAGCCGGCACGAATAAGGTCTCCGAGAATTCCAGCCTTTTCTGCCATCATAAGAGTTGTTCTGCTGCCAGGAGCAATTGCGGCTTCTACTCCAGGGGCAATATGTTTTCCCTTTACAATTGCCGCAACCGCAGCCAAATCATCAAGAGAAGAATTTGTACAGCTGCCAATTGCAACCTGTGTAACTTTAATATCTTTAAGTTCACTGACACTTTTTACAGCATCCGGTGAATGAGGGCAGGCTGCAAGAGGTGTAAGGGTGTCAAGATTGATTTCAATCACCTTGTCATATTCAGCACCTTCATCAGCTTTTTCTTCAGTCCAGTCATTTGCCCTTCCCATGCTTTCAAGGAATTTTTTAGTTGTATTGTCAGAAGGGAAAATGGAACATGTTGCACCTAATTCGGCACCCATGTTTGTAACTGTTGCCCTTTGCGGAACAGTCAGCCATTCAACTCCTTCTCCAAAATATTCATAAATGGCACCAACTCCACCTTTAACACTTTCGCGACGCAAAACTTCAAGAATAATATCTTTGGCACCCAGACCTTTTTTTAATTTTCCAGTCAGCTTTACCCCAAAGATTTTTGGCATTGGTGTGTGGAAGGCACCTCCACCCATGGCAACTGCAACATCAATTCCTCCGGCACCAATTGCAATCATTCCAATACCGCCGCCTGTCGGTGTGTGGCTGTCTGACCCCAACAGTGTCTTTCCTGGCTTTCCAAAATGTTCAATATGCACCTGGTGGCAAACACCATTTCCCGGACGTGAAAAATATAAACCGTATTTTGCAGCAATAGACTGCAGGTATCTGTGATCATCATGATTTTTAAAATCTGTCTGCAAAGTATTGTGGTCAACATAAGAAACTGAAACTTCAGTCTTTACACGTGGCACTCCAATTGTTTCAAACTGAAGGTATGTCATGGTTCCCGTTGCATCCTGTGTTAAAGTCTGGTCAATCTTTATAGCTATGTCTTTACCGCGTTCAATTTTCTGTCCAGGTGTAAAGTCCATGGAATCTGGGATTATGTGTTTTTGAATGATTTTTTCAGCCAAAGTTAAAGTCATTTGAATTCTCCTTGTAAATAAAAAATACAGCGCCCCCATACTATCAAGAAAAAAACATTTTTACAATAAAGCGCATTTTTTGATATGAAGGCCTTTTTTTATTTTTTTAGTATTCGTTTTATGATTTTAAGAAATATTACAATTTTAGGGGCAGGGCAGGAAAGGCGTCAAAAGGTGACATTTTAACTTCCATTAATTTGTCTACTTTGCTATAATTTAGTTATGACTAAAAAGGTTTTTCTTTTGCTTTCTTTTTTATTTTTTGCTTTTATAACTTTCTCCTGTTCAAACAATACCCTTGTCCAGGAAATAGAAGAAGACACTCTTAAACATTCAGCACAAAAAATCGAAAGAAAAATAAAATGGTCCGCAGAAATAGACGCAAATGTTTTAGAAGAGCCTATCCCTCTCATTCAGGGGCTTGATAAAAAACTTTCTACTTCAGTTTTTTCCTACAATATGTCCATTTCCAAAAGTCAGGTCTCCCCCCTTTACCCCCAGTTGGAATCTTTTACCAGTTTAGACTTATCAACTTACTCAGAAAAATCTTTATCATTCATAAATTCATTTGCAAAAGATTTAATCGCAGAAAAGTCACTTCTTTCTTACATGGAAGAAGATAAACTTTATGAATTAAAAATCTTTAAATACAATATTGAAAAAATGACTCAGGGCAGGGCTTTTCCTAAAAACATGAAAACTTTTTCAGCATACATTTTAGGTTCAGCTTTTCTAAATGAAAATGTTTTTGAATGTCCAATCCGCATTTTTTATTCTGACACATACCTTGAAGGTCAGTATTCAAGTGATCACATTGATTTGCTTGTTTACATTGAAGCGAAAGAAAAATCTTTTAAAGTAAAGCAGATTACTTTTATGAAAGAAGAAAAAATTGACGTGCCAAGATAAATAAATTTTTCAGGAGGAAAAAATGTCTGACGAAGAAAAAGAGTTAAGTAAACTTGAAATAGAACTTGTCCTAAAATTTTTAAAAGATAAAAACGCAGCAATCACAATTACTTCTGAAGAAAAAATGGAAGCCTCTCTTGCTCAGCTGAAAGAAAATAAGGCAGAAGTTCCAGATGATGAAAAAATTTCAACATCTTCTCTTTTTCCAGTTCTGGTAAATCCTGAGTTAATAGAAGTTTTGCCCCAGAAAATCATTTTAATAAAAAATTCAAAAAGACAGCTTGAAAATTTTCTGGACAAAAAAGTCAGAGTGCAGTTTTACTTTAATAAAATTCCACTTTTCTTTATAAGCCAGCTGAAAGAATGTTCTGCAGGTTACGCCTTAGTTATTCCCGAAAGCATCCATAGGGCAAAAGAAAACCTTCAAAAAAATAATTTTGATATTGAAGGAAAACTTTTTTACACAGTTGCTGGCGGAAAGGTTGTAAGTCTTTTGTGTTATCCACTTGCAAATTATCCTTTACTTAGCCCCATGCCTTTTTCAGCCATTCTCCTGCAAAATCAAATAAAGGCAAAAAATTATTTAAAAGAATTTGTGGATGAAGCAAAGTCAACAAATGCTTCTATAGGGAAGGGCTTGCATTTAATTCCGGTTGTCAGATATTTAACTGAAGAAGTAAACTTGCAGCTTATTTCTGAAATGGAAAAAAATCTTCCCTTAAACATTTTATATTTTGATCAGGAAAGACTTGTCCTGGCTTCAAGGTCTAAAACTCAGGATTTACAGCTTGAAAATGACTATGAAATGGAATTAAGTTTTTTGCTTGTTTCAAACACAATGCTAAAAAGAAAAGTTTATATAAGTTTTACAGTAGAAAATATTTATACCTCAACAGAAAATTCTTCCTCTTGCTACATTTGTAAATATACAAAAGTAGCAGAGGAAGACAGACGCTTTCTGGAAGAAAGAAAAAAATCAAAATAAAAATTGTTATTTTTCTTTGGTCTCTTTTTCTTTTTCACAGTTTTCTTTCTTTTGTGATTTTTTTAAATCCCTTGTGTTGCCAATAATTATGGAAATAGGCTTTAGGATTTCTGTGTTTTCAAAAATGATTTTAAGAATTACAGTGAATGGAATGGCAACAATCATTCCTATAAAGCCCCAGATGTAGCCCCAAAGGGTAAGGCTTACAAGAATAATAAATGGTGAAATGCCCAGCCCCTTTCCTTCAATGCGCGGTTCTATAAAGTTACCGATTATCTGGTTTACAGCCAGCAAAAGAATTCCTACATAAACCACATATCCCCACTGAGGAAAATATTGTAAAAGGGCAAAGGCCGTTGTGGCAATCCAGGAAATTATGGAACCAAAAGTCGGTATAAAGTTTAAGATAAAGGATAAAAATCCCCAGATAATAGGGAAGTCCATGTGGATGACAAGCAGCCCCAAATAAACAATGACGCCTGTTACTAAAGAGGCCAGGAATTTTATGGAAACATATTGTGTTATGTCTTTGATTATTTTGATAGCCATTGCAGGCACTTTTCCACTTAAATTTGTTTCTTCAAATGCAGTTCTTGCCTTGACTTTAATTGATCTTACTTCAAGAAGTAAAAATAGAAGCAAAAGGAAAATCATAAGCAGATTTTTTGAAGTGTTGAAAAGATTGGAACTGAGCGAAAGGGCAAAAGACTGAAGCCATGTCCTTATTTTTTCAGATCCTAAAAGGTTGTTTAAAAGCGAAACGTTTTCATCATAATCTAAATGAAAGGTTTCTACAAAAAAAAGATAAATGGATTTGAAGCGGTCTTCATATTTTGGGTAAGAAGCAATTATTGCCTGTACGCTGTTACTTAAAAGCCGGCCTGTTATTACGCAAATTATTAATGTTATGAGTAAAATAAAAATTATGGATACAATCCATGGAATATGAATTTTATGCATTTTTGACAGCAGGGGGTAAAATAAAAGTGCTATCAGTATGGAAACTGAAATAGGCATGCTGACCGCGTATGTCCATTTTAAAAGTGCAAAAAATAAAATTACTGCAAAAAAAAGTAAAAGTGAAAAAATTTTTCTTGTGTAGACTTTGTTTTCTTCCATGTTTTTCTCCGAAAGATTGAATGAAAAAAAACAGCCCTTATTTTATAAGCTAAAAGGGCCGCTTTTTTTAGAGTGATTTAAAAATAGATTTTAAAATGCCCTTTCTTATTTTGATTTATAAACAACGCTTTTCTTTTCGCGTGGTCCGATTTTGTCAAAACCGCAGTAAGGAACAAGTACTTCTGGAATTGAAATGCTGCCGTCTGCATTTTGATAATTTTCAAAAATTGCGAGCATTGCTCTTCCAACTGCAATGGCTGTTCCGTTTAACATGTGAACATATTTATTTTTTCCATCATCATCGTGGTATTTAACATTCAAGCGGCGTGCCTGGTAGTCAGTACAGTTGGACGTTGACGTAACTTCGCCGTAATCTCCGTCAGGATGATTTTCATCTGCGCGGCCTGGCATCCATGCTTCAAGATCCCACTTTCTGTAGGCTGGGGCGCCTAAGTCACCTGTACATGTATCAACAACGCGGAATGGCAATTTTAAACCTTCAAAAATTTCTTCTTCAACAAGACGGAGCTTTTCGTGCAACTGATCACTTTGTTCAGGAAGACAGTAAACAAACATTTCAACTTTATCAAACTGGTGAACACGGTAAAGTCCCTTTGAAAAATGTCCTGCGGCTCCAGCTTCGCGGCGGAAACAGTGTGAAAGTCCGCAGTAGAAAAGTGGCAGTGAAGCCTTGTCCAAAATTTCACCTGAATGGAAACCACCCAGTGTGATTTCTGCAGTTGCTACAAGACAAGTACCTTCTTCTTCGATAGCATAAACATTGCTTTCGTTTCCACGTGGATTAAATCCAATGCCTTTAAGAATTTCTTCCTTTGCAACATCAGGAGTAATAAAAGTTGTAAAGCCGTGTTTTCTTAAAGTGTTAAGGGCATACATGATGAGTGCCTGTTCAAGAAAAACAGCTTCATTTTTAAGATAGTAAAATTTTGGACCAGAAACTTTTGTTCCACGGTCAAAATCCAAAAGGTCAAGAGCTTCTGCCAGCTGTACATGATCCTTTGGCTTAAAGTCAAATTTGCGTGGAGTACCAACCTTTTTTACTTCCAGATTTTCTGTGTCCACTTTTCCTACTGGAACTTGAGGATTACACATATTTGGAATCTGGCGGGCAGCTTCATCAAGAACGGCTTCTGTTTCGTTAAGAAGTTTTTCTGCTTCAGAAATTTTGTCTTTTAAAGCCTTTCCTTCTTCTACATATTTTGCCCTTGTTTCAGCGTCCAGCTTTTGCTTCATGCTTTGAGCGTTTGCATTTCTTTTTTGCTGCAAACCCTGAAGTTCAGTTGTTAAAGCTGTGCGCTTGTCATAAAGCTCTACAACCTTGTCTGCATCAGCAACCATATTTCTGTCTATGATATTTTTCTTTACAGCTTCAAGGTTGTCTTTAATAAATTTGTAATCTAGCATTTTCTTCCTCTTATATTTGTTAAAAAAATTACTTAAGTAAAGGACAGCTTAAAAAAATCATTTTCACTGCCTTGAGAATTTTAAGTCTTTGAAATATAAAAACTTAAAATGTTTCATTTTCAAA
>CAVJHV010000059.1:0-3933 GCA_963649315.1 Treponemataceae bacterium | reverse complement strand
CAAAGTTGCCTCTAAAAATTGCAATTTTTAGAGGCTCCCTTTAATATCTAGAAATGTCCAAAATAAAAACGGTTGATGTAAAAAATTCTGTTATTTGCATCCTGCCATTTTTCGCTTGAAGGATAATTTTTTACAAGTGCCTGGTATGAATCAAGGGCTGCCTGAATGTCTCTTAAAGAAGAGTTTGCTTCGTAGCACTGTCCCTGCAGGTACAGTGCCTTGTCAAAATCCGAAGTTGCCTTATTAAAAAATTCCCTCAAATAAGAAAGGGCTTTGTCATATTCTTTTTTCTTGTAGGCACTTTCAGCATCTTTTAAAAGCTGGTCCGGGCTTTCTGTTTCCAGTTCATCCTCCACAATGGTGGAACTTGCTCCCATAATTGCATCTAGTGATCCCTGCAATGGCTGTTGAGGAATTTCTTCCTGGACTGCAAGACTTTCACCAGCACTTTCTTCTTCATTTTGATTTTCCTGTGAAGGATTTTCGGCCGCTATCTGTTCACTTGCATTTTGATTTTCATCACTTTGATTTAAAGAAGATTCTGCTTTTGAAATTTCTTCTTTTTTCGTGTTATTAGAAGCAGGGGGAAGATCATTTGTATTTAGAGCATTTTGATTTTGACCATTTGCTTCTTCTGTCACAGCAGGACTGGTCTTTTCTTCGCCAGCCGCGTCTTCTTCTTTTACATCTGCCGCTTCCTGGACCGCTATAGCCTCTGTCTGGCCATCAGTCTTTTCGCTGTCAGCACCAGCTGTTTCTGCAGTTGCTTCTTCGCCAGAAGCAGTTTCTTCTACAGAAGGTTCTTCCTTTTTAGGAATAAAAGAAGAAATTGTAAGGGCTTCATTTGTTATTTCAACAAATTTTTCCTCTTTGGAAGACTTATCTTTGTTAGCATAAATTGAAGGACTTGCCGGAATGATTTCTTCGTAAGCAGGTGCTGTAATTTTTTCACCAGAAGAAGCATCTGCAGTCACAATGACTTCAAGGTAATCATCAATGTATGAAGAAGCAAGTACATCATTTTTGTAAAAGTGAAGAAGTGTTTTTCCTTCATTTCTGGTTCTTAAATTAAAGACTGTGTTTTCCAGTCCCAGACTTCTGCCCGCATAGCGCAAAAGATTTGTATTATCCATTTCACCAAGATAAATCCAGCCCTGACCAGGGTAAATAACTTCAAGTTCCTGGTTCTTATTTAAAGTGATGGTCCTGGAAGCTTCAACCTTTTTAACTTCAGACTTTTGTTTTTTGTCTTTTGACTTTGAATTTTCGTCTTTTTTCTCTTCTATAAGAGAGTCTTCACTTTCACCGTCAGAAGAAAGCTGGCTCTCTTCATTTGTGGAAGAGTCATCATTTTTATTCTTTTTCTTCTTTTTGGCAACAAGAGTTTGTAACTCTTCATCTTCTACATTTTCGCGACTTTCTTTTTCTTCAGCCTGGTAAGTTAAAGAAAAAAAGTCATCATCTTGCTCTGCAAAAGAAAAATCACTTTCCTTAGACAGGGCTGTGCAGGGAAGAATGAAAATGGAAAGTAAAAATCCCGCAGACAGTTTAATTAAATTTTTTTTCATGGAGCAGCTCCCATTAAGTCATTTATTATAAAGTCATTGTTCTTTGACAAATTTTTTACAAAATCAGGATCGAGAGGTGTAAACCATTCGTCCAAATCTTCCTGGGACCATTTTTCTTTTGAATCCCTGGAATAATAATAATCCTGTGTAAGAGAATTGTCATCAGTAAATATAAAATCATCTGAAGGCAAAAAAGTTTCATTACCTTTTTTCATTTTTCCCTTACTTGAAGCAAGAGAGCACTGGTGGACGGCAAGTATTATGCAAAGAATAATAATCAAAAGAAGGCCTGCAAGAACAATAAAGAGAAGTTTTGTGTTTCCACTAAAAATATCCTGTATTTTATCCCTGATTTTCTTTATCAAAGCCATTATTTTCTCCGCTAGTCTTCCTTTTGGGCTGGGCTGATCTCTGTTCCACCAGAAGTAGCCTTTTCTACCTCAGAATAAGCTATATCTTCACCAGAAGCAGTCTTGTCTTCGTTAGAGACACCACTTTCTTCGTCAGAAGGGGCTTCATCTTCCGAAGAAGCATCCTTTCCTTCGTCAGCATCAGCTACATCTTCACCGGAAGCAGCAACATCTCCATCCCCCTTGATTTTCAAGCTGCCGTCAGGATTATGTTCACGGCGGGGAGGTCGTGGTGGAATAACAACGCCTTCTTCCTCAGGTACATCTTCTTCAACAAAATCTCTTTGATCATCAAAAGTAATGCTGCCGTTTAAAGTTTCATCATCCA
The DNA here is from genome assembly GCA_963649315.1 of Treponemataceae bacterium. GTDB lineage: Bacteria > Spirochaetota > Spirochaetia > Treponematales > Treponemataceae > Treponema_D. The sequence continues at coordinate 1,627 of CAVJHV010000059.1, read as the reverse complement.
GTTTAATTTGAATGACTTTTGTAATGCCGGATTCCATCATGGAAACACCAAGCATTGTTGACGCTCCCGTAACGGTCTTTTTATTATGAGTAATGATGATATATTGAGAAACTTTTTCAAAAGCCCTCAGGGTATTTACGAAACTTGAAACGTTTTTGTCATCAAGGGCCGCATCAATTTCATCCAGCAGACAAAATGGACTTGGTCTTACCTGATATGTTGCAAAAAGAAGTGCAACTGCCGTCATTGTTTTTTCTCCACCAGACAGCAAAGAAATGTTTACAAGTTTTTTTCCAGGCGGCTGGGCAAAAATATCAATACCACTGGTCAAAACATTTGTCGGATCAACTAAGCGAAGTTCAGCCTTTCCACCATTCATCATGCGGCGGAACATGTTGTGAAAGTTTCTGCGGATTTTATTGTATGTTTCAAGAAACATTTCAGAACTCTTAGTCCTGATTTCTTCACTTACACGGGTCAAATTTTCAAGAGACTTCTGCGTATCATTGTAACTTGTCTGCAGCCTTTCATATCTTTCCTTAGCTTCAGCAAAATCTTCCAGGGCCATAGGATTGACATTTCCCAAAGCCTGGACTTTTTCTTTTACTTCAAAAAGCTTTTCCTTAATTTTTGCAGCAGGTTCTTTTATTGTATACATGCGCTCTTCAAATTCCAAAAGGTCGCGCGAATACTTGTCCTGAAAATTATTTTTTACATTTGCAATTTCAGTTTCACTTTGTCCCAGTTGAATGGAAGTTTTTTCAATAATAGCCTGGTACTTGTCCCTTTCTGCAGTTTTCTTTTCAATAAAGGATTTCTTGCCCTGGTCATTTGAGTTGCAGTCAGCAATTTCCTTATTCAGCCTGTCAATTTCGTCTAAGATTGAAAGTCCCTTTTGCTGCAGTTCAGCAATTTCTTCTTCCAGCTCTTCAATTGTTTCCTTAAGATTTTCTGCCTGTGACAAAACGCGCTCATGTTCTTCTTCTTCCTCACGAAGGCGTTCCTTTTCATCAGCCAAAAGTTTTTTTGTAGAAGAAATCTGCTGCTGGCTGTATTGAATCTGCTGTGATAGTTTTGCTTCAGACAAGTGTAAATCAGAAAGAGTTTCCTTAAACTTAGCATTATTGGCTTCAAGTTCTTTGTTGCTTTTAGAAAGCTCTTCATTTTGCCTTTGATATTCTTCAGCTTGAGAAAGATTTTTTTGAATTTGCAAATCAATGTTTCTTTTTTTAGTGATAATACCTTCCGGCGAAAGGAAATCATCAATAAATTGCGGAGTCGTTTTTGAATATTCTTCAACAGCCTTTTTTACATTTTCCAGCATGGAAAGAATTTCATTAAAAGCTGCAACAGCATCATTTGCAAAATCGTTTGCATCTTTTGAAGAGTGAGAGGGCAGTGAAGAAAAATCAGAAAAAATATTTGCCCTTCCCTTAGAATAAATTTTTAACTTTTCCACTTGAGTTAAAAGTTCTTCTTTTGCCTTTCTGTTAGAAGCGCTGGAATAACCTGCATCCTTTAACTTTGCATCCAGTTCAGTAACAATATTTTCCGTAATAGCTTCAAGTTCTTCCTGCAAGCCCCTTCTTTCCTGGGCCAGATTGTTAATCTTTCCAGAATTACAGGA
>CAVJHV010000058.1:0-13310 GCA_963649315.1 Treponemataceae bacterium | reverse complement strand
TGTTTCTTTTTGGTGAGAGATATTGGTTTCGTAAACAGTGCCGTTTTTTTTAGATGTGCTGGTTTAGGGAACAGTACTTCTTTTTGGAAGAAATATCACATTCGTAAACAGGGCTGCTTTTAGATGTGCTGCTTTAGGAAACAGAATTCCTTTTTGGAAAGAAATACCATATTCGTAAACAATGCCACACCTCCTTTATATTCACCGCTTTCGCAAAGTGCCTCATCTCAATCTTCATTTGCATAGACAAAAATCTGCCAGGCTTCCTGCATGGAACCATTTTTTTCGGTCAGGCTTTTTGAGAGAATTCTTTTTAAGCCGCACTTGTCATAAAAGGGGTAAGAACATTCCGTGTCTGTGTGCAAAAAATATGAAGTCTTTTTGTGGGCTTTTAATTTTTCTTCAAAAAAGTTAAGCATCTTTTTTCCAAGCCCCCTGCCGCGTACTGCTGAATCATTTACAAAAAGAAGCAGCTGGGCATCATAAGAATGTGGCAGTTTTTTTTCCTGCTTATCTGTGTGGCTAAAAAAAGCCTGCCATGCTTTTACCTGATAGTGGAATTCTTTTGTAAAAAGAATAGGAAGTAAAAAACGCAAGGCCCTGAAAAAATAAAATTTTTTCTTAAAGAAATTTATTTTTTCTTTTTCAGCATTTTTGTTTTTTGCCTTTTCATTCCAGCACAAAAAAGCCACGGCCTGTTTTTCCAAAAGAAGGCTGTATGCATAATCGGCCTGGGAAAGACAAAAGTTCAGATATGCCTTTCCAAAACCGTCAGCAATTTTTTGTTTTTTTAAATTTTCCCCAAATCCCCATAAATCATTTAAAATTCCGGCGATATTTTTTTCATGAGAAAAATTAAATTTTACAAAAGCCAAAGATACATCTTTCATCAAAGTAAAAAAATCAATGTAAAGGGCAGTGGTAAAAATTTATTCCCAGCCAAATGTTGCAGGCGGCTTGTTGCTTAAATCATAGAATAGGGCATCCACAAATCCTAATTTGGAAATTTTTTCTGCTACTTCTTTTACAAGGGCCTGGTCAATGTGAGCAAAGCGGGCTGTCATAACGTCTTCAGAAGAAACAGGACGCAAAACAATTGACGTGTGATCTTTTTTAGATGCGTAAGGCAGAGTGATTGTTAAGTGCTGGAAAATTTTTGAATACCAGCCGCTTTCATGCAAAGCGTCAATCATAATTTTGTCACATTCGCGAAGCTGATCCAGTCTTTCTTTTGTGCAGTATCCTTCCTGCAAAGAAAAATCGCTGTCATCTAAATTTTCATTTTGCCACAGCTTGATGATTGTGCGGTTTATGTATGTTGAAGAATTTGTAATCTCGCTTGAAGCTGCTTCCAGTTTTTCCCAGAACTTTGGCAGGTGGTAAAAACCGTTTTCTTCTTTTGAAAAAGTAAGCACGCATGGAAAGCGGTAAGTTCTGAAATCCCCCTGAACACCAACTGAGCGTACAGGCAAAATTTTCTTTGTCAAATTTTCCGTGCAGTGCGGGCAAAACATATCCAATTGAATTTTTTCAACTTCATCTTTTGCCTTTTCAAATTCATCCTTGTCTTTGTCAGAAAATTTTCCGTCGCTGCAAAGAACATTTATGCTAAGCCCTGGACCAGGAAATGGGTGTCGCATAATCAAATCCTGGGAAAGACCTATTTTTTTGCCAATGGCCCTGACTTCATCCTTGTACAAATCTTTTAAAGGTTCAATGATAAGTCCCTGTGCAATCAGTTTTTGAATTCCTTCCACACGATTGTGATGAGTTTTTATTACATTCGAATTTTTCGTTCCGCCGGATTCTATGATGTCCGGGTACAAGGTGCCCTGGGCCAACATCCATTCACCTTCGTTCAGCTTAAGGCGGGCAACAACTCTATCCCTGACCGTAATAAAATTTTCTCCAACAGCCATTCTTTTTTTCTGCGGATCAGTTAAACCTGAAATGGCATTTAAAAAACTTTCGCTTGCATCTTCAACAATAAAATTGTTAAAGCCATGAGCCTTGTAAGCTTTTTCTACATTGGCACTTTCATCTTTTCTCATAAAGCCATTATCAATGTGAAGTCCCAGAACTCTTTCCTGACCAAGTGCTTTATTTAAAAGAGCAAATGCTACAGTTGAATCAACACCGCCGCTCAAAAAGAGCAAAACCTTTTTTCCTTCAGCATCTTTTTTTATGCCTTCCAGAATGTGATTTAAAACAGTGTCTTCATCCCAGTTTTTTTCCATTCCACAAATTTTTGCAAAGTTTTCAAATATTTTATTTCCTTCCGGAGTGTCCTTTACTTCGCAGTGGCATTGGAGTGAAAATCTTTTTAATGAAAGATTTTGCAATGCTGCAAAAGGGCAGTCCTTTGTGGTGCCGATTACTTCAAATCCGTCTGCCAGGGAAAGTACTCCGTCCTGGTGACTCATCCAGACTTGTGTTGTATCTGCAAGTCCTTGAAGCAAAGGGGATGATTTTCCTGCCTGACTTTTTTCCAACTGGGCAATTCCAAATTCGCCAATGTCTGCTTTTCCAACATTTGCTCCATAATATTTTGCCATCAGCTGGTGTCCGTAACAAAGGCCTAAAACCGGCATGTCGCTTTTTAAAATTTCAGAATTGAATTCCGGAATGTCTTTTTCGTAAACAGAAGCCGGTCCTCCACTTAAGACAATTCCCTTTGCGTTTTTTAAAGCCGCAAGATCCACAGAAGGAAGGGCAATTTCTGAATAGTAACCCATCATGCGGAATCTTTTTGCAATAAGATGAGCGTACTGGCTGCCAAAATCAAGAACAAGTATTTTTTCTCTTTCCATAAAATTCAATTCTCCTATAAAAAAAGTTTCTTTTCAAAAAATCATTTTCAATGTCTGTTTACTAAAAGCCTTCAAATTTATTTTTTACTGTTTTTATTTTCCAAAGCGGCCTTTACAAAATCCCTGAACAAAGGACCCGCCTTGTCTGGTCTGCTTTTAAATTCCGGATGGAATTGTCCGCCCAGCATCCAAGGGTGATCTGGCACTTCGCAAATTTCTACAAGGTTCCGCTCCGGATTTACGCCCGCTATAATAAGACCAGCTTTTTCTAAATCTTTTCGGTAAATATTATTAAATTCGTAGCGGTGGCGGTGGCGCTCCCAAATTTCATTTTTGCCGTAAGCCTTAAAAGTTAAAGTTCCTTCTTTTACATCGCATTTGAATTTTCCCAGCCTCAATGTGCCACCCAGAATTTTTCCGTTTTGGTCAGGCATAAGGTCGATTACAGGATGGCTTGTTTCAGGATTTATTTCTTTTGAATGAGCATCGCTCCAGAGTAAAACATTCCGCGCATATTCAATTACAAGAATCTGCATTCCCAGGCAAATTCCAAAGTAAGGCACCTTATGGCACCTTGCATACTTTGCCGCAAGAATCATTCCTTCAATGCCACGACTGCCAAATCCACCCGGAACAATTATACCGTCGGCCTGCCCAAGTAAAGTTTCAGCTTCTTTGTCACTAGTAATTTTTTCTGAATCAATCCAGTCAATTGTCACTTCTGTTTCGTTAGCAATGCCACCGTGTGTCAAACTTTCTACAACCGAAAGGTAAGCATCATGCAGCTCAACATATTTTCCAACCAGAGCAATTTTTACAGAATGTTTTGGATTTTCAAAAGTGTGAACCATTTTTGCCCATTCTTCCAGATGAGTTTCTTTTCCATCAATGTGAAGAATTTTGCAGACTGCATTTCCCAAACCCTCTTCTTCCATGGCAAGCGGAACTTCGTAAATTGATTTCGCATTTTTATTTTGAATTACACAGTCTACGTCAACATTGCAAAACTGAGAAAGTTTTTCTCTTGTTGCCTGATCCAATTCCACTTCTGTCCTTAACATAAGAATGTCAGGCTGAATGCCCAGTTCCTGCAGTTGCTTTACAGAATGCTGTGTAGGTTTAGTTTTTATTTCCCCAGCCTTCTTTAAATAAGGCACAAGAGTCAAATGAATGTAGCAGCAGTTTTCCTGCCCCACTTCATATTTTAATTCGCGTATACATTCAATAAAAGGAAGCGATTCTATGTCACCAGCAGTGCCGCCAATTTCCGTGATTATAACATCAGCATTAGTTTCTTTTGTAGAAAGCAGCATGCGCCTTTTTATTTCTTCAGTTACGTTTGGAATGACTTGAACAGTTCCGCCATTGTATTTTCCTTCGCGCTCGTTATTTAAAACAGAAAGGTAAACCCTGCCTGCCGTTGTGTTTGAACTTTGCGAAAGGACTGCATCCGTAAAGCGCTCGTAGTGACCTAAGTCCAAATCAGTTTCAGCACCATCGTCCGTAACAAAAACTTCTCCGTGCTGAATAGGATTCATTGTGCCAGGATCAATATTCAAGTAAGGATCAAATTTTTGGTTTACAACTTTCATACCGCGGCTTTTTAAAATAAGCCCCAATGATGCAGCTGCAATTCCTTTTCCCAGTCCACTGACAACTCCACCAGTAATGAAAATGTATTTAGTCATAATGAATCTCCATGTGAAGTAAAAAGTTTTTTAGTGTAAGGTCAAAACTTTTAACTGCACTTTTAAGGACAGTCTTAAAAAAAGGGCTTTTTAGAAATATCCTTAACAAAGCGTGATTATATAAGATTATTGTCCATTCGTCCATAAATCCTGGAATAGTAGGAACTGATTTTAGAAAGAGCCTTTTTCGAAACCTTTTTATTTTTTTCTATCAGCTCAAAAAAAGTTTCCTCTTCGATTTTTAAAAGTTCCACATCCGTAACAGCCATCACTTCTTCCTGCCTTTTGCTGCCTAAAAGACAATCTTCTTCCCCGAAAAATTCGCCTGTGTCTTTAAAGCAGCAGTTATTTTTTTGCATGACAAGCACGCTGCCCTTTACAATATAATAAATACATTTTCCCTGGTCCTCCTGACAGTAAACAAAATCATTTTTTTTATAAGTGACCATGGCTCCTTTTTTGTAAATTAAAGAGATAGGATTTATAAAAAGCATCCTCTTTAAAGAAGGCAAAAGTCTTGCATCATCGCGTTCAGGCAAAACATAAAGTTCAGACAAAACCAAAGTATCAAAGTATTGGTAGACAAAAAGAAATTCCGCAAAGAAAAGAAAAAAAACAAAGAAAAACCACACTTCCAAAAGCAGTACAATGATTGTAGAAAAAGCTCCGTAAACAAAGTTGTAACTGTTTATGTTTAAAAAATATCTCATCAGTTTCTGGAAAGCCCAGAAAATCAATGTGCACAAAATAGAAGAAAAGAAAGTTGGCAAAAGGGGAGGGTGAGATCTTGACCCTTGACGGTAAAACAAAAAGACAATTAAAAAAATTGAAAAGACCGGAGTTGCATTAACGACGATTGCAGAAAGATTACTGTCCAGAATAGGAAATTTTGAAATCAAGTCAGAAAAAAAAGGCAAAGACCTTATGGCCCTTAAAGCAGAAATAAAGATAATTACAAAGGCTGCGGAAATAATAAAAACTGCTTCTCCAATCAAAATTACTACCTGCTGCAAAAGAGGCTGAAATTTCACCTCCTGCTTAAAAATGGTAGACAAAGAAGCCATGGCGCTCGCAAAAAATCTTCTTGCCATAAAAAAAATGGTAATGAACAAAACAATTTCTACAGAAGTAATTTTCCCGATATTTAAAAGACCATCCACCAAAGAATCAAGGTCAAAAGTTTCGCTGAAAATCCTGGATCTTTCCAAAAGGCCTGTAATAAAAGCCGGATCCGTGTGCAGAATTCTAACCAGAATCGCAAGAGTCAGTAAAACAACAGGAATAAAACTAAACAAAAAACCAAAAGCGCATGAAGAAGCATAGGAAAACAAACTGTTGTCCGTAAAAAAAACAGCCGTCAAATAAATGGCCTGAGAAAAAGATCTAAAATTCAAATGCTTCAACTTTGCAAGGTTTTCAAATTTCTTTTTCAAAAAATATTCCTTTTACAAAAGAGCAGAAAGTCTGCCCTTTTAAAATTCCATGGTCAAATTTAGGGCATCTCTAAAAAATCAAAAAAGACAAGCCCTTAAAAAGCAGCGCCGGCCCATGTCTTAAAAAGTCACTGCCAGCGCTAAAATTATTGTGCCCCCTAAAAACTGCAGTTTTTTAGGTGCCACTCTTTTGATTTTTTTACAAAGATTCCAAATCCCCTGCCTAGAAATCAGCAAGCTTTGGAGCGCGAGGGTAAGGAACCACATCGCGAATGTTTGCCATACCAGTAATATAGCGCAAAAGACGGTCAAATCCCAAACCAAAACCCGAATGAGGCACAGAACCAAAGCGGCGCAAATCCAGGTACCACTCATAATTTGACATATCCATTCCGCGTTCCTGGCAAACCTTAAGCAGCTTGTCATAATTTTCTTCGCGTTCAGAACCGCCGGTTATTTCACCCAGACCCGGAACCAGAACATCAACAGCGCGAACAGTCTTGCCGTCATCATTTTGCTTCATATAAAAAGCCTTTACATCCTTCGGGTAGTTATAAACCATAACCGGCGACTTATAAATTTCTTCCGTCAAATAACGTTCGTGTTCAGTCTGTAGTTCCTTTCCCCATGAAATAGGAAATTCAAATTTATCATTATACTTTTCCAGCTGGCTGACAGCCTCAGTATAAGTAATTCTCTTGAAAGGAGTGTTCACAACATGTTCCAGCTGGGCAATAGTACCTGGCTGAATTCTCTTTTCAAAAAATTCCAGATCCTCGCGGCACTTAGTCAAAGCCCAGTTAAACATAAACTTAAGGAATTCCTCTTCCAGATCCATGTCATCAAAAAGATCAAAGAAAGCCATTTCAGGTTCGCACATCCAGAACTCTGCCAGGTGGCGTGGAGTGTTGGAATTTTCAGCGCGGAAAGTAGGACCAAAAGTGTAAACTCGGCTTAAAGCAGTAGCCAGAGTTTCAGCTTCCAGCTGGCCTGAAACTGTAAGACTTGCCTTTTTTCCAAAGAAATCCTTTGAATAGTCAACAATCTTTGCAGCATCTTCAATCTTCATGCCATTAGCGCCAGCCTTAACCCCCAGTTCCGCAATCTTTTCCAAAGAAAGAGTCGTTACCTGGAACATTTCGCCCGCACCCTCAGCATCAGAGCAAGTAATTTCCGGAGCCATAATGTAAGTAAAGCCCCTTTCCTGGAAGAAAGTGTGCAGGGCAAAAGCCATCTGGTTTCTTAAACGGAAAACCGCACCAAAAGTATTTGTTCTTGCGCGAAGGTGGGCATTTTCGCGAAGATATTCCATAGACATATTTTTTTTCTGCAAAGGATAAGTGTCAGTAGGGCAGACACCTAAAACCTCAAATTTCACAAGAGTCACTTCAACAGCCTGACCGCTGGCCGGAGAAGGCACAAGCAAACCCTCTGCCTTAACAGAAGCCCCGGTTGTAGCCACTTTAAGCTGTTCTTCCACAGCATTCACATCCAGACCCGCAGCCGGATTAGTCCTGTCATAAGTAAGCTGAATAGAAGCAAAACAAGAACCATCATTTACTTGAATAAAAACCAAATTTTTAGAATCGCGCTTTGTACGAATCCAACCGTAAACCTCAACCATGCGACCGTCAGCCTGGCCAGTCAATAAATCCTTAATTAAAGCTTTCATAGCCCCATTATATGAATTTCCGCCACCTTGGTAAACAAAATTTTTTTTATTTTTCTTTGAAGCATTCCGCCTTTTGTCAAACGGCCCTTCCGCCACTTGCTGCGCGCGGTCCTTCGGACTGCCTCCGGCATGGCTACAGGGCCGGCTAGGCATATTCAGAAAAGCAGACTTTCTTTCGTAAAGCAGTTGCCGTAAGGGGGTGGTTAAGAATCTGCAACACAAAGTGTTCATTACTACTGGATATGTATAGAAAAGTATACAGCCTCCTTCTTTTTACTCTGTATAAAAAAATATACACTTTTTCCCTTTTGCAGGCAAAGTGTATAAAAAAGTATAACTTCTTAAATGGCGTCTTTTTCTTTAAAAAAATATTTTTTTATTTTCTAAATCTTTATCCTGTAAATAAATAGGTTAGGAATTTCTGGAAGAATCTTTATTTTGTCAAACTTGGCACGGAACTTGCTTTATCAATTCCTAGAACAAGATCAGGAGTTTTGAAATGGATCTTTTAAATGTTTACCTGAAGGATATTCAGAAATTTCCACTGCTTTCAGCCGAAGAAGAAAAAGAACTGGCCAGAAATATTAAAAAAGGCTGTGAACTTTCTTTAAAAAAACTGATTAACAGCAATTTGCGCCTGGTTGTCAGTGTGGCTGGAAAATATTCTTCTTTTGGCATTCCTATGATGGATTTAATTCAGGAAGGTAACATGGGCCTTATGGCGGCTGCAAAAAAATTTGAAGCGACTTTTAAAACGCGTTTTTCTACTTACGCTTACCCATGGATTATGCAATACATGATCCGCTATGCAAAAAAGCATTCTTCTATGATTGCCCTGCCAGCCAGAAAAGCAGAAATGATTGCTGCTATTGAAAAAACAAAATGCAATTTTATGGAAGAATACGGACGTGAGGCAAGCATTGATGAAATTTCAAAATGCCTTGGAATTTCAAAAAAGAAAATCCGTCTTATAGAAAAGTACGCCTACACAATTTCCTCTCTGGAACAGGAAATTAATGACAGTGAAACTTCTACACTTTGCGATTTTATTGCAGACAGAACTTACTGCCCAGAGGACATTCTTTTGCAGGAAGAAAGGGCTCAAGCTGTTCGCAGTTTAGTGGAAAGCCTTTCTGAACGCGAAAAGGAAGTTATTTTTTACCGCTACAATTTTGAAGCTTCCAAGGGCCAGAAAACTTTGCGCGAAATTGCCGGATTACTGGGCTTAAGTCCTGAAGCTGTCCGCCAGACAGAAATCCGTGCCCTTTTCCACATGAAAAAAACTGTAGAAGAAGACAAAGAAGTGTCATACGCAATCAGTTGATTTTTTTTTGTCTGACAATCTTTTTTCTTTTAGATTTACAGCTGTCTTTTTTGGGCAGCCTTTTTTTAGCTAAAATCTTTTTACCGCCTTTCTTTATTAAAAGGGATTTTTGTGGAATAATAAAAGTATGGCGCAGAAGTCTTCACTTAGTGGAAAAAAAACAAATGACGAAAAAAATCAAAATCCTCATGGAAAAAAATCTTCCGGGGCCGGAAAGTCTTTAAGCGGGACTTCTTTAAAAAAATCCGCCACAAAAAAATCAAGTTCCAGAAAAAATAAAAAGCCCAGGGTTACCCTCAGCACTAAAGGTGTAGTCACCCTTTCATTTTTGATTATTGCTTTTTGCTCCCTTTTGATTGCCCTTGCCACTTTGAAAGGCAGATCAGTTTCTAATGTTTATGTGGCAGATTCTTATGAAGAAGAAATGAATGTGGAAAGCGCTGGCGGGGATGGTGCTTCTTCCGCAGAAAGGTCTGCTTCTGCTGACAGGGGTGACTCTTCTGTAGAAAAGACTGCTTCTGCAAAGAGAGGCCCAGCTTCCGAAGAAAGGCCCGCTTCTGTGAAGAGCAGCCCATCTTCCGCAGAAAAAACTGGACCTGGCAAAAGCAGTCTGTCTTCCGCAGAAAAAACTGGACCTGACAAAAGCAGCCTGTCTTCCGCAGAAAAGACTGCTTCTACAAAGACTAATTCCTCAGCCACAAGCGGTGATGCAATAGGGCAAACCCTTTCCATAAAAACGCTGCCCGACCCATTCAGCACATCTCTTTCAGAAAAAAGCCCTTCTTCTAAGACCACTTTATCTTCCGAAGAAAAGACTGGACCTGGCAAAAGCAGCCCGTCTTCCGAAGAAAGGTCATCTTCTGTGGCGAACTCTTCCCTCTCGTCAGGAAAGACAACTTCAGCTGCGACCAGCTCAATCTCAACAGAAAAAGCTGCTTCAGCTGCGGGCAAAATCACATCCATAGAAAAAGCCAGTCCTGCCACAAGCGCCACAGCCAGGCAGACAGAGCCTTGCCCATACAAAATTCCGCAGGCAAAAAATGGGGCCACCCTTGTTTTTGTAATCGATGATGCGGGGCAAAACGTTTCGAATGTAAAAAAATATGCCACTTTGCCTTTTCCAATTACAATTGCGGTTTTGCCAAAACTGCCTCATTCAAAAGATGCGGCCTATGTGGTCAGGTCAAATAATAAAGAACTCATTCTTCACCAGCCCATGCAGGCCGGAAATTTAAATTTAAATCCTGGTCCTGCTGCCATTAAACCCGGCATGTCAGATTCAGAAATAGCTGCCCTGGTCAAAGAAAATCTTGAAGAAGTGGGACCAAATGTCAAGGGGCTCAACAATCACGAAGGTTCCCTGATTACAGAAAATCTTTCTTACATAAGCGCAGTTTTGACAGTGGCAAAAGAAAAAGGAATTTATTTTCTGGATTCAAGGACCACAGCCAAAACACAAGCACCTCAGGCTGCCATGAATCTGGGGGTCAGCATAAAGGAAAGGGATGTTTTTATTGATGATATTGTTGACCGCGATGAAATGCTTTTTCAAATTTACCGGGGCCTTGATATTGCAAATAAAAAGGGAAAAGTTATAATGATTGGTCACGTAGATAAATCTGTAAACATTTTGCCGGATTTACTCAGGGATATGGAACCCTACTTAAGGGCAAAGGGATACATTTTTTCTACTCCATCTCAAATCAAGTAATAAAAAAATTGCGGATTTTAAAGCAGTTAAATATAGAAGGAAATTGAAATGAAGGTTTTAGGAATTGAAAGCTCCTGCGACGAAACAGCGTGCGCCATTGTTGAAGACGGAAAAAATATTTTAAGCAATGTTGTAGCAACACAAATCCCTTTCCATCAGATTTATAAGGGAGTTGTGCCGGAAATTGCCAGCCGCAAACACGCCGAATGGATTTTGCCAGTAGTGCGTCAGGCCTTGAAGGAAGCCAATTTGTCTTTGGGAGAAGTGGACGCCATTGCCGCAACAAACCGCCCTGGTCTTATGGGATCCCTTTTGGTAGGGCTCACCTTTGGAAAAAGTCTGGCCTGGTCCTGCGGCAAACCATTTTATGCCGTAAACCACATGCTGGGGCACATGTACGCCGCCCATCTTGTAAACGAAATCAAATATCCTTACATAGGACTTTTGGTTTCCGGCGGTCACAGCATCATTGCTAAAGTTACAGATTTTGATCAGTTTGAAATTCTTGGAACCACAATCGATGACAGCGTAGGTGAAGCCTTTGACAAAGTGGCCAAATATTACGACCTGGGCTACCCTGGAGGTGTAATCATTGACAAAATGTCCCAGAGTGGAAATCCAAAAGCCTATAACTTCCCCCTTCCAAAACTTGAAAAAGGTGACCACCGCTACGACTTGTCTTTCAGCGGATTAAAAACTGCGGTCATTCACCAGGCAGACATGTTTTTAAACAAGGGATTTGAAAACTCAAAAGAAAACATCGTTGCATCATTCCAGGAAACCGCATGTAAAACATTAGTCAGTCGCCTCCTTCGTGCCGTAGAAGACACAGGGCTTACAACAGTTGTTGCCGGCGGAGGAGTAGCCGCAAATTCCAGATTAAGATCAATGCTGGCAGAACACGAGGAACTCACATGCATTTTTCCGCCATTAAAACTCTGCGGAGACAACGGCGCCATGATTGCTGGAGTTGCCTACCACTTCTTAAAGCGCGGAGAAATCAGTCCCCTGGACACCACAGCCTGTGCCCGAATCCCTCAATTTAAAAGGGGCTTGGCCAACCTTGAAGCCTTTGGCAGAAGATAATTTTTTTCTGCAATCTGGGAAATCAAAATAAAAAAATCCAGCTCCATATTTTACAGGAACTGGATTTTTTTAGCGGCCGCTTTTAATTATGGGAGCCTCGAAAAATTGCAATTTTTAGAGATGCCCTTATTTACTATTAATAATCAGCCACCCGAAATCAATATTCAAAAATCAGCCTTATTTAAGACCGTCAATAGAAATGTAGTCAATCAAAATTGTTTCTGCTGAAGCACCAGCTTTTGGAATGTTGAATACAATATCAAATGAAGATGACTTTTTAAGAACGCCCTTGTTGCCAAAAGTGAAGTTGCCTTTTGCATTTCCAAATTCGTATGCAAGCTTAGCGCAGTCCAATGTAAGAGTCTGCCAGCCACCTCCAATGTCCTTTACAGTAAGATTAGCGATTGTACCCTTAAGAGCTGGAACGCCCCAGTTAAAGTCGCGCAAAATAAATTTGATTGTTGCATATTTGTCAAGACCATCTTTTACCATGTCTTCCGGAATGTAAACTCTTACTTTAATAACAGCCTTTTCCAGATTTTTCATAGCAGAAGCCTGGTTTGAATAGTTAACAAGCAAAGTAATTGCAGAATTAGGCAAATCCAAAGAAAGGGCCTTGTCCCCGTCGCCAGTGTCTACCAAAGAAGCGTACTTTGTGCATTCTTCGCCACTGTTTGTCTGCAGCTTAGCGTAGTGGTCATTCTGGTAAACATACTGTTTGTTACCATCCTTAGCCCAGCCGCCAATTTCTGCACTGGAAAAATCCATGTAAGCACCTTTTTCCGCAGCATCAATTCCAGCAGCCTGGGCAGCAGCGTCAGCATTCACATCCTTTGCAAAAGCATTAGCCGCAAAAATCATAGAAGCAGCCATTGCAATCATTCCAACCTTTTTCATAATTTCCTCCTGTTGATAATTGTAAAAAAGTTATTCAAAATTTACTTTTCTTTACTTAAGTTTTATTTATGTTTTTTAAGTAAATTTAACTAACCCAATTGTAACACCCTTTCCCAAAAAATCAAGATTCTTTTTCTTTTTTTATTTTGAAGCATACCGCTTTTTGTTTAACGTGCTGTCCGTGACTACGCTGCCGCTTCGGTGCTCAGCTTCGCTTCGCACGCACTTCGTGCTCACTACCATCACGGCTAGGCGCATTTTGAAACCTGAAAATAATTTTGTAAAATAAAAAAGCAAACAAAATATACTGTTTTTAAATTCGCTTGAAATGCTCCCTCAGGGAACCTAAAAAGTGCTCCGGTGGAGCAAAGCTCCAATGTCGCACTTTTTAGACCCCCGGCTCCGTACATTCAAGCGCGCATTTAAAAACATAAAATCTTTTTTGAAAAAGTCGCCCATTTAAGCAATGTTTTTAAGACAGGCAGCATTTTCTTCGCAAGGGATGGGGCCAGGGAAAAAAAATTAAAAAAAATTCACATTTTTTGGTAAAAAATTTTTTTTAAAGACAATTATATAAGGGAGCCTCTAAAAATTGCAATTTTAGAGACAACTATAAAAATTCGAAGGCATCTGTTAAAAAAGCATTGAAAATGATTTTTTTACCAGATGCCCTTAAGCAGGTAACAAAT
>CAVJHV010000057.1:0-13331 GCA_963649315.1 Treponemataceae bacterium | reverse complement strand
CCGTTTGTACAATGTTGTAAACACAGTCGCCGGCTTTTTCAATTTTTCTAACCATGTCAATGTACTGAAGTTCGGCTTTAACATCGCTGCCATTTTCTATGCGCTTGCGGGAAGCCTTTTTAAGTTCCTTCTTTTTAGCATCAATATTTTCTTCAAAAATTTCGTACTGGGCGCGCTGATCATTTGAAATGCCAAGAGCTATGTAAGTACAAACTTCTTCAAAGAAAATGCGGACAGACTCAATATAGTCTAAGAGTTCAGCCTTGCGTGTTGGGTTAAGATTTTCTTTGTCAATATATTTTGTAAGAGTGTGCATAAGTGAACAACATTCATCGCTCAAGTTTTCAAGTGAATCTGTTACGTGAATCATTGAATTAAAATCGTCGCGGTCATTTGCATTTGCGTTTGGCAGGCGGGAACAAAGCTGTAAAAAGTTAGCAATGGCATCATTCATTTCATCAATGTAATTTTCCAGAAAGTTGACTCTTTCTATTTCTTCATCATTATTTTTTTCGTTTTGAATTGTGTTGCAAATGGAATCAATCATTTCCATAACGTGGCCTGACATTTTTGCAATTTCTTTTTGAATCTGGAAAGCATAAATTTCTGCAGAAACGTGGCTGGTTGGAAGAATGGTTGGCAAAGTGTAGTGACCGGAAAGTTCTGTTTTTTTGTCTGGAATAATTTTTGTTGTAAGGAATGCAATCTGGTTTACGAATGGCAGGAAAAGCAGTGTTGCCAAAACATTAAAAACTGTGTGAAGCATTGCGATGTGTGTTGTAATGTCATCGGCAGGTGCTCCAGGAACGATTAAATCAACAAGACTTAAGAATGGGTGGAAACAGCAAAGTGCAATGATTGTTCCTGTTACGTTAAAGCCTACGTGAACAAGGGCAGTTCTTTTTGCATTTGCGCTTGCATGGAATGAAGACATAACCGCATCGATTGTAGAACCAATGTTTGAACCTAAAACAATTGCTGCTGACAGTTCCCAACTGAGGCTGCCGTTTGCAGCCATGGTTAAAACGATTGCAGTCATTGCAGATGAAGAATGAATTAGTGCAGTAATGGCAGCACCAATTAAAACACCTAAAAGAAGTCCCCCAATTCCCCAGTCAGCAATTTGCAAAAAGATTTTTGTTGCTCCTTCGCTAAGACTTAAACTTTCCTGTAAAAGTCCCAGACCCATGAAGAGCAGGGCAAATCCCATGAAGCAGTCAGCAAAGTTGTGAATCTTGAACTTTTTTAACCGCTTTAACATAAAGCCTATTCCAAAAAGAGGAATGGCTGCAGCTGAAATGGAAAATGAAAATCCGAATAAGGAAACAATCCAGGCGGTAACCGTGGTGCCGATGTTTGCTCCAAAGATTACACCGATTGCTTGTTGCAGTGTCATGATTTCTGCGTTTACAAAAGAAACAACCATGACAGTTGTGGCACCACTCGACTGAATGATTGCAGTTACACCAATTCCGGTTAGAACTGCTTTTATGCGGTTGCCGGTTATTTTGCCCAAAAGCTTTTGCAGACCAGAGCCTGCTCCTTTTTGGATGCCATCGGAAAGCATATTCATTCCGAATAACAAAATACAAAGGGATCCAATAAAACTTAAAATCTGACCTGCGACATTTAAAACCATGATAGCCCATTTTATGCGATTTTACGCATTTTTTGAATAGAAATGTTTGTAAAATTTTTGTAAATTTTTTTTGGCTCTCTTTCTAGGGATTGAAATTCAAAATCTCAAAAATTACAAAAATATCATATAAAACTTGGCCTTCTTAGCTTTTTGTAAACAGTAAAAGCCAAAGTTATTTTTTTAGATTTTCTTTAAGGAAGCCTCTGGAAATTGCAGTTTCTAGAGATAACTTTAAGAGAATTGCAATTCAAGTCTATGCGTTAAAGATAATCATGAATGTTGAACCTTTTCCTTCCTGAGATTTTAATGCAATTGAAGCGTCATGATATTTTGCTCCGTGCTTTACAATTGAAAGCCCCAGCCCTGTGCCGCCTAATTCTTTTGACCGGCTCTGGTCAATCCTGTAAAAGCGTTCAAAAATTCTGTCCTTCTCTTTACCAGGAATGCCAATGCCCGTGTCAGAGACTGTCACCATTACGCATTTTTTATTTTTGTCTGCGGTGCGGTCTGAAGGTTCTTCATAGGAAATTATTTCGTTTGCTACAAAGTCAGCGTCTTTTGCGTCACAAAGATTTTCAGTTTTGATTGTTATGTCAACGCTGCCATTTTCTTTGTTGTACTTTATTGCGTTGTCTGTAAGATTATAAATCATTTCGTAGATGACAGGTGAAACGCCTTTTATGTTTCCGCTGTCACC
Source organism: Treponemataceae bacterium (assembly GCA_963649315.1). Taxonomy (GTDB): domain Bacteria; phylum Spirochaetota; class Spirochaetia; order Treponematales; family Treponemataceae; genus Treponema_D. The sequence goes on along the minus strand of CAVJHV010000057.1, from coordinate 10,995 downwards.
ATAAAGATTTAAAAGCACATTCTTTTTTTTTGCACTTTCAGTCAGCATGGAAAAGACATCTTTTGTAATGTCCCTCAAACTTAAATCTTCTTTTTCCAGGCTGATGGATTCTTCATCCAGTTTGCTCAACTTGATTATGTCATTCACAAGAGAAATTAATCTCTGGCTTTCCTTGTAAATGGTATTTGCAAAATCTACAGTTGTTTTTTCATCAGTTCCTCCGGCTTTTAAAATTTCTGCAAAACCGCTGATGCTTGTTAAAGGCGTTTTTAATTCGTGACTGACGTTTGCGGTAAACTGTTTGCGCAGTTCTTCCCTCTGGCTTTTTTCGTAATTTTCTTCAGAAAGTCTTTTTGTAAGCGGTTTAAGTTCCTGGTAGACATCTGCCTTTTCCGGATACAAAAGGTCTATTCTGTTTAAAGGCTGAACAATTTTTTTAGAAGTCCAGTTTGCGCTCATTGCAGAAATTATCATTGCAATCACAAGCATTAATCCTAATACAGGACTCATTCCAAAAATCAAAACGCCGATTGTGTGCTGGCTGCTTGAAACGCGAAGTACATCTCCGTTGTCCAAGAGGCGGGCATAGTAAAGAGTTTTTTCTGTCATGGTTGTAGAAAATCTTGTGCTCTTGTAAGTGCCGTCCTGCTGGGCTCCAATAAATTCAATTCTTTTGTAATGATTTTCCATTGTGGAAGGATCTATTGTGTTGTCAAAATAAACAGTGCCGTCAGAATTAATTAAAGTGATTCTGTTTTTGATTTTGAGTTTTGAAAGTGAGTCAGTCTTTCCTTCAAGAGTATAGTCTAAAATTAAAGAGGCTTCACTTTCCAGTTCGTCAAAAATCTGGCGCTCAAAGTAAGAGTACATATTTAAAATGAAAAGGAATGAGCACACCAGGTAAACAAGTGCTCCGGATAAAAATGAACTCCAGAAAATTCCCATGCTAAGCGACTTTGATTTTTTTTCTTTAAGATTTTTTCTTTCCATAATTTATCTCACAGAATTTTATAGCCCAGACCTCTAACTGTCTGAATAAGTTTGCCTTCATCATCACCAATTTTTTGCCTTAAAGTTCTTACATGAACGTCTACAGTCCGGCTTTCAATATCGGAATCAATTTTCCATATTGAATCCAAAAGCTGTTCGCGGCTTAAAACATTTCCTTTGTTTTGAATTAAAAGTGCAAGTAAGTCGAATTCTTTTATTGTTAAGAAAACCTGCTTTCTATTTGCAAAAACGGTGTGCCTTTTAACATTAACTTTGACATTTCCCGCTTCAAGAATTTTTTCACTCTCGTCTTTTGCTTCTACATTTTCGTATCTGCGAAAGACTGCCTTTATCCGTGAAAGCAGAGGCATCATTCCAAAAGGTTTTGTAACATAATCGTCAGCGCCAGAATCCAGTCCCGTTACAACATCAAATTCCGAACCTTTTGCCGTCAGCATGATGACAGGAATTTTTGAAGTTTCGCTATTGCTGCGGATTTTTTTTAGAATCGAAATGCCGTCTTCTTCTGGCAGCATAATGTCCAGAAGAATTAAGTCCGGCTTTTCACAAGAGAATGTTTTCCAAAAGTCACTTGGCAAAGCAAAATCTTTGCATTCGTAACCCTGACTTTTTAAAGTGTAGTCCACAAGTTTGCGGATTGACTCATCGTCTTCCAATAGAAAAATCATACATTAAGTATAGTATATTTTCTTCAAAATAAATCAATTCTTAAAATGTAAAATCTCTGTTAAATGGATTTTTCTTGAATTGATTTTTTTCTGCGGATTTTTTTTGAGGGAATTGCTGGGGTGATTTTTCCTGCGGATTTTTTTTGAGAACTTTCGAACTAAGATTTTGCTTGCTTTTAGAGGCTCCCCTTAAAAAATGGATTTTTGATTTTCAAAATTTAAAAAACAAAAAGGCCTCCTGAAAAAAACAGGCAGCCTTTTTATTTTCAATTAAATTTTCAAGTTATCCTTAAGCCTTTGCCTTTGCATTGATTTTTGCATTGACTTTTTTCATTACAATAAGGAATGCAAAAAGTACAATCAAACCGAATGCCCATGAAAGAATTCCTGAAAGAACAATTCCAAAGTGGAGGGTAAGACCTGCAACAACATATGACAGGAATGAAATTACAGCGCATGTAATTGCATAAGGCAGCTGAGTTGAAACGTGGTTTACGTGTTCACACTGGGCGCCTGCAGATGCCATGATTGTTGTATCCGAAATAGGTGAACAGTGGTCACCGCAAACAGCTCCTGCCATACAGGCAGAAATAGAAACGATGCGGATGGCTCCTGTTGGGAAGGCTGCAATACAGATTGGAATTAAAATTCCGAATGTACCCCAAGATGTGCCTGTTGCAAAAGACAGCAAACAGCCGATTACAAAAATGATTGCAGGCAGGAAATATTTTAATCCGGCAGCTGAACCTTCAACAATTCCGGCAACATATTCTTTCGCGTTCAAACTGTCTGTCATGCCCTTGAGTGTCCATGCAAGGCAGAGAATAAGAATGGCAGGAACCATTGCCTTAAATCCGTCCGGCAGACATGCCATTGAATCCTTGAATGAAAGAACTTTGCGGCACATGTAAAAAATTATTGTGATGAAAAGTGAACCAAATGAACCAAGTACTAAACCTACAGAAGCATCAGAGTTTGAAAATGCGATTGCCAGGTTATGGAAAGATTCTGAATCACTTGTAAAAAAGCCGCCTGAATAAAGCATACCCAAAACGCAGAGGATAATCAAAACAATTACCGGGAAAATTAAATCAATAACTTTTCCCTTTGGATTAGCATCTTTCTTTTCTTCGTTTTCTTCAATCTTTTCATTCAATTCTGAAAGTGGATTTTCGTACTTGCGCATAGGACCGTATTCAACTTTCATAAGAACCATTGCAAACATCATTACGATTGTGAGAATGGCGTAAAAGTTAAATGGAATGGCCTTGCAGAAAAGCTGAATGCCGTTTTCACCTTCTGTAACGAAACCTGCAACTGCTGCAGCCCATGAAGAAATTGGTGCAATGATGCAGACAGGGGCAGCTGTTGAGTCAATAAGGTAAGCAAGTTTTTCTCTGGAAACTCCGTGTCTGCCTGTTACGCTTTTCATTACTGAACCTACAGTAAGACAGTTGAAGTAGTCATCAATGAAAATAAGAATGCCCAAAATGATTGTAGCAATTTGTGCTCCAACTTTAGACTTAATGTGTTTTTTTGCCCAGTCACCGAATGCAGCTGAACCGCAGCCTTATTCATTAAAGCAACCATTGTTCCCAAAATGACAAGGAAAACAAGAATACCTATGTTGTAAGAATCCGCAATTGAAGTAACAAGACCGCCGCTAAAGACGTGATCAAGAAAACCTGTGAATCCTGATGCTGCATTGATGGCATAAAAAAGACCGCCAATCAAAATTCCAAAGAAAAGGGAAGAATAAACTTCCTTTGTACAAAGTGCCAAAACAATCGCTACGATTGCAGGAACCAGGGACCAAAATGTACCAGCCATTTGCATTTTAAATATTTCCTTCCTTATAAATTATTTTTCTGCTGTTTTTGTAAAATCTGTTTTAAGAGGATCTTTAACTCCTTCTTTTTCCAGTTTTTCCAGAACGCTGATTGCATAATCAATCTGGTCTAGAAGCGATGCAGCAGTGTAAGTTTTAATTTGCTTTAAAGCTTCAATAGCTTCTTTGTTTGTCATAAAAACCTCCATTTCCTTTTTTTGATTTTACTCTGATTTTGCCTGAGAAAAATCCTTTTAAAATCATACAAGGATTTCCAAAAAAAAATCATTTAGAAATCCTCATAAGGCTCCCTTTAAAAAGGTGACTTTAGCAATTATAACACCACTTTCACTTATATGGAAAGTTTATTTATTTAAAAGTTTAGGATTTTCTTTTTGCCATTTTCTGCATAAAAGGATTCCGATTAACAGTAAAAGCGGAAAAATCATGCCGAATAAAAATCCTTTTTTAAGATTGTCATTAAATATAGAAGAAATTTGACCTACGAGGGTAGGACCGCTGGCACAGCCAATGTCACCTGCCAAAGCAAAGAAGGCAAACATTGCAGTGCCCCCCTGCGGTAAAGCGGCTGAGCCTTTGCTGAATGTTCCAGGCCACATGATTCCTACTGAAAGTCCGCAAAGACCGCAGCAAAGAAGGCTGAGCTGTGGAAGTTCCAGAAAGGCCAGTCCCAGGTAAGAAGCAAGGCAAAGAAGGCAGCTTATAATCATAAAGCGGTCCAGTTTTATTTTGTCTCCGAATTTTCCGTAAAAGACACGGGAAGATCCCATCAAAATTGCGAAAATCATTGGGCCTGCCAGGTCGCCTGCAGTTTTTGAAATGCCCAGACCTTTTTCCGCAAAAGCTGAAGCCCACTGACTTACGCCCTGTTCGCTGGCTCCTGCACAAACCATCATAACCATAAGGCACCAGAAAAGTTTTGATTTAAAAAGCTGACTCTTTTTCATTCCCTCCTGACCTTCTGTCATTAAAGGAGCAATAGGAACTTTAAAAAAGACAAATCCATTTAAAAGTGGAAGGAGAGTCCAGATTAAAGTCATGATTTTCCAGTTTGTGATGCCAAAGATTTTAAAGAAGAGGGTGGAAAGCAAAACTACTCCTACGTGACCCCAGCAGTAAAATGAATGCAGCATGCTCATAGCTTTTTCCTTGTTGTCTGAAGGGCAGGCTTCTACAACCGGACTGACTACAACTTCCAGCAAACCGCCACCAATGGCATAAATCATTACTGAAATAAGTATGCCTGTAAAAGCTGATGGTAAAATTTCCGGCAGGACTGTTAAAAGAGCAAGTCCTGTTACTGTCAGAAAATGTGCAAGCACCATGGATGCACGGTAGCCTATTTTGTCTACAAAATAAACTGAAAGCAAATCAACTAAAAGCTGAATTCCAAAATTGAATGTAACAAGCAGGGTGATTTGCGACAGTGGAATTTTGTAGGAACTTTCAAAAGTCAAAAACAAAAGAGGCACAAAGTTATTGACGATGGCCTGTGTGATGTAAGCGGCAAAACATGCAACTATAGTTTTGTTATATTGATTCTTCATAGGGCGAATATATATTTAAAAGAATATTTTATTCAATTATTTTTTTATGGATTTTTGATTGATTTTTTGAAGAATTTTGAAATGGGAGTGGAGGTGAGGGGGACTTCTTATGTGGAGTGGCACTGCTTTCGAAAACAGGCACCGATTTTTGTAAACAAGCACTGCTTTCGAAAACAGGCACCGATTTTTGTAAACAAGCACTGCTTTCGAAAACAGGCACCGATTTTTGTAAACAAGCACTGCTTTCGAAAACAGGCACCGATTTTTGTAAACAAGCACTGCTTTCGAAAACAGGCACCGATTTTTGTAAACAAGCACTGCTTTCGAAAACGGGCACCGCTTTTTGTAAACAAGCACTGCTTTCGAAAACAAGCACCGCTTTCGAAAACAGGCACCGCTTTTGTAAACAGCACCGCTTTCCAAAAGCAAGGCTACTTTCGTAACCAGCTGCGATTTTCAGCTCTGACCCTTTATAGTTGTCTCTAAGAATTGCAATTTTTAGAGGCTCCCTTATCTTTTGAAATCATATTTTTTAAATCCTGGTAGTGACCTCTTTCGTCAGTGTGGGCCGGATTGGGCCTTTTCATTTGAGCTATGCCGCACATTTCTTTTAGATTTTTGTAGCCTCTTTCCTTCATAAATTTTTTCATTCCCTTAGCAATGTCTAATGCAACATCCGGGTTTGAAAATTTTGCCTGACCAATTTCTACAGCAGCGCAGCCTGCCATAATAAATTCCACTGCGTCTTTCCAGTTGCAAATTCCGCCAATTCCCACAACAGGAACTCTTTCTTCTTCCGGCAGTTTGTTTATTTCTTCTATTACATCATAGACAATTCGTAAAGCTAAAGGTTTTAAGCCCGGGCCAGAATAGCCTGCATGAACATTGCTGAAAAATGGTTTGCCCCTGTCAATGTCAATGGCTACTCCGTGCACCATGTTGATTAAAGAAATTGCATCTGCTCCGGCTTTAATACATGCTAAGGCGATTGGGCGGTTGTCAGGAGCGTTTGGGCTAAGTTTTACCATAAGAGGCTTTTTGGTAACAACGCGGACTGAAGAAACACAGTAGTAGGCTGTTTCTGCGCTAAGGCCCCATGCAAGACCTGCCGCTTTTACATTAGGGCAGCTGATGTTTAATTCAATCATGTCACAGTCGCTCTTGTCCAAAAGTTTGGCCCCTTCCACATAAGATTCAATGTCACTTCCTGCAAGGTTTGCGATTACAAGTGGCCCTAAACTTTTCATTCCAGGTAAAAGTTCTTTTATAAAAGCATTTACTCCCGGATTTTGAAGGCCTATTGAATTCATGTTGCCGCCCGCAACTTCCAAAGACCGTTCCCCCTTGTTACCGATTCTTGGTTCGTAGGTGACTCCTTTTGATGCGATTGCACCCCAGGCATTTACGTCACTTAAGCCGCGGTAGTTTTGACCAAAAGCAAATGTTCCTGCAGAAGCGATTATTGGATTTTTTAAATGAAGACCAGCTATGTCTACGCTTAAGTCTACTTCTTCTTCGCTGGAAAGGCTCTGGCGTCGTGGAGCAGGTTTTTCAAAGTGAAGGATTTTTGCATTAAAAACCGGTCCGTCTTTACAGCATCTTTTTAACCCCTGGCTTGTGTCTATTGTACAGCCCAGGCAGGCTCCTACGCCGCAAAGCATTCTGTGTTCCATGGAAATCCAGCATGTAATGCCAAGTTCTTCTGCAAGTCCTTTTACGTAAGCCAAAGCCGGACTTGGACCACAGGCGTAAATGACCTTGTAGCCTTCTTTTTGGATTTTTTCTTTTGAAAGGGCAGCTGGTAACATTCCGCGAATGCCGGCGGAACCGTCGTCTGTTGTAATAAAAAGATTTTTTGCCTTTACATTTTCAAGTCCATAAAATCCTGATTTAAAAGAAGCGTAAAAATCGTAAGAGCCTTGTGGCAGGGATGAAGCGAAATTTGCAACAGGAGCCACACCAATGCCTCCGCCAACGATTGCAATTTTTGCTTTGTCAGATTTTATGCTTTCCTGTAAAAGTTCCTGGTCCGGAGCCGGCCATTCGTTTCCTAAAGGGCCGATGACTGTAACAAGTTCGCCCGTGTTTATGTGGCAAAGTTCCTGTGTGCCCTGGCCTTTTTCTAAAATCATGAACTGAATGGTGACTTCCTTTTGACCGCTAGAATTTATTTTTTCAAATGAATTGTAAACCGAGATGGGCCTGTTGTAGTTTACATTTGATTTTTTGCTTTTGAGTAAATAAAATTGTCCGGCCCCTGGGCTTTTTTGATTTTGTCTTTCAAGCTTAACTGTAAGCTGCAAAAGAAAAATATTTTCCTGGCCTTTTATTTTTTCTATTTTTTCTACAGGGCAGTCTCCAAAAAAGAGTAAGCCCTTTCCATTTTCATCAATTTCTGCTATATCCATATTTTTTTGCTCCCTTATGTTAGTTTGTGCTAACTATACAAAATTTTTTTTATTTGGTCAGCAAGCTTTGAAATTCTTTTTTGAATTTTTTTAATGAATGGGGAAGGGCTGCTTGAAATTTTGCATGAAGGCTTTAGGAAAAAAGTGCTGCTGTCCAAAATAGTCCTAGCCGGCCGTGTAGTGGTTTGCCAAAGGCAAAGTGCGAAGCACCGAGGCGAATAGCCGAGCCACGGAAGGGCCGTTTGACAAAAGGCGGGATGCTTTAAAAAATAAAAATTAAAAGTGGTAAATTTTTTATTTGCTTTGTGCTATAATTTTTTTTATGGTTAGACAAATGATTATGGGCAACCAGGCTATTGCGCTTGGGGCGTTAAGGGCAGGGGTGAATTTAGTTGCGGGTTATCCTGGCACTCCTTCCAGTGAAATTATTGAATTTATTGCAAAGTATAAAGAACAGACTGGAACTTATGTGGAGTGGTCTGTAAATGAAAAGGCGGCTGTGGAAGTTGCTGCAGGGGCTAGTTATGCTGGCAGCCGCACTATGGTTACGATGAAGCAGGTGGGACTGAATGTGGCTTCGGATCCTGTCATGTGCCTTTCTTATGTTGGGGTCAAGGGTGGCATGGTGATTGTTTCTGCTGATGACCCGGGTCCTATTTCAAGTCAGACGGAACAGGACACAAGAAAGTTTGCATCTTTTTCTAAACTGCCATGCTTTGATCCTTCAACTCCTCTGGAAGCTTTTGAAATGGTGCAGGAAGCTTTTGAACTTTCTGAAAAATACAATACTCCGGTTTTGCTGCGTCCTACAACAAGGGTGGATCATGCTTATGAAAGTATGGAAGTTCCAGCTTTGGAAGCCTGCAGAAAGAATGGCGAATTTGAAAAAGATACAAAACGGTGGGTTATTTTTCCGCGGTCTTCTTACATGAACCACAAGCGCCTCTTTAATAGAAACTTGAATGTCCTGCCGGAGGAATTTTCTAAGAGCAAATGGAATTTTATAAAGACTAGTGAAGGTGGAGATGGCTTTTTAGATGCTTCTTCTTTTGATATTGCTTTTGCTGCCGGCGGTATTTCCTACAATTATCTTATGGAAAGCCTTTCTCTTTTGAATTTAAAAGGTGTAAAGGTTTTAAAAATCGGCACCCCTTATCCTTTTCCGGAAAGTCTTGCACTTTCCTTTATGAAAGAAAATTCTTCAATTGTTGTTTTTGAGGAACTGGATCCTGTTATTGAAGAAAATTTAATTTACCTTTGTGGTAAAGAAAATATTTCATGTAAGATTCACGGTAAGATTGACGGCTTTGTTGAAGAAGCAGGGGAACTTTCTGTTGAAAAGGTGAGTGAAGTTTTGATGGATCTTTTTTCCAGAAAAATAAAGGAAGATCATTTGCTTGAAGATGAATCTAAAGTGAATGAACTTATTTTGAATTCAAAAGTGAATTGTACAAAAATGAATGGTTCAAAATTGAATGATTCAGATTTGGAAAGTTCAAAATTGAACAAAGTACTTCAAGTGCCGGATTTGCCTGTCCGCCCTCCGGTTCTTTGTGCCGGCTGTCCTCACCGCGCTTCTTTTTATGCCGTTAAGATGGCAATGAAAAATTTAAAGACAGTTTACTGTGGTGATATTGGCTGCTATACACTGGGGAATGCCCAGCCTTTGGACATGACAGATACATGTCTTTGTATGGGGGCTGACATAACTATGGCCCAGGGATTTTATCATAACGAAAAAGACCGCCACTGTTTTTCTTTCATAGGCGATTCTACTTTTTTTGCTTCGGGAATTACCGGGGTTGTGAATGCGGTTTACAATCAGGCAAAACAGACAATTTGTATTTTGGACAATTCAACTACTGCAATGACTGGTCACCAGCCTCACCCGGGAACAGGCCGTACTATGATGGGAGAAATTGTTGAAAAAATCAGCATTAAAAAAATCCTTGAAGCAATTGGTGTAAATCCTGTTATAGAGGTTAATCCTTTTGATCTTGAAGCGGCTATTGATTCTGTAAAAAAAGCAGATGCTGCTGACGGGGTAAGTGCGATTATTTTTAAGTCACCATGTATTTCAATAGCGTCAAGGCTGGGCTTTAAAGGGCAAAAGGCAAAAGTTGTGGACAGGGAAAAATGTATTGGCTGCAAAAAGTGCATAAAGGAATTGGGCTGCCCGGCTTTGTCTTTGTTAAAAGAGAAAAATTCTAAAGGGAAGGAAATTGTGGCTATTGATGAATCTTTGTGTACAGGCTGCTCTCTTTGTCAAAATGTTTGCCCGGTAAAGGCGATTGGAGAATAAAATGGCAGAAAATAAAATGAATAAAAATATTTTGATTTGCGGTGTAGGCGGTCAGGGTACTGTTCTTGCAGCGAAAGTTCTTTCACAGGCGGCTCTTTCCGGTGGTCACAAAGTTTTTTCTGCAGAAACAATTGGAATGGCCCAGCGCGGTGGTTCTGTTGTGAGCCATGTGCGCATTGGGGAAAATATTTTTTCTCCTCTTATTCCACAGGGACAGGCAGATTTAATCATTGCCTTTGAAGCAAGTGAGGCTGTCAGAAATATTGCTTATTTAAAAGATGGCGGCATGGTGATTGTGAACAGAAAAATTGTTCAGCCTGTGACGGCAAGTCTGACGGGAAAAACTTTTTTGGAAGATGAAATGATTGATTATTTGAAAAAAGTTTCGACCGTTATTGAAGTGGACACTGACAAGGCATGCCAGGACTTGGGGTCTTCAAAAGTGGTGAACATGGTTTTGCTGGGGGCTGCAAGTAAGACTGGCCTTGTTTCTAAGGACGAGTTGAAGGCAGCTCTTAAACTTTTAGTCAAAGAGCAGTTTTATGAAATGAATGTAAAGGCAATTGATTACGTTTAGGTGCCACATTTAGGTGATTTGTAGAATTTTTTTCATAGAAAAAATCCGGGTAAAAAATGAAAGAAGATTGTATTGTAAAAAATGATTTTCAAAATGAACTTGAAGAAGCAAGAAAATTTTTTTCTGCTGACAAATTTGCTGTTGCCACAAGTGGCATTCAAATTGACCAGGTGGGCCTTCATTATGCCAGCTGTTCTTTTGAAATAAAAGATTTTCACACAAATGGAATTGGCCGCGTTATGGGTGGCGCCATTTTTACCCTTGCCGATTTTATCTTTGCAGTTTCTGCCAACCGCAATGGTGAGCGTGCCGTTACAGCTTCAAGCCAGATCACTTATTTAAATGCTGCTAAGGGAAATATTTTAAAAGGTCAGTCCCGCTTAATAAAAGACGGCAAGTCTTTATGCATTTATGAAATTAATATTGAAGATAATCTGGGCACGAAAGTCGCAATTGTGACCACAACAGGAATGAAGATTGGTGGATAGGGGAGCGGCGCTTTACGAAGGGGGGGTACGAAAAGCGTAATTCGAAAAGAGGTGCCCCCTGTTTGCGGAAAGCGTAATTCGAAAACAAAAGCGCCCCTGTTTACAAAAAGCGCAATTCGAAAAGAGTTGCGCCCTGTTTACGAAA
>CAVJHV010000056.1:7129-13881 GCA_963649315.1 Treponemataceae bacterium | reverse complement strand
GCGCCTGTTAGGTGGACAGATGTTTGTTTCGAAAACAGCCGGCGCCTGTTAGGTGGACAGATGTTTGTTTCGAAACCAGCTTGTGCCTGGCACGTGGACAGATGTCTGTTTCGAAACCAGCCGGCGCCTGTTAGGTGGACAGATGTTTGTTTCGAAACCAGCCGGCGCCTGGCACGTGGACAAATGTTTGTTTTGTAACAATCCGCTCATCTTCCCAAAACAAATATTTATTTCCTAATCAGCCCCACCGAAAAAAATCAAATTCCCAAAAGACTTGACAAATCCACCTTAATAAAACCTGACCGGCCGCTTTTGTAAAAATCTGTTTCTTCCCACGAAACAAGCATTGTCTTTTTTGAAATGCAGATTTCGCCGTATTTGTAGGCGCCAGGAAGTTTTGGCAAACGGAAGGCATGCAGTTCATCACTTTCTGTGCTTTTTACGTAAGTTGTTCCGTCTTCAAAAACTGCTGCTACCAAAGAAGCTTGAGGCGCAATAATTGCTTTTGCATTTAAAGGCCTTGAACCATTTCCTTCCTGATAATAACTTTTGGGACTAGTTCCGCTTTCATCCCTGTAAATGACATAGACGCACATAGTTTGCGGAATGGAAGAAAGTAATTTTTTTAACTGGTCAGGGGCATCTTTAAAAAGCTTCGGCGTATTTAAAGCGCGGTACTGGCTTTCACTTATTTCTTCAAAAACAAAAAGATCCTTATTTAAAGCCGGTGACAAATCCGAAAGATTTACAATCGGTGACCATGACAGATAATTGAATTGAACAAAATCTTCACTTTGATTTTTTATTGAACATGCCCAAGATTTTCCATCCCAGAAAAATCCGGAGATTTCTTCATCATCTTTTAAATTTAAATTCGCATAAGAAACAAGGGGATAGGACATTTTTGTTTCCGGATTAAATTGAACTAAAAAAGGCCTTGACTGTTGAAGGGCTTCATAAGTTACAGAAAAACCTTCGTTAAAAAAAGTATTGCGGTAAAGGCAAAAAACTGGATGTGCTCCGGAAAAAACAAGGGAGTCTGCTGTTTCGCCTGAAAAAATTGATTTGTCCTGATAAAGGCGTACGTTCCCACCGTCAAGTGCCAATACCCCCAGACGGTTTACAATCGCATAAGCGTCTGCAATGCCAGAGCGTGCATAATCTTTTAAAGGAATGTTTGCGGCTGAAGAAATTCGAATGGCTTCTGTCCACGGTTTTTTCAAAAGTCCAGACGCATTTTGAGGAAGATCGATTTCTTCAAATCCATTTTCTGTAAAGCAAAACCACTGGTGGCTTTTTACAGCCTCGCTGGAAATGTCCTGTGCATTTTCGCCTGGCAAAATTACATTTGCCTTTTTTGCGCATGAAACAAAAATTACTGATATTGCCAAAAATAAAAAAAATCCCACCCTTATTTTCATTTTTTTATTTTACACCGCTTCCGCTTTTTTTCCAACTGTAAATATTTTTATTTTTTTGCTTTGAGCTGGATTGCCTTTTTTTGAACATGACAAAAAATCTTTTTTTTTATGTCATTATTTTTTTCAAATGCGCCATTCCCAGACATTTCGCCTTCCGTCAGTAAATCAAAGAAGATTTACTGAATGTGCCGGCCGCTATGTCTTCCATAATTTTTTGCCTGTCCACTTTGTCCGCTTCTTCAAGAGCTTCACATTCCTTCATGAACTTTTGCCAGTTAAAGTAAGACAAATATTCCTGGACTTTCGAAAAAGTCTGTTTATCAGATTTTTCAGCACCGGCATAAAGTCCCTGCAAAACAGAAGCCGCAAGTTCTCCTTTTTTTGACACCTGCTTTGTGTAAGGAAAAATTGCTCCGTAAGCTTCAAGGCTTTTTCCTTTTACATAAACCACCAGGGGAAAGGGAATGTTCTTTTTTGCAGGCAGTAAAAGGCCTTTTTCCAGTTCATTTTTTGAAATAAGTTCATGGACTTCAAGGCCTGCCATTGTCATGTAAGAAAGATAGACTTCATTCCTTTCAGCTGCTTCTATTACTTCCTGGGGAATAGAAAAATCTGCATAATTTTCTTTGTCGAAAAGACATGAAGAAAATCCAACTGGCAAAAGCAGAAAAAAAATCTGCAATGATAAAAACATATATTTAACTTGTACTTTCATATAAGATTATACGTTTTTAAAATGCAGAATTTACAAAAAAATGTGAATTTTTTTTAAATATTTTTTTTACTGGGATTTTTTTTAAGGATTTTTACAAAGATGCAACTGCAGAGGGCAACCCCACAAACTGATCAACAAAAGAAAAAACTTTTCGCCAGTAGAGTTCGCTGTTTTTGTAAAGAGCCTGGGCGTGTTCCGTTCCCGCAAAAAGGTACCAGTCTTTTTTTACATCTTTAAGTGCCATGTAATTTTTTATGACCATCTTGCAGGGAACGAATTTATCTTCGGCCCCATGAATCATGTAAATAGGTTTTTTGCATTTTGACAAAGCCTTTACGCAGGAAGCCTGGTGAAAGAAAAACCCTTTTCTGATTTTGCAAAAGAATCCGCAAAGGTAAAGCATTGGAAAAGCCGGCAAGTGAAATTTATTTTTCCTGATTTCTTTAAATTCATCCCAGACAGATGTGTAGCCGCAATCGCTCACAAGGCACTTTATATTTTCGCATAGTTTTTCGCCGCTCAGCATCATCACGCAGGCTGCCCCCATGCTGACCCCATGAAGGACAATTTCTGCCTTAGGATCAATTTTTAAAATTTCTTTTATCCATTCAAAGATGTCTTTTTTTTCAAGATAGCCCATGCCTGTAGAAGTGCCCTGACTTTTTCCGTAACTTCTCATGTCTGGCAAAAGTACATTGTAGGAGTGGTTAAAATATTCCAGACCAAAAGCTTCTACTGTTAAAAAATGTCCGCTGTAACCGTGCAAGCAGATGACCCATTTGTGGGAAAGTTTTTTTTGTCTGATGCACAGGGCGTGAAGGCAAAGAAAATCAAAAGATGTGGTCCACAAATTTTTCACTTTTGATTTTTCAAGCCATGCCTGAACTTTTTCCTTTAACTCATCTTCCTTTAAAAGAATGTCATTTCCGGGCTGAACTTTTTTTGTCTTAAAAATCTTTGCCCAGAAACCGTGAGGTGACAAAAAAAGACTAAGTTCAATATTTGCTGCAATAATTGCAATCAAAAGAAGTGACGCTAGCACAATTAAAATAATCCAGCCGACTGACATTTTTAACCCCTTACTTTTATTTTTTCAAAGTTGATTTAGAGCATCTCTAAAATTTACAATTTTTAGAGACTCCCTTTAGAAGACGCCTTTGAATTTATTTTTTTCTTTTTAGAATTTATTTTTTCTTCATCAAAAAGTTTAACATTGACATGTTTGTATTGAATTGAAATTCCTTCCCTATTAAACACTTTTGCAAGGTTGATGTAAACATCATTTTTTGTCTGAATAAAATCTTTATTTTTAAACCAGACAGCAAGCCTCAAATTTACCGCATCTGAAAATCCGTCATAGTAAGCAAAGGCTTCTGGATTTTTTAAAACTGTCGGGCAAAGGTCTGGAACTTTTTGGGCAGCTTCAAGGGCTTTTGTCATATCTTCACTATAGGCAAGTGGAATTTCAAAAACCATGCGGCGCTTTCCAAAGTGAGAATAATTTATCAAATTAGTGTCCAGAATTTTATTGTTTGGAATTCTGACCATTTGATTGTTTGGCGTGTGGATTTTTACAGAAAGTAAACCAACAGAATCTACCGTTCCCATCTGGCCGTCCACTTCAATAAAATCGCCCACCTTAAGAGCCTTTTCTCCAAGAACAAACATTCCTGAAATAACATTTCCGACAGCAGTTTGTGAGGCAAAACCGATAGCCAGTCCTGCAATGCCCGCCACTCCCCAGATGGCGCTTAAATTTACACCAAAAAGATTTAAAACAAACATGCCTGCAGCAACATAAAAAGTGTAGCTGACGATTTTATTTAAAATCATTTTAGTGTGAGGCTGAATTTTATCCTTTGCCCTTACATTAATAATTTTTTTTAAAAGTTTGTAAATGCAAAAAAGCAGGGCAAGAATAAAAACGCTGACAATAAGTTTTTTTAAATGCGAAATGTCCGTAAAAAAAAGTTTTATTTTTTCAAGGTCAAAAAATTTTTCACTTTGAGAAAGGACTTCATTTTCATTAGAAACTGCATTTGCATTTTCAAGGATTTCTTCATTCATAAAATTTCTCTTTTGCAGACTGGCCCAAAGTTTGCTTTAGGTTTGCTTAGGCCTGCATGTAAAAATTGCAATTTTCAGCCTTGTCCTAAACTAAGAAATTCTTCATTGGACATGGCAGAAGATTTTACTGCATCAATAATTGCTTCGCTTAAGGAGCGGCATGCTAATGTTCCGGCCAGATTAACATCACTTTTTACGCCGCCAGTTGAAATGGCATAAATGGTGTCACCGTCAACGCCTGTTCCCACAGGATTAATGCTGCGGCCCAGGGCAGACCTTGTCATGGCTGCAATTTTTGACATTTGCTGCTGACTGAAATTTCCGTTCATAATTACAGCGCCAATGGTTGTGTTTTGTCCCTGAGGAAATTTTAATTGATATGAATAAAAATTTTCCTCAAAATCGCAAAAGGCAGACCTGTCTTCATTCATCAAGCCTGCAATCTTTTTGCCATTCCTGTAATCAAAAATATCACCAAAGGCATTTACAACAACAACCGCTCCAACTTTGAGTGGACCGCATTCAAAAGCAGCATAACCTATTCCAGACTTTTGCGCCCTTCTCATTCCAAAAAGTTTTCCGACTGTTGCTCCCGTTCCTGCGCCCACACTGCCACTTACAGGATTATTTTTTTCTGCATCAAGGCAGGCATCGTAGCCCATTTGAATGTCCGGCCGGATTTTAGATGAACCAATTCCCAGATCGAAAATACATGACTGGGGAACAATGGGAACTACCAGTGGCCCCATGTGAAAACCCATATTTCTTTCTTCAAGATATTTCATGGCACCAGAAGAGGCTTCAAGCCCGTATGCCGAACCGCCTGAAAGTAAAAGAGCCGTTACAGACTGCTGGGCAGCCAGAGGGGTAAAAAGGTAGGATTCACGGGCAGCCGGTCCTCCACCAGAAATATCAATTCCGCAGACATTTGTCTTGTCAAAAACCAAAGCAGTTACTCCGGTCATTGCGTCAAAGTTTTGCGCATTGCCCACACGAAATCCTTCAAGACTTTTAAAATCTATTTTTTTTAAAATTGATTTTTTCCCTTCCATAAAAAAACCTTCACTAAATTCCTTAAAAAAAATCCGTAAAATCCGCGAAAAAAAATCCGCAGAAAAAATTTAAAAATTAATTTTGCATTTTTTCTTTCACAGAATTTTCTTTTACAAAATCCAGGCCGTAAAGAATTGCATCCAAAATCGCTTGGGCAGCATCTTCCTTGGACATGAGCGGCAAGTCAAGCGACTGGTCTTTTGTAATCAAAGTGATTACATTTGTGTCGCATGCAAAACCGGCTCCTTCCTGCCTTAGAGAATTTGCGCAAACCATATTCAGATTTTTCTTTTCCAGCTTACCCCTTGAATTTTCCACCAGCTTTTCTGTTTCCATGGAAAATCCGCATAAAAACTGATTTTTATTTTTATGCTGACCCAGGTAGGATAAAATGTCTTCAGTTTTTTTCATCTGCAGGTTCATTCCTTCCTGGCCAGATTTTTTTATTTTCTGATCACAAACAGCTGCCGGTGTAAAATCCGCAACCGCCGCTGCCTTTACAATAATGTCACAGTCCTGGCAATATTTTTTTACCTCTTCAGCCATTTGTGCTGCGCTTTCCACATGTACTGTTTTCGAAAAGACAGGCTCTTTTAAATTTACCGGTCCTGACACAAGAATTACCCGGGCACCGCGGAAGGCAGCATTTTTTGCAATAGCGTACCCCATTTTTCCGGAAGAATGATTTGTAATGAAGCGGACTGGGTCAAGGGCTTCCCTTGTCGGGCCTGCCGTAACAAGAACTTTTTTTCCGGCCATGTCTTTTTTGCAAAGGGCAGCCTTTATGTGTTCAAAAAGAATTTCTGCCTCTGCCATTTTTCCCTTGCCACAATCACCGCAGGCTAAGCGTCCGCTTTCAGAATCAATAAAAGTCATTCCGTAAGAAGTGCATTTTTTTATGTTTTCCTGAGTTGCAGGATTTTCGAGCATTGCAGTGTTCATGGCAGGGGCAATAAGTTTGGGGCATTTTGAAGCAAGAAATGTTGTTGTAAGCATGTCATCGGCCAGACCGGTTGCTGCTTTTGCAATAAAATTTGCTGTTGCGGGTGCAACTAAAAAAACATCCGCTTTTTTTGCCAGAGAAACATGATTCACGTTAAATTCAAAGTTTCGGTCAAAAGTGTCTGTGTAGCATTTGTGACCAGTCAAAGTTTCAAAAGTGACAGGATTTATGAAATTGCATGCGTTTTTAGTCATGATGACGTCAACATCAGCGCCTTCTTTAACAAGAAGGCTTACAAGAAAAGCGCTTTTGTATGCCGCAATGCTGCCAGTTACGCCAATAATTACAGATTTTCCCTTTAACATACTTTCATAATATAGTAGAAAAATGCCTTCTTCAATATAAAAAAGGCCCGCCTGTAAAAAGAAAAATGCCGCTTTTTTTTGGGATTTAACTGTAATGGGAGCCTCTAAAAATTTCAATTTTAGACTATGAAAATATCAAAAGGCAAAAGGTAAAATCTGGCAAATCCTTAGAAAATTCAAAAAAAAAA
>CAVJHV010000056.1:0-7119 GCA_963649315.1 Treponemataceae bacterium | reverse complement strand
AAGAATTATACTAAGTTTGTTAGATTGATATTTTATAGATTTTCGTTTTTCGAAAAAGAGAGGTTTTTATGAAACTTAAGAAATTAGCTTTATTACTGGTCGCTTTTCTTTCTTTGTCATTCGCAGCATTTGCTCAGGCAGAGGATGAAGAAGTTTTGGAAGAAGAAGTTTTTGAAGAAGAATTTGAGGATGAAGAAGCTGAAGCTCCAAAAGTCCGCAAGGGTCGTGGTGCTTTTTATTTCACTGCTGATTCGCTTTTAACATTTCCTGTTATGGATTTTTCAGAAATGACATGGAACAATTTCAATTTGGATCTTACATGGAAAATCTGCAACTTCATTTTTATGGGAATCGAAGGCGGTTATAATTTGCCAAATCAAGTTTGGGATGCAGGTTTGTCTTTGGGATTAAATGCAAATCTTGGACAAATCAGGCCTTATTTGATGGCAACAACCCTTTATTCATTTGACCAGGACGCAGTTGTAAAGCTGGGCGGCGGTCTGGATTTAAGACTGGGAGTTTTCCTTTTTACATTCGGCTACAACTACAAACTTTCATGGGATGTAAGTGCGGTAATTGCTGAATACGAAAGCAAGGGAATGGATGCTCTTTCTTTACTCAAAGAGCAGGCTCCTGCAAGAGACCACGTGGTTTATTCAGGCATAGGTTTAAGCTGGTAAAAAGATATTTCTCCGAAATTGTTTTATAAAGGCTGGAAGTGTCACTTCCGGCCTTTTTCTTTTAGAAGAGGCCGGTCTGAAAAATCACTAATTGTGGCAGCACAAATCTTTTATAATACATTGGTCGCATTTGGGATTCCTGGCTGTGCAGACATAGCGGCCGTGCAGTAAAAGCCAGTGGTGGGCATTAGGTATGTATTCTTTTGGAATGCGATTTAAAAGTGACTCTTCTACCTGTAAAGGATTTTTGCCCTGGGCAAAACCAATCTTTGGACAAATGCGCATTAAGTGAGTGTCAACTGGCATTGTCGCCTGGCCAAAGACAACATTTAAAACAACATTTGCCGTTTTTCTTCCCACTCCGTTTAATGCTTCAAGGTCTTCCCTGGTAGAAGGCACTTGTCCGTCAAATTTTTCAATTAAAGTCTTACTTAAAGAAATAATATTTTTAGCCTTGTTTCTGTAAAGACCAATGGATTTTATGTAGGGGATAAGGCCTTCCTGACCCAGGGCAAGAATTTTTTCAGGACTGTCAGCAACTTTATACAGATCTTTTGTTGCTGAATTTACGCTGCGGTCAGTCGCCTGTGCGCTAAGCACAACGCTCAGCAAAAAGCAGTAAGGATTAGGCGCAAGCAATTCCGGCAGAGGTGTGGGGGTTTGTCTTTTAAAACGTTCCATGGCCTCTGCAATTTCTTTTTCTGACAAAAGTTTCATTGTTTTACGGCAGCAAGCAGGGCTTCCACCTTGTCTGTTTTTTCCCACGGGAATTCTTTGCGGCCAAAGTGACCGTAAGAAGCAGTAGGCCGGTAGATAGGGCGCTTTAAATCCAGAGTCTTAATGATTCCGGCTGGGCTGCAGTCAAAAACTTTTCCCAGGCCAGCTTCAATCTTTGCCCTTTCCACCTTTTCTGTTCCAAAAGTGTTTACGTAAATGGAAACAGGTTGTGGAATGCCAATAGCGTATGCCAGTTCCACTTCTGCCCGGTCAGCAAGGCCTGCAGCAACAATATTTTTTGCAATGTAGCGGGCCATGTAAGCAGCAGAACGGTCCACTTTGCTTGGATCCTTACCAGAAAAAGCCCCGCCACCGTGGCGACCCATTCCACCATAAGTGTCTACAATAATTTTTCTGCCTGTAAGACCAGAATCCCCGTCAGGTCCGCCAGTAACAAATTTGCCGGTAGGATTAATATAGTAAAGAGTATCCTTGTCCAAAAGACCTGTCGGCTCTAAAACAGGTTTAATGATTTCTTCAATAATTGTTTTCTGGATTTGTTCATGTTCAAGACCATCATCATGCTGGTGGGAAAGAACAACCGTGTGAATTCTGACAGGCTTGTATCCTTCATATTCGATTGTAACCTGGCTTTTTGCATCCGGCCGCAGCCACTTGATTTTACCAGTGTGGCGCAGTTCGTGGGCTTTTAAAAGCAACTGGTGGGCATAATAAAGAGGAGCTGGCATGTAGTCCTCTGTTTCGTTGCAGGCAAAACCAAACATCATACCCTGGTCACCAGCCCCCTGCTGACCCTGATATTCTTCAAGACCCTTTCCTTCAACACCCTGGGCAATATCTTCACTCTGGGCATGCAGGCGGTTCATAAAAGAACAATTTTTTCCGTCCAGACCCACGCTTTTGTCATTATAGCCAATGTCTAAAGCAACCTGGCGGGCGGTGCGCTCAACATCTGCTTTAAACTGCTTTTCTTCTTCCGAAGAAAGTTTTTTGGAAAATTTAATTTCACCGCCAACAAGTAAAAAATCAGTAGAAGAAAAAGTTTCGCAGGCAACATGTGCACCAGGGTCTTTAGAAAGGCACAAGTCCAGTACAGCGTCCGAAACCTGGTCACACAATTTGTCCGGGTGACCTTCACCAACAGATTCTGAAGTAAAAAGATAATGATTAGAAGGGATAGTTCTCATGAGAGACTCCTTTTTAGCAAGATTTGTCTGTCCACACAGGAAGACCTCCGCTCTGCAATTTGGATAAATCAGCGGATAGAATGCCGTAATGTTATGCCTATTCAGAAAAACAATCAATAGCGCAATAGATTTTTTTTTGGAGATGGCGCTTTTAAAAACGGCTTTTAGGGGCAGGGACAGTGATCTTTTTTTGTGGAGGGCTTTGAATTTTTTTTGAAAAGAAATTTTCTTTTTGCCCGGCCCCTGCAATCCGGCTAGTGGTGGAAAAGGCAGAATTGTTTTTGGGGTAAAGATTTGTTTTATAAAAGGTCATTTTTAGAGATGGCTGGTAAGTGAAAAAATTTTTCTAAAGGAAAGGGGCCTAGCCTGCTATGGAGCAATGCGAAGCAGTCGGCCCCCTTGGGGCCGACCGAGCGGTAGCGAGTTGCGGAACAGCAGTTAAAGGCAGGGAGTATGCTTTAAAATAAAAAAACAATAAAAAATCAGGTCTTTATTAAAGAAGAAATTTTCTTTATAATTTAGACATGAAATTTGGCAAGTTGACTTTTTCTTTTCTGCTGGTGGCGTCTTTTCTGGCGCTGACTGCCTGTTCAAAAAATAAGACCCGCACTTATTCGCAGAGAACAAAAAGAGACACTAGTAACGATTATTTAATTCAAGTGGTGGAAGATGCGGCCCCTGACACGGAAGAGGCACCACTTGAGCCCTGGGATTTTAATGGCCAGGTTGTAATTTTTTTTGGTGAAGGTTTTAATGACCAGAATTTTATAGACGAGACAATGGCTCTTATAAAAAAGAATTTTGGTCTTACAACAGAACGCGATATTGATTTTATTGTTCCTCTTGTTTACCCTGCGGATTTAAAAGATGGCCGCATTACAAGTGCTGCTGACATTACGGACAAACTTTCTTCCGGTTACATTATTATTGGTTCGCCGGTTGACACTGATTTGATGACGACAAAGCTGGCTGACGATTATAACTGGCACATTAACTATCCGGTAATTTCTTTGCTGCCGACCGATACTTCCAGTGCAAACATTCTGGGCCAGGAAGCCTCATGCACTTTGCTTTTGGAATATGGCAGAAAATTATCTTCTTTTGCACTGCAGGATTTGGGCAAGCAGTTAATTTTGAATTCTCTTTCACTGATTGTCGGTTTGCATAAGGATTTTGGCTACAAGGCTAATTTTAAAACTGGCGGAGAACTGATAGTTCCTGCCCAATACATTTGTGGTCCAGTTTACAAGGCTGAAGCTTACCGCGATCCTGTTATGAATATTGCTTCCATTAATCATTTTATTTTTAAATAGGCTTATGGGCATCTCTAAAAATCATTTTCAATGCTTTTTTTAGGGATGCCTTTGAATTTTCATAGTTGCCTGTGAAAACTGCTGGCCTGAAAGAGAAATTTTTTTGGGGGGGACAAGTCTAAAATGGCGGACTCTTTAAAAGAGGAAGTTTTATAATGCTGGAATTAATTCAAAATAATACAAAACTCATTGGCAGTGAAAATGACTGCCAGGCTTTGGCTACAAAGGCTCATGCTGAACTTTTAGTTATTTCTGATACCCATGGCGGTATTCAAAATCTTTATACGATTATAAAAAATGCAGGGCCTTCATGCCAGGCTCTTTTGTTTTGTGGTGACGGCATAAGTGATTTGTTCACCCTGATGCACAGGACAAAAAGTGACAGCGAACTGGCTGCTGCTTTTCCTCCTGTCATTGCCTGTGTAAAGGGGAACAATGACGGCGATCTTATTTTGCTGAATGAAAGTATTGTCCGCATTCCTAAGGATTTAGTTTTTTCTGCCGCGGGTCACAGAATTTTTATGACTCACGGTCACGATTACCGCCTTTATTCAGGTTTTGTATTTTTATATGATGCGGCAAAGGCTTTTAAAGCCGACTTAACTTTTTACGGACACACCCACCTGGCCGCAGTCACAAAAAAAAGAAAAGATTTAATTTTAAATCCCGGTTCCGCTTCTTTGCCCCGCGGCGGCCAGTCCCCTTCTTTTGCCATTGTTCATGTGGATTCCAAAAAAAGAAAGTCAGCTTACACTTTTTACCGGGTGGGGGAAGATTGTGTGGAAGTTTATGGCGGGGCGGAGAATTTGAAGAGGTGAATTTTGAAGGGGCTGAAGCGTATTTAAAAACGCTGTTGTTGGTTTTACAGACATTTGTTCCTTTCGTAAACATGGGGCGCGAATTTTAAAAGGACTGAAGCGCATTTAAAGAAGCGCCATCACTACTTTTCTAGACAAATGTTCCTTTCGAAAACAGGCACTCCGCCTCACTGCTTTATTTCAATCCGGATGATTGCGCCACCTGCGCTTGCGTTTTGTGCAGAAATGGCTGCGTCTATGCTGGAGGCTATGCTTCTGGCTATGGAAAGGCCCAGACCTGCGCCACCTTTGGACCGTGAGTGGGATTCGTCTCCGCGGTAAAAGCGGTCAAAAACGTGGGGTAAAATTTCTTTTGAAAAGCCCTTGCCGTTGTCGCAAATTTCAAAAATTGCGGAAGAAGAATTTTTTGAATATTTCAATTCGATCAGACATGGTGGCGGGCAAAACTTTGTGCTGTTTTGAATGGCGATTGTAAAAAGCTGGTGTAAAAGTTCGCTGTCTGTGAAGATTTGTCCTTCTGTCTTTTGGTCAAAAGAAATTTCCAAATCTTTGTTCACAGAATATTCTTCTTTCAGACGGCAAAAAAAACTTTTTACATCAAGATGGCATTTTTCTATTTTGATTAAACCTTTTTCGTGCTTTGACATTTGCAAAAGATTCGTGATGATTGCCTTCATGGATATGGTTTCTTTTGTAATTACGCCCAGACTTTTTTCCAGCTGGATCGGATCATTTTTGCCCCAGCGGTTTAAAAGATTTGCGTGCCCTAGAATTGCATTCACAGGAGTTTGCAGTTCGTGGCTGACATTGGCAGTAAAATCGTGTTCGCGGTTAAATTCTCTTTTTGTCATTTTTAATGCGGTAAGAAAAGAAATAATCAAAACTGGAAGCAAAATAAAAGGCAGTGTCTTTGCCATTGACCACAAAAGTTTTGAAGAAGAATCTTTTTCAATATCAATTGAAAGTTGAACAACGTAATTTCCAGACTGCTGGCTTTGATACAAAAGATCAAGGTTTCCGTCTATAAAATAATTTTTTTCCAAATGCCGCCTTGTCTTACCGCCAGTCACTTTTAAAAGTGGCAGAAATTTATTGTTGGAAGAATAAATTTCTTTTGTGTTTTGATCATAGACAATAAATGAAATGTTGTAGGGCAGCTGTAAAAAACCCCCGTTGACATTTTGGGGCCCTTCATCCTTTACCCATGAAATGATTTTTTCACGACTTATGTCCAGATCCTGTTTTTTTTCATTTACAACCATGGCCAGGATGATGACGGTAAAAATTACCAGCAAAAGGGCAAGTGCTAAAGAGAATGCAACTGTAATTTTCAACGAAAGTTTTATAGGAACCGATGACTGCTTTTTCAAAAAAAACCTTCTTATTTTTCTTTTTTTTGGAGATGCCTTTTTATTCCTGGGGATCTTCATTCATAATAAAACCTACA
Organism: Treponemataceae bacterium; assembly: GCA_963649315.1. Classification (GTDB taxonomy): domain Bacteria; phylum Spirochaetota; class Spirochaetia; order Treponematales; family Treponemataceae; genus Treponema_D. Next base: position 936 of record CAVJHV010000056.1, on the reverse strand, counting down.
CCGCGTACGTTTTTAAAATATTCCTTTTTGGAAAATTTTCCTATTTTTGAACGCAAGTAGCTGGTGTAAACATCTACAACAGAAATATCAATGTAATGACCTTTGCCCCAGACTTCGTCAATTATTTCGTTGCGGCTTAAAACTTGTCCCTGCTTTTCCATGTAAAGTTTTAAAAGGTGATATTCTGTTTTTGACAAATCGATTGGGTTGCCGGAAACGGTAACTGTCATGTTTGATGTGTTTAAGATTATGTCTGCATTTTTCAGTTCCGGGCTTTTCTCTGTCTTGTCATTGCTGCGGCGGAGTACGGCGTTAATTCTTGCCAGTAATTCTTCTATCATAAATGGTTTGGCAATGTAGTCATCAGCGCCGGCATTTAATCCGTTTACTTTGTCCAGAGTTTCACCTCTTGCTGTAACCAGAATGACCGGGGTTTGAGAAATTTTTCTTATGCGACGAAGTACTTCTATTCCGTTTAATTCCGGCAGCATAACATCCAGTGTAACAATGTCCGGATTTTCCTTTTCAAAAACTTCAAGGGCCTTTCGACCGTCAGTCGCTGTAAGAACTTCAAAACCTTCGTGACGCAATTCAGGCTCTAAAAAATCCAGTGTGCTTTGGTCATCTTCTACAACTAAGATTTTTCCCATTTTGAAGAACTCCTTTTTGTGTATGTACAGCCTGCTTCAAGACCGTCAATTTCTACGGGTGACATTTCCATTCCTTCGTCAGATAAAATGCCCTGTATGCTAAGGTTAAATTCTTTTAATGTTGAATTTATGCGGATTTTAAAACGGCTGCCGTCTTTAGAAAAAATAATTTTTCCTTCAAAAGAAGATTCTTTTCCGTTTATCAAAATGGAAGACTGGTCTATGCTTGAAGGATCCAGACGGCTGGTAAAGGAAAATTCTAAATCAAGTTGGGAAGAAGAAGGGC
>CAVJHV010000055.1:9063-13935 GCA_963649315.1 Treponemataceae bacterium | reverse complement strand
GAATAAAATCATTAAGTATAAAGTTTACAAAAGACGCCTTTGTAAAGGTCAGTCTTAAAAGTCCTAAAAAAAAAACTAAAAAGGAATTTTTGTGACCTGCATGTGTGACCGGTAAAATCTAAACTTGATTTATCTGACTGACTGTTTTAAAATCCATACATGTCTATTCAAAAACTTTTATGGGATGAAAAAAACTGGCTTAGGGAATTTAAAGCTGCCAGCACTTTTTTTGATTCGGTAAAACTTCATTCTTTGAGGGAATTAGTTTTTCGCCACACACAGGCCTGCTGCTGTAACGGGGGCTATGAAACAGCTTCCGGCAAAGTGACTTTGCAGCCACCATTGGAAAGTACTGTATATTCTGAAAAAATTCTTTTGGATCAGAAAAAGAAAAGAGGCGGACATAAAATCAATATTGAAATTTTAAATGAAGATTGTTTAAAGACTGCTTTTGATCATAAAGAAATGTCTCCTCTGCTTTTAAATATGGCAAGCCCTTCCTGTCCTGGTGGGGGAGTGGAGCGAGGTTCTGCGGCCCAGGAAGAATGTCTTTTTAGAAGTTCAAATTATTATCAAACCATGTATCCTTTAAAGAAAAAATTTTATCCCCTCAACAAAAATTACGGGGCAGTTTATTCTCCAAGCGTTACGATTTTCAGGGGACTTGAAGAAGAAGGCTACCCGCTTTTAGAAAAGCCTTTTGATGTCAGCATGCTTGCTGTTGCGGCAGTAAATCGTCCTCAACTGGATGCTTATGGTGATTACAGTAAGGCTGAAAAAAATCAAACTGTAAATAAAATAAAAACGATTTTAAATGTTGCCATGGAAAAGCACCACATGAATCTTGTGCTTTCGGCTTTTGGCTGTGGAGCTTTTAAAAATCCTCCGGAGAAAATGGCTGTGCTTTTTAAAGAAATTCTTTCAAGTGAACCTTATGCTTCATATTTTGAAAATATTTATTTTTCCATAAAGTGGGATTCAGTTAATAAAAATTTCAAGGCCTTTTCTGAAGTTTTTTCAAATGAGGTCTTTTTATGAAAAATCTGGCTTAGGGATTGGAAGGGGGAGCAAACTTGTTTGCGACAACAAAGGCAGAATGCCTTTGTTCGAAGGCGGCAGCCGGAGCCCTGGAAAGCCCGACCCGACCACAGGGAGGGGGAAGCCCCTTAAAAAAATGTCTAAAAAATCTAGAAATGATCACTAAAAATTATAGTTGAATTTAAATTTTTGCCTCGATAAATATGGGGAGTATGAAGGCAAATAATTCGGTTAAGTGGTTCTGGTCTTTTTTGGCCAAACACAAGGGCAAGATGATTGTGGGCTTGATTATTATCACAATCGTTTCGAGTATGTCGGTTATAAATCCAAAAATTTCTGGCTTTATAGTTGATTCAGTCATTCAAAAAAAGATGTACCAATATCTTTGGCCTTGTGCCGGAGCAATTGTTTTTGTCTCTGTTTTCCGCGAAAGTTTTCAATACCTGGCTCTTATGCTTTTTGAAAAATCTTCGCAGGGCGTTCTTTTTGATATGAGGGATGCCCTTTACAGAAAACTCCTCCACGAAGATTTTACTTTTTATAATAAAAACCGCACTGGTGATTTGATGTCCAGACAGACTGGAGATATGGATGCGGTTCGCCACATGGTTGCTTACGTTATCTATAATCTTTTTAGAAATATTGTCTGGCTGGTTGCTGCCGTTGTGATGGTTTTTTTCGTAAACACGAAACTTGCACTTTCTTTTCTTGTGGTTTTGCCTGTAACAGCTTTTGTTGTTGTCATGCAAATGAAAGCAGTCGGTCCTTCATTCGCAAAAGTAAGGCAGTGCTTTTCTTCTTTGAATTCTTATGTGCAGGAAAATATTGCTGCCAACAGGGTAGTGAGGGCTTTTGCAAAAGAGAATTTTGAAATTAACCGCTTTCAAAAAGAAAATGCCGCTTACCGCCAGAGTGAAATTGATGCGTCAAAGTTGTGGCAAAAGTATGTTCCTATTTTTGAATTTTTGGGTACTGTGGTTCAGGTTATTCTGATGATTTTTGGAGGATACCTTGCAATTAAGGGGGAACTTTCTTTAGGTGACCTTGTTACCGTAAACGGTTACATCTGGATGCTGACTTCTCCTTTGCGCATGCTGGGCTGGCTGACAAATGATGTTTTAAGGTGGAAGGCTTCCATCGATAAAATTTACAACACTTACATGGCTGAACCTCTTGTTAAGGAAAAGGCAGATGCCATAAACAAAAAAGTTGAAGGCAACATTGTCTTTGATCACGTTTCGTATTCTGCTGACGGTGAAAATATTTTGAGTGATGTTTCTTTCTCTGTGGAAAAGGGACATTCACTTGGAATTATTGGAAGCACTGGTTCTGGAAAAACAACGATTATGAATCTTCTCTGCCGCTTTTATGATGTGACAGAAGGCAGCGTAAAAGTTGACGGAACAGATGTGCGCGATTACAAACTTTTGAGTCTTCGCGAAAATATTGGAATGGCCATGCAGGATGTTTTCCTCTTTAGTGACACCATTGAAGGAAACATTGCTTATGGTGATCCAGACTGCCCTTTCGAAGCTGTTGAAAAAGTTGCAAAGCTGGCTGATGCGGATGACTTTATAAAAAAACTGCCGGATGGTTATGACACGATTATTGGTGAACGTGGCGTAGGTCTTTCAGGCGGACAAAAGCAGCGCATTTCTTTAGCAAGAGCGCTTTTAAAAAATCCGGCAATTATTATTCTGGATGATACAACTTCTGCGGTTGACATGGAAACTGAAACTCAAATTCAAAAGGCATTGAAAACTGTTACTCAAAACAGGACACTTTTTATTATTGCTTATAGAATTTCCAGCGTAAAGGATTGTGACAATATCATCGTAATGGATGAAGGAAAAATTGTTGAATCCGGTAAGCACGGCGATTTAATAAAAGCTGGCGGTTACTACGAAAGAGTATACAAACACCAGTACGGAAACTTCAATCAGGAACTTGAAGGAGGGAATGATTAATGGCACGCAACACTTATGACAAAGACGAAGCTCTTGAAGAAAAATATAATTTTGGTCAGCTTAAGCGTTTGGGAAAATATTTAAAGCCTCACAAAAAGACAATGATTTCTACAATCATTCTTATGCTTGTAACTGCTGCCCTTGGAATGCTGTATCCGTATTTTCTTAAACAGGTTATGGATGTCTACATTCCTCAAAAGAATTTTAAGGCGATTGTAATTTTGGGGGCTCTTACTCTTTTGATTTCTATTTACATTGCTATGGCTGTAAAAATCAAAATCAAAAATATGACGAAGGTTGGGCAGGATATTGTTTATGCTTTAAGGACTGACATTTTTACTCATGTCCAGGAATTGCCTTTTGATTTTTTTGACAATCGTCCTCATGGAAAAATTCAAGTTAGAATTGTTAATTATGTAAACAGCATTTCTGACATCATGAGTAACGGTTTGGTTAATACGATTACAGATTTGTGTTCTCTTGTTTTCATTATAATTTTTATGTTTGTAATAAACACGCCTTTGACATTGGTTTGTCTTTGCGGTCTTCCGATTTTTATTGCTTACGTTTTTATAATGAGGCCTCACGCAAGAAAAAGATGGAGAAAGCAAAGTTCAAAATCTTCTAACTTGAATGCATACATTTCTGAAAGTATAAACGGCATTCGTGTAACACAGTCTTTTGTCAGGGAAGAAGAAAACGTAAAGATATTCAACAATCTTTCTTCTGCTTACAAAAAGGCCTGGCTTGCCGCCGTGCATTTGTCTTTTTTGATGGGACCATTCGTTCAAATCATTTCAAGCATTACCATGGCAGCTGTTTACATTCTGGGCATCACATGGATCCGCATGGATTTTGCGGGAGTTACAATTGGTACGCTTGTAGCTTTTACTTCTTACATCAGTCGCTTCTGGCAGCCTATTCAGACTCTTGCGGATTTTATAAACAATCTGCTTACAGCTGTTTCTTACCTGGAGCGCATTTTTGAAACAATTGATGAACCTGTTAACGTAAAGGACAATCCTGGTGCAAAGGCAATTCCTCCGATTAAGGGTGAAGTTGAATACCGCGATGTAACATTCTCTTACGAAAAGGGCCACCCTGTTTTAAAAAATGTTTCTTTTAAAATTCCTGTTGGTGAATCAGTTGCGATTGTAGGTCCGACTGGAGCCGGTAAGTCTACTATTGTAAATCTTTTGAGCCGTTTTTATAATCCGGATTCAGGACAGATTTTAGTTGACGGGCATGACTTGCAGGATGTTACAATAAAATCTTTGCGCACGCAAATGGGTGTTATGATGCAGGATTCCTTTATCTTTAAGGGAACAATCATGGATAATATCCGCTACGGAAATATGGAAGCCAGTGACGAAGATGTTATTCAGGCAGCTAAAACCGTTCAGGCTCATGATTTTATTATGGAACTGGAAGACGGTTACAATACTGAAGTAAATGAAAGGGGATCCAGGCTTTCTGTAGGCCAGAGACAGTTGATTTCTTTTGCCAGAGCTTTGCTGGCTAATCCGAAAATTCTTATTTTGGATGAAGCAACCAGTTCAATTGATACAGAAACAGAAATCCTTTTGCAAAAGGGTTTGAACAAGCTTCTAAAAGGAAGGACAAGTTTTATTATTGCCCACCGTTTGTCTACAATAAAAAATTGCGATACGATTTTTTACGTAAACAATGGCCGCATAGAAGAAGCTGGTTCCCACTATCAGTTGATGGCCCAGCTGGGTGAATACTATAAATTATATTCTTCACAGTTTGCGCTTTTGTAAAGGGAGCTTCTAAAAAGTGCAATTTTTAGAGGCAACTATGAAAAGTTTTTCTGCGGTTTTTTGATGGAAATTAAAAAAAGAATCGC